>NZ_FOFO01000029.1 GCF_900110965.1 Ectothiorhodospira magna
CGGTTCACTCCGTTCAAGCGGGTCAAGGCGATCTTGCTGGAACGGACTGAGCGCCTCCGGTTGGGACTGCTCAACCAGGACTCCAGTTGCTCGCCCAAACCCGGGCGCTATCAACGGAGAGCGAATCACCGAAGGTGCGGTTCTTGAATCCCCATATTCCGCGCTTGAGCAAGAGCGCCGCGCTGTGGTCGAGATCGTATTTCGCTTGTAGCGCGGGGTGACTATCGAAACGTTGAAAGCCTATGCTCAGGGGCAGAAGACACAAAAATAGGGCCGCTTGCGCGGCCCCCGCTTACATCCCCGCCCGAGTGGGCGAGGGTTCACGCGGGTTTTTGCTGAACGGGCTGCTGCAGCTTGATCCGGCCAAGGTCCGCTTGGGTATCACACACCTTGAGAGCCACCATGCGGAGCGCCGTGACTGGGTATGGCATGCCCTGGGCATGGCGCCCCTGGCGGGCGTGCTGCAGCATCTGGCCGAGGTCGCCAAAGCCACGTCAACCACGTTCTCCGGTACTGATCCCGAGGAGATGGCGAGCCAGTATCGGGACCACTATTGGCGTGCGGATGATCACGCTCTGCGCGCATTGGCCTATCCGCTGACTTCTGGGCAACAGGGTTTGGTGCAAGGCCTTCTGGATTTGATCTATACCCCTTGGCTGGATGGCATCACACGCAACTTTCAGAACCTGGTGCGCAGCAAGGGCTATCCGGGCCTGGGTCGTGCCAACGAAGCCACGGCGGATTATGCCATGGCGGGTGAGGCGGTATTTTTTGTCGATGGCCTGCGCTTTGATACGGCCCAGCGCTTGAGCGAGAAGCTGCAAGGCCTGGGCGACATCCAGCTTGGGTCGAGCTGGGCGGCATTGCCTTCCGTGACGGCGACGGCCAAGGCGGCGGTAACGCCCGTGCATGATCGCTTGACCGGGCGAGTGACGGATCGGGATTTTGAACCGAGCCTTGCGGATGGTGACAAGGACTTTTCCGCCCACCATCTTCGCAGGCTGCTGCACGAGAAAGGCTGGCAATACCTGGAAGAAGGTGATGCCGGTGATCCTTCGTCGAATGCCTGGCTGCAAAGTGGCGATATCGACAAGGAAGGCCATGTTAAAGGTCTGAAACTGGCTGCTCGCATCGATACCTTGCTGGATGAGGTGGTCGAGCGAAGCGAGGAACTGATGGCCGCCGGCTGGCGGAAGATCCGCATTGTCACCGATCACGGCTGGGTACTCACCCCCCGGCCGATGTCGAAAGTGGATTTGCCCAAGCACCTGACCGAAACCCGTTGGAGCCGTTGCGCGGTCATCAAGGACTCTGTGGATACGGGCTATCAGCAAGTGGGCTGGTACTGGAACAGTGCCGTCAGTATCGCCATGGCGCCTGGTGTCTGCAGCTTCAAGGCCGGCCAGCACTATGACCACGGCGGCTTGAGCTTGTAGGAGTGCCTGACGCCCGTGATTGAAATCCGCAGTGCACAGTCAGCCGTTTAGGAGGCGAATAGGTCAACGTTCGGCTCCGGCCAGAATGGCCTTGCCTGCTTTGAGGATGTTCTTTGGTAACTATTCAGGTGGCATCGGATAGCCTGTCGCCAACGAACTGATTTTTTTGGCATAGTGTACCTGATCCTTATAGTTGCGGAACGGATAGTTTCCCATGTCCACAGTGACCACCACCATGACGTCATTGCAGTTACGCCCCATGCGGGTTCAAGACCTGGACACCGTCATGGACATCGAACCCAGGGCCTATGAGTTTTACTGGTCCGAGGGCATTTTTCGCGACTGCCTGCGGGTGGGACATGCCTGCTGGGTGCTCACCACGGCTCATCTCGACGAGTTGATGGGTTACGGGGTGATGTCCGTGGCGGTGGGGGAATGTCATCTGCTCAATCTGACCATCCGCCCCGAACGCCAGGGCCAGGGGTTGGGGCGTCATCTGCTGCAGGCCCTGCTGGAGATTGCCAAGGCACGGAATGCCCAGATCGCTTTTCTGGAAGTGCGCCCTTCCAATGAGGCCGCCATCGCCCTTTATCGTTCCCTGGACTTTAACGAGGTGGGTGTACGCAAACGCTATTATCCAGCCAGAGAGGGTCGGGAGGATGCCCTGCTGATGGCGCGGACGCTTTAGGTGCTGCTGGCTTGGAAAGCGGCAGTGAAGGCTATAGGATCAGCGTTCATCGTAGAGAGGTTGCCCGTCTGTCATGGAACGTAAAGATCAATCGGCCCGGACTCTGGTGGGCATCGGTGCTTCGGCGGGGGGTATCGAGGCCCTGAGCCGGCTGGTGCGCACCCTGTCGGACCAGACCGGACAGGCCTACGTGGTGGCCCAGCACCTGTCACCGGATTACCAAAGTATGCTGACGGAGATTCTGTCCAGGGAAACCCGCTTGCCGGTGATTTCCCTGACCGATGATACCCGGCCTCAGCCCGACACCCTGTATATCACCCCGGCAGCCTTCAATGTGCTGTTTGAGGACGGCTGTCTGCGGCTGCGACAGGCCAGCACCCGAGGCATTCCCAAGCCTTCCGTAGACCTGTTATTTCGCTCCCTGGCCCTGGAACTGGGAGATCATGCCGTGGGGGTGATCCTGTCCGGCACCGGTTCTGACGGCGCCGATGGCATTACCGCCATCAAGCAGGCCGGCGGCCGGGTGTTTGCCCAGGACGAGGCCAGCGCCAAATATCCGGGAATGCCCCAGGCGGCGGTGGCCACCGGGCTGGTGGATGCCATCCTGACGCCGGAGGAAATTGCCGCCGCCCTGGCCCATACCGACCGTCTGCTGCCCACAGAGCAGACGCCACGCCCGGAGGATCTGGGGGACCCAGGTGAACTGGATCGCATCTTGCGGTTGGTGAGAAACCGCACCGGGGTGGATATCAGTCAGTACAAGGAGGCCACCATGCTGCGCCGTCTGCAGCGGCGTCTGGCCCACGGCGGTTGTGAGACCTTGTCCCAATATCTGGAATATCTGCACGATCATCCCGATGAACCCGAGGCGCTGGTGCGAGAATTACATATCCTGGTCACCAGTTTTTTCCGGGACGAGGCTGCTTTCAAGGGGTTGGGCCAGGCGCTCAATGAATTGGTGAGAAAAAAACCAGCGGGTGAACCCTTGCGCATCTGGGTGCCCGGCTGTGCCACCGGTGAGGAAGCCTACTCTATTGGCATTTTGATCCATGAGGCTTTGCGCAGCAGTGCCCAGGATCTCAAACTGCAAATCTATGCCACCGATGTGGACCTGGATGCCCTGGCCCAGGCCCGGCGCGGGTTATATTCCGCTGGTGCCCTGGAAGTGCTGGACCCCGGCTGGTTGCAACGCTATTTCACCCGTAGCCGGGAACAGTTCCGGGTCAGTCAGGTGCTGCGGGATTCCATTGTGTTTGCCCGGCACGACCTGATGAAAGATCCGCCTTTTTTACATCTGGATCTGGTCAGTTGTCGCAACCTGCTCATTTATCTCAAATCTCCCATGCAGGATCGGGTATTTGAGAGCTTTCACTACGCCTTGCGGGTGGGGGGACTGCTGTTTTTGGGGCGTTCTGAAACCCCCAGTGGCCGATCCCGCCTGTTTACTCCAGTGTCCAAGCTGGCCCGTCTGTACCGGCGGGAACCGGGAGAATCCCGCTATATCGCCTCCGGACGCAGTCACTCAGGTATCACCGCCAATGCCGTGGGTCGAGGGCGAGCCGGAGCCGCCAGCCGTGAATTGCAGCGGATTCTGGATGCGATACTGGAGGCCTATGTCCCACCGGGGTTGGTGGTGGATGAGCAACTGGATATTCGCCGGATCATGGGCAATGCGGGGGAATTTCTCAGTCATGGGGCCGGGCAGACCAGTCTCAACGCCCAGGAACTGTTACCCCGGCCCCTGGCCCTGGATTTGCGGGCGCTGGTGGCCCGGGCCAAGCGTACCGGCGCCGCTGCCATGGGGCATCGGGTACGTCTGGACGACGAGGATGGTGATCTCAAGCCCATACGCCTGGCGGTGCGGCCTTTGCTGGCCCAGGATGACGAAGACCTGTTTTTGGTGATGTTTGAGTCCGTATCCGGGGAACAGGAGATCACACTGGATCAGGACGATATCCTGCAGGTACCACAGGATGCCGATGCGGTACAGGCCCTGGAGCACGAACTGATCGCCACCCGGGAGCATCTGCAGACCGTGGTGGAAGAACTGGAAACCACCAACGAGGAATTACAGTCAGCCAACGAGGAACTGCAATCCACCAACGAGGAACTGCAGTCGGCTAACGAGGAACTGGAAACCTCCAACGAAGAACTGCAGGCGACCAACGAAGAATTATTCACGGTCAATCAGGAGCTGCAGGGCAAAACCGAGGAACTGGCCACACTCAACACCACCTTGCGTAACGTCAAGGACAGTTTGCCTTATGCCCTGTTGGTGGTGGATTGCAATTTGTGCATCTCCTTGATCAATCCTAGGTCCACCAGCTTGTTTGGGGTCACTGATGGGGATCTGTCCCGTCCCCTGATGGCCATTGAAGGGCTGCGTTGTTTGCCCGAATTGATCGAGCATGTGCAGCGGGTTCTGGACACAGGCCAGCCGGTGCAGACCCAGATCAGCCTGCCTTCGGAACACCTGATGCGGGTACAGCCCTTCACCGACAAGGCGGGCCGTCATAGCGGCGCGGTCGTGACCTTCTGGGATAATGCCGAGATTCTGGTGGCCCACCGGGCATTGCGGGAAAGTGAGTCCCGGTTGCGGCAAATTCTCGATAAATCACCCCTGTGGGCCTATGTAAAAGATCGGGCCGGCGCCTATAAGATGGTCAGCCAGCGCTTCCTCGGTGGCCTGGGACTGACATCCGAGCAGGTGATCAGTCATGTGGATGAGGAATGCCTGCCCCCGGAAATCACCCGGTTGTTCCGGCAGGCGGATCATGAAGCCATGTGCCGGGACGATGTGCTGGAACGGGAACACCATCTGGTCCTGGAATCGGGGACGGTGGTGTTGCTGGCTCAGCATTTTGCCTTGAGGGATGAAAAGGGGCTGGCCTATGCCGCCTGTATGAAGGCCCTGGATATCACCCAGCGCAAAGGTGACGAATGTCGTCTGGCCCTGGCCAGGGATCAGGCCGAGCAGGCCAACCGGGCCAAGAACGAGTTTCTTTCCCACATGAGCCACGAGTTGCGCACGCCCCTCAATGCCATTTTGGGGTTTAGCCAGATTCTGGAACATGAATGTGCCGATGACCCGGATCTGACCGAAGCGGTACAGGAAATCCTCCGGGCCGGCTGGCATCTACTGGCCCTGATCAATGATATTTTGGACCTGTCCATGCTGGAAAGCGGGCGCCTGAATGTGCAGCTACATGGTGTTGTTGTCGTGGATGTGCTGCAGGAATGTATCACCACCCTGCGTCAGGCCGCCCAGGACAAGGGGGTGACCGTGACCCTGACGGAGGAGACGGCAACCTCCACCTGCCGGGTCTGGGCGGACCCCACCCGATTGCGTCAGGTGCTGATCAATCTCATCTCCAATGCCATCAAGTACAACCGGCCCCAGGGCACGGTGACCCTGAGTGCCAGCGCCCAGGGGGGGCGGGTCTTGATCCAGGTGGCCGATGATGGCCTGGGTATGGACGAGGAACAGCTGGCCAACCTGTTTCATCCCTTTGTGCGGTTGAGTCGCCATGTCTGCAATGAGGACGGCATCGGCATCGGGTTATCCCTGTCCCGCCGTCTGGTGGAGATGATGGCCGGGGATATTCGGGTGGAGAGTACACCGGAGCAGGGCAGTCTCTTTACCCTGGACCTGCCTGAGGACAGCCAGCAGACCAGCGATGAAGCGCTGGCATGTACTGACAAGATCCATGTCTCTGATCCGGGGATGTCAGGGGGCATTGCCGCCGGCCAGCCCCGGCAGTTGCGGATTTTGTATGTGGAGGACAATCCCGCCAACCTGCGGCTGGTGCGTCGGCTGCTGGCAGATCATACCGGCGTACACCTGCTGGAAGCGGAAACCGGAACCGCCGGACTGGAACTGGCCCGGACTGAATTGCCGGGGCTGATCCTGCTGGATTTGAACCTGCCGGACCTGCATGGTTTCGAGGTGCTGGGACAGTTGCGGGCCGACCGGCGCACTGCGGGAATTCCGGTGGTGGCGGTGAGTGCCGACGCGGGAGAGTTACGGGTCACCGAGGCCCTGGAGCGGGGTTTTTGCACCTATGTGGAAAAACCCTTCCGCACGGAAGTCCTCGACGAGGTATTGGCCACGTTCGGTCAGCGCCGCGGGGTATCCTCCGATTGAGGTGCAGGCCGATGGTCCACCTGATCATCCAGCAGCACATCCACCGTTTGCAGGAACAGGGGAATATCCAGGGGCTTGGTCAGGTAGGCATCAAAGCCTGCCGCCCGGCCTCGTGCCATATCCCGTTCGGTGGCAAAGGCGGTCACGGCAATCACCGGGATTCTGGTGGTATGGGGATTGGCCCGCAACTGCCTGAGTACCTGATAGCCGTCCAGTTCCGGCATGTTGATGTCCAGCAGGATCAGATCCGGTTGATGGGCACTGGCCAGTTCAAGTCCCAGTCGGGGATTGGGGGAATTGAGTAACTGCAATTGGCCGTGGTGACGCAGCATCTGGGCCACCAGACGGATGTTGGCCGGATTATCGTCGATGTGCAAGATGGTGTGTGCGGCCTGGGTGAGGGGATCTTGACTGTCGCTGGCCGTTGCCGGGCCGGATGCCTCGTCGTCTGGGAGGATGGTGCCTCTGGGCAGATGGACCATGAAGGTGCTGCCCTGTCCCGGTTCGCTTTTCACTTCAATGGTGCCGTCCATGGTTTCCACCAGTCGCCGGGAAATGGCCAGTCCGATCCCGGTCCCCTCGGTTTCCAGCGGGTTGGCATCCAGCCGGTTGAAGGGCTGAAACAGCTCCTTCATGCGTTCCGGGGCAATACCCTGACCGGTGTCTTTCACCGTGACCATGACCTGATGCCCATTGGGTGATACCGTGGCCCGAATTTCCAGCAGGCCCTGACTGCGGTTGTACTTGATGCCATTGGAGAGCAGATTGATCACAATCTGTTTGAGGCGCAGGGGATCGGCCAGGGCCACGCAGTCCGGGGGGCAGTCCTGTTGAATCTGGATCTGCCGTTCCCTGGCCAGGGGACGCACCAGGGTAATACATTCATCCATGATGGCCTCCAGGGGCACGTTCTCCAGGGACAGTTCAATACGTCCCGATTCCACCGCGGCCAGATCCAGCACCTGATTGATCAATCCCAGCAGATGCCGGCCACCCCGAAGGATTTCCTGCACCTGTTCCTGTTGCTCCTGGGTCAGGGCCGGGTCAATTTCCAGCAACTGGGCAAACCCCAGCACCGCATTCATGGGGGTGCGCAGTTCGTGACTCATGCTGGAGAGAAATTCGGATTTGGCCTGGCTGGCCCGTTCCGCTTCCTCCTTGGCATCCCGCAGGGCAATTTCGTTCCGCTTGAGTTCGGTGATATCCAGGTGACTGATCACCAGCCGCCGCTGCTGTCCGGTGTCATGGGTCAAAGGTGTGACGCGGATCATGTAGGTGGCAGAGTCAAGATGATACTCGTCCTCGTAGAGGTTCAGTGCGCCGCTCATGACCCGGCGCATACCTGCAGCGATCCGCTGGGCCTCCACATGTCCCTGGGCGGCGGCCCGGTCACAGATCTCCAGGTAGTTCATGCCCTGTGACACCCGTTCTTTTGGGGCCTTGTCGGCGTGGGCAAAATGTATCCAGGAGCGATTGACCGCAATAATGGTGCCGGTGCTGTCAAGGACGCAGATATTGGCCTGCAATGAGTCGATAATGGCCTGGGTAAAGGTCCGGGCTTCGGTTTGCTGTCTTTGAAATTCCGCTTCCCTGGCCTTGCGCTGGCGTTCCCGCCCCATGTGGTGCAGGGCATTGGAAAGATCTGCCATCACGCCTTTGAGCAGGTCCACCACCTGGGGGGTAAAGTGGTGGGGGTCGGTAGCCAGGAAGCTGACCATGGCCATCAATTCATCGCCGACGAACAGGGGAAAATGTCCGGCGCTGGTGATGCCTTCCTGTGCGCTCCAATGTCGCCATGCCCTGGGGACCGAGGGGGCGGCACAGTCTTCCTGAATCAGAGGGTGCCCGTGAATGACGGTCCAGGGCCGTTCTCGCAAGGTTTCCCAGAGGGTGTCCAGGGGAATCGCTGCCCGTGGATTGGGGGCCAGGCCATGATGGACCCGGATTTTTGGTGTCTTGCCCGGGGCCGGTGGATCGATGAACAGGCAGGCTCTAAACCCTCCCTGTTCAACGGCGATGCGGGCAGTGGTGTGTAGCAAAGGGGTGTCATCTTCCAGCCGGGTGATGGCCTGATTGACTTCGGTGCGGGTGCGATACAGCCGTGTGACCTGAGCCAACTGGTCCTGGGCCTGCTTGCGGGCGGTAATGTCCCGATTGACCCCCCGCCGGCCCAGATAAACGCCTCGCTCATCGACGATGGCCTGACATTGGTGTTCGATGTGCCGTAACTGTCCGTCGGGGCGCCGCAGGGTGAACACCATGGTGACATGGGTGGCTGCACAGCCCTGATCGATGTCATTCAGATGGTGCTGCCAGCGGTCCCTGTCCTCTGGAATCAGCAGGCGCAGCATCAGTTCCGGGTCTTCCTTGAACGCCTGGGGCGGGTAGCCACTGATCTCCTTGCAGCCAGGGGAGACATAGACATATTGACCGTCCGTCCCATACCAGTAATCCCAGTCGGGAGAATAATCGGCTGCGATGCGGTAGCAGGTTTCCCGTTCCTTGAGTTGTTCATGGGCGGTCTGCAAGGCGGCTTCGTGGCGCATTCGCTCGGTGAGGTCCACCACGGCGCAAGAAAACTCACAGGGCCGGTTTTCCCGTCCCGGTAGCCGGGCAATGTGCAGTTCAGCGGGGAAGTAGGCGTCTTCATGGCGGGCAGACCGCAACTGAATCTGGTAGATGTGGGCATGGCCCTGATGTTCTGCCTGTAATAGCGCCTGGTTGAGCCGGATTTCTGCCGCCGGATGGACCAGACGGCGGAGTAAATAATGCCGGCAGGGCTGCATCTGCAGGCCAAAACAGGCTTCGGCCATCTGATTGGTTTCGATGATCAGGCCGTGGCGATCCACCACCAGGGCTGCCATGGGCAAAGCGCCGAAAAAGGCGCTGTAGGTGTCCAGCAGACGCTGGTTGATCACCTGGGCTTCTCTGAGCTCCCGGTTTTGCTGTTCCAGTTCCTGCTGGGCTTCGGCCATCAGGTGCTGAACCTGCTCGATATCCCCCTCCTGGATGGCATCGACCAGATAGGCGATGGGTTGAGGAGGTGTCTCTTCAGGCATGGTGCCTTCTTCGCTGGTGAGGATGAACGAGGGATGACGGAGCAGGATTTTATCAACTCCCGTACCCAGGTACAGAAATAATCCGCGCCAATGTGGATATTTTCCGCGTCAACCGATGGCCGGTATGAACGTATTGCAGGGTAAGGGCTGAATAGTGGATTCAACCCACAATCAACTGGAGAGACATCATGCCTGTATATTCATCATCCTGTTACCGTCGTGTGTCAGGTCCGACAGCGGCCCTGTTGACGGGGGCCGTGGCGCTGACCCTGTCCCTGGGCGCCTTGGCCGCAGGGCCGGGCACCCTGGAACGGGACGGCCCCCGGCAGGTATGCCGGGATCTGAGTGGCGAAGCCTTTGAAGCCTGTCGGGACGGGATACAGGCGGCCCGTGAGGCGCGGCGGGGACAGCAGCTTGCAGCCAACAACGATCGCCCCAGGGAAGGACGGCTTCAGCAGGAGGGTCGTGGTGCTGGAGACCGCCCCCGAATGACCGACGAGGAACGGGAAACCCGACGGGCCGAGAGGGAGGAGCGCCGTGGTCATGGGGGGAACATGACTTCGGGGGGCCGCGGCGAGATGGGAGGCCGTGGTGAAAGGGGTGGCATGGGTGACCAGCGGCGTGATTAAGGGCATCTGCCTTTTTATCCTGGTTGATCACCGGAGCAATCCATGATGCCCACACTGACCTGGTGGATGGCGCATCACGATGGGGCACCGGCCCCATCGCCGTCATCCGTCGCCGCTTCTCCCCCGTCCCTGGAGCAGTTTCTCTGCCAGGTGCAGGGACGGGGAGTGCGTATGGCAGCCCTGGCCCTGGGGGATCGGGAGGCGGCGCTGGATGTGGTGCAGGACACCCTGACTGCCCTCATCAGCCGTTATCGGGATCGGCCCGCCGCGGCCTGGGAGCCGCTGTTCTGGCGCATCCTGCAGACCCGGATCCGGGATGTGTACCGGCGTCGCCGGGTGCGGCAGCGGGTGATGGCGGTGCTGGGTCTGGGGGATGAGTCCCAGGAAGACCCGATGCTCACCTTGCCGGATACCTTCACCCCCGGCCCGGATCAGTCACTGGAGGATGGCCGGTTTGCCGTGGACCTGGAATCGGCCCTGAGACAACTGCCCCTGCGACAGCAGCAAGCCTTTTTACTGCGCCATTGGGAGGGACTGGATACCGCCGCCACGGCGGCAGCCCTGAATATCAGCGAAGGCAGTGTTAAAACCCATCTGCACCGTGCCCTGCAGAGTCTGCGACAGCATCTGGAGGCTTATCATGAGTTCTGAAGACCACAAGGCGGCACCCTGGCTGGCTCGGGTCCGGCAGACCCTTGACCGTCAGACCGATCTGTCACCCCAGGAGGAAAGACGACTGCACCGTGCCCGCCAGGAAGCCTTTGCCAGGGCCACCAGGGCCAGGGGCTGGCCCCGGTGGATGACAGACACCGGCAGAGGGGGATCATGGCGGCCCGTGGGGGGGCTGGCGGTAGCGGCTTCGGTAACACTGGCGGTGGTGATGGTGCTCAATCCGGGGACCATGCACCACCCGCCCTTGCCGGTGGCTTTGGCGGAGCTGGAGGACATCGAATGGGTGCTGGATGAGGGGTTCTGGGTGGATGATCCGGCATTTTTGCAATGGGTGATGGAGGAGTCGGGATGAATCGGTACCTGCCTGTTTTTATGCTATGTCTGCTGCTGGGGCTGCCGGTCTGGGTGTCGGCCACTTCGGCTGAGTCTGCGCCGGACTGGTCACAGCTTGGCCGTAGTGAGCGGGCCGTGCTGGCACCATTGGCAGAACGCTGGGATACCATGCCGCCACAGCGGCGACAGCATCTGTTGCACATTGCCGAACGCTGGCAGGAGATGACGCCCGAACAGCGTGACCGCTTCAGCGGTAATCTGCAGCGCCTTGAGTCACTTTCTCCAGAGGAACGGCGACAATTGCGGGAGCAGCGCAGGGCGCTGCAAACCTTGCCCGAGGAGGCACGGGGCCAGCATCAAAAACGGCTGGAACATTTCCAGCGGTTGCCCCCGCAAGAACGGGAACGACTCCGGGAGCGTTGGTTGCAGATGACCCCGGAAGAACGTCAGGCCATCCGGGAGCGCAGCGGACCCCCTGGACAGTGATGCCCGCAATCCTTGGGCCATCCTGCCATCTGTCGTAGAATGGCCGGTTTTACCCACAGGCCGTGCCGCCCATGCCCTCCAGATACGCCACTGAAACCGCCCGCCGCCGTACCTTTGCCATCATTTCCCACCCGGATGCGGGCAAGACCACGGTGACCGAAAAGCTGCTGCTGTTCGGGGGTGCTATCCAGTTGGCGGGGACCGTCAAGGGCCGCAAGGCAGCCCGGCACGCCACCTCGGACTGGATGGAACTGGAAAAGCAGCGGGGCATTTCCGTGACCTCCTCGGTGATGCAGTTCCCCTACAAGGACCGTATCGTCAACCTGCTGGATACCCCCGGTCACCAGGACTTCTCCGAGGACACCTATCGCACCCTCACCGCGGTGGACTCGGCCCTGATGGTCATCGACGTGGCCAAGGGGGTGGAGGAACGCACCATCAAGCTGATGGAGGTGTGTCGCCTGCGGGATACCCCCATCATGACCTTCATCAACAAGCTGGACCGGGAAGGCCGCGAGCCCATCGAACTGCTGGATGAAGTGGAGGATGTGCTCAAGATCCAATGTGCCCCGGTGACCTGGCCCATCGGCATGGGCAAGCGTTTCAAGGGGGTTTACCATCTCAAACGGGATGTGGTGCATCTGTTCTCGCCCACCCACGGCGGCAAGATTCAGCAGGGGGAGACCATCCAGGGTCTGGACAATCCCCGTCTGGACGAAGTGTTGGGCAGTCAGGCAGAGGAACTGCGGGAGGAGCTGGAACTGGTCATGGGGGCGTCCCATCAGTTTGACAAGGACGAGTACCTGGCCGGGCGGCAGACGCCGGTATTTTTTGGTTCAGCCATCAACAACTTCGGCATCCAGGAGCTGCTGGATGACTTTGTCGAGCACGCCCCCCCGCCCCAACCTCGCCCCACCGAGATCCGGAAGGTGTCCCCGGAGGAGGAGACCTTTTCCGGTTTCGTGTTCAAGATCCAGGCGAACATGGACCCCCAGCACCGGGACCGGATTGCTTTTTTGCGCATCTGCTCGGGCACCTTCACCAAAGGCATGAAGCTCAACCATGTGCGTATCCAGCGGGATGTGCGCATCTCCGATGCCCTGACTTTTCTGGCCTCGGACCGGGAGCATCTGGAAGAAGCCTACCCAGGGGATATCATCGGCTTGCATAACCACGGCACCATCCGTATCGGTGATACCTTCACCCAGGGCGAGGCCCTGGCCTTCACCGGGATTCCCAACTTCGCCCCGGAATTGTTCCGACGCGCCCAGTTGCGCGACCCCCTGAAAATGAAACAGTTGCACAAGGGGCTACAGCAGCTCTGTGAGGAGGGGGCAACCCAGTTATTCCGGCCACTGACCAACAATGACCTGATCCTCGGTGCGGTGGGTATATTGCAGTTCGATGTGGTGGCCCATCGTCTGAAATCCGAATACAACGTGGACGCCGCTTTCGAGACGGTTTCGGTGCAGACCGCCCGCTGGGTCACCTGCGAGGACGAGCGCAAGCTGGAGCAGTTCAAGGACAAGGCTGCCGCCAACCTGGCCATCGACCATGGCGGTGATCTGGTATACATCGCGCCCACCCGGGTGAATCTGCAGATGGCTATGGAGAAATGGCCGGAGGTGACCTTCAGTGCCACCCGGGAGCATGGGATCAGTCAGTGATTGGCGAGGCGTAGCCGGATTCGTGGTGGTACCGGTTGCGTCCCGCCTGCTTGGCCAGGTAGAGGGCGTCGTCGGCGGATTTTTTCAGGGTTTCCGGGTTGGTTTTCGGGGTCCGTGCCGAATGGGTGGCCCCGCCGATGCTCACGGTCACATGGGGGGCCACATCGGATAACCCATGGGGAAGCTGAAGGGATCGGACCGCTTCAAGCAGGGACTCGGCCAGATGCCGGCAACCTGTCTCGTCGGTGCCCGGTAACAGGGCCACGAATTCCTCGCCGCCGTAACGGGCCAGCAGATCGGAAGTCCTGGACAGGGTCTGGGCCATGGCCTGCGCCACCCGCTTGAGACATTCATCTCCGGCGCCGTGGCCGTAGTGGTCGTTATAGGGCTTGAACTGGTCAATGTCGATCATCAACAGTGACAGGGGCTGACCATCCCGCCGTGCCCGGCCCCATTCTTCGGCAAGTTTTTGATCAAACTTGCGCCGGTTGGGGATTTCCGTCAGGCCATCCTGAAGGGAAATTTTTTCCAGCATGTCGGTCTTGAGCTTGAGGGTCACCTGATTGCGGACCCTGGCGCGAACAATGGCTGGACTAAAGGGCTTGGAAATATAATCCGCAGCCCCCAGGTTCAAACCCTTTTCCTCGTCCTCCACATCATCCAGGGCGGTAACGAAGATCACCGGAATGGATCGGGTGGCCTCGTCATCCTTGAGTCGGCGGCAGGTGTCGTAACCATCCATGCCGGGCATGACGATATCCAGCAGGATCAGATCCGGGGGAGATTCGCCCCGGGCCATGACCAGTGCTCTTTCGCCACTGGTGGCGGTCAGGATGCGATAGTCCACCTTGAGCAGGGAAGCCAGGGCGTGAATGTTGGTGGGTTGATCGTCAACGATCATCACGGTCGCTTTTTTTTCCGGCACTGCCAAACCTCATGAAAAATCGATGCCAGCCTCCCTGGCCAGCCGTTCCAGACAGGCTGTTGCACCCTCATGATCGAAACGATCCACCCGTTCCATCAGTTCCCGGGTCATTTGGGCATCAACCTGCGCTTCAAAATACCCCCTGACTCGCAGCAGCTGTGCGTCATCTACCAGTTCGCCCAAGGAGAGGGTGTGTAGCAGGGATTTTATATCTTCCGCCAGAGTGTGGGCATCTGGGGGTTGGGGGTCGGCTGACGGCATGGCCTCTGGTATCCGGGTCACCTCGGGCAGAATGGCCAACTGTTCCCGGACCTGCCTGAGAGCCCCAAGAAAATTTTGGGTATCGGCCGGGGAAAGAGAAGACCGGCTTTGGCATCTGTGTTCCAGGGATTCGGTTGCCTCGGCCAATGTCCGGGCGCCCACCAGGGCCGCCAGCCCCTTGAGGGTATGAAGCATGCGCCCCGTGGTGGCATCCTGCAACTGATCCACCTTTTCCAGGACGGCCAGTTCTCCATCCAGTTGCTGTGCAAACTGTACCAAAGCCCGTTGATACAGGGCCTGGTCATTGCCGAAGCGTTTGAGTGCGGCCGCCGTGTCAAACCCCTTGAGGGTCATTTCCGCTGCCGTTCGGCCTGGTTCCGGGGTCACGTGGGTGGCAACGGACCCGGCCTCATGGGTCGGCACCAGCCAGTGCTGCAATGTGTTCAGCAGGGCCTGGGTGTCGATGGGTTTGGCCAGATGGTCGTTCATGCCGGCGGCCCGGGCCTGTTCCCGGTCGTCTTCCATCACCGCCGCCGACAGGGCGATGATGGGCAGATGGGGATACTGTTTGCGAATCTGGCGGGATGCCTCGAACCCGTCCATGACCGGCATCTGCAGGTCCATCAACACCAAATCCACCGGATGTTGCATCGCCCGTTCCACCGCTTCCTGGCCATCATTGGCCAGAATCACCCGAACTCCGGTCTTGTTGAGGATGCCTTTGGCCACTTCCTGGTTGAGGATGTTGTCCTCCACCAGCAATACGGTATGCCCTTTAAAACACGGAGGCGCGTGGCGGTTGATGGCTGGGGCCATGTCCGTCTGTGCCGTCATGGCTTGCCCCATGGCCTGCAGCAGGGTCCGGGGGGTGACCGGCTTGCTCAAAAAGGCGCTGAAGCGATCCGAATAGGGGGCCAGATCCTCCTGGCTGTAGGCACTGACAATCAGGGCCGGCAAGGCTCTGGGTTCCAGTTCTCCCTGCCTGCGCAATGTCTCCAGCCGGTCCAGGGCCTGAATGCCGTCCAGGCCACCGGGCATTTTCCAGTCCATGAGGACCAGTTCAAAGGGAGTGCCAGCCCGTTCTGCCATTTTGATGGCCTCGATGGCGGTCTCGCCGCTATTGGCCTGGCAGGTCTGGAAATGCTGCTTTTCCAGTATATCGACCAGGACGGCGCGGGCGGCGTCGTGATCATCCACCACCAGAACCCGGGCGCCGGGCCGCAGGGCTGGGGACGTTTCTGGCTGATCCTGATCCGGCACCAGGGGCAGGGTCAGTTCGAACCGGAAGGTACTGCCAGCACCCGGTATGGATTCCAGGGTCAGGGGGGCGCCCATGCCATCCAGCAGCTTGCGACAGATGACCAGTCCCAGCCCGGTACCGCCGTATTTACGGGTGGTGGAGGTGTCGGCCTGGGAGAAGGGCTGAAACAGTCGGGTCTGTTGTTCGGCGCTGATCCCGATGCCCGTGTCAATCACCTGAAAACGCAGGCTCAGGTTGTCGGTGGTACGGTCCAGTTCCTGGATGGACAGCATCACCTGTCCCTGCTCGGTAAATTTGATGGCGTTACCCAACAGATTGGTCAGCACCTGTCCCAGACGCAGGGCATCCCCCTTGACGATGGCCGGTTCCCGGATGTTCAGTTCAAAGACCAGTTCGATGCCTGCCTCATCGGCTGCCGGGGCAAACAGGGTGCGCATCTGATCGAGCAGATCTTCGATACGAAATGGCTGACAGTCCAGTTCCAGCTTGCCGGCCTCGATCTTGGAGTAATCCAGGATGTCGTTGATGATGCCCAGGAGCATGCGGGAGGAGTCCCGGATCTTGCCCAGATAATCCCGCTGCTTGTGGGTCAGGGGGGTGTCCAGTAACAGTTCGCTCAGCCCGATCACCGCATTCATGGGGGTGCGGATTTCATGGCTCATGTTGGCCAGGAACTGGCTCTTGGCCTGATTGGCCCGCTCGGCGGTTTCCTGGGCCTGTTTGATGTGGGTCAGGTCATTGTAGACGGCCACCACCTCGCCGGAAGATAGTCTGAAGACGGTATTTTCCCGCCAGGCCATGAGTTGGCCGTCATTGTAGAAGGCGGTGGGCAGATAGACCGACTCCCCGGTTCGGGCCACCTGGCGAAACACGTCCAGCAGCCCCATGGCTTCAACGCCGGGAAAGCACGCCGTCACCCGCCGCCCGATCACGTCCTCCCGGCGGGTCTGATCCATCCGCTCGGCAGTGGGGTTGTAGTCGGTGAAGATGAAATCCTGTCCCCCATCCACTGGCTGGTAAACAGCCACGCCACTGCCGGTTTTTTCGAAAATGCCCCGGAAGCGCTCCCGCTCGTTCTCCAGGGCCTGTCGGGCATGGGTGGCCTCGGTGATATCCAGGTCGCTGCCCCGATAGCCCAGAAGGATGCCCTGTCCATCCACCAGTGGGAAACCGTGGGTGGACATCCAGAGCATGTGCCCCTGCTTGTGCATCATGGGATTGATGTATCCCTGGAGTATTTCTCTGCGGTCAAAGGCTTGAAAGGCCTGGGCCTTGAAGTCTTCGCGACCCTCTGCCGGGTGCAATTCGTAGAACCGGACCCGGCCCACCAGTTCCTCCGGGTCGTAGCCCCAGACGGCTTTTGCCACCTGACTGACATAGACGTAGAGGCCCTGGGCATCCACCTCCCAGGTGACAGTGCGGCTCTGGGCGGCCAGTCGTTGCAACCATTCTTCTCGATCCTTGATGGCCTGCTGGGCCTGTTTGAGCTGGGATATATCCTCGTTGACCCCCACCACCCGGGTGGCCCGGCCCTGTTGGTCGCGGATGACCCGGGCCAGACCGCGCAGGGTACGAATGTCTCCATCGCGGGGGCGGCGGACGCGGATCTGTACATCAAAGGGGGTGTCTTGCTGGATCAGATTCTGGAAAGCGGCCTGGGTCGAGGGCAGGTCATCGGGGAGCACCAGGGCCGCCCAATCCTCGAACCGGCCCTTGAAATCCTTCGGGTCGACGCCGTAGAGGGTGTGCATCTGGGAATCCCAGAGCAGGCGGTCGTGCTCGATATCGTAATCCCAGATCCCCAGCCCCGCCACTTCGGTGGCCAGTTGCAACCGCTTTTCCTGCAGGGAGTCCTGCAGGGGGGGCGAGGATGTGGTGCCGGGTTCCAGTGGATGTCCCCGGAACAGCATGTTGCGAAGTTTCTTAAAGAACATCCTCGCCTCGGCAAGATGGTCGATAGATATTGACGATGGTAACCAAACTTGCGCCGCTTGTGACTGGAAGTTGCCCAAGGGCGGGCAGGGAATGTGGGAATTTGCGGGATGGAAGGGGCCGGGCAACCCGGCCCCCAGGGCCTGATAGGGGAGGTTCAGGCTGTGGTATTGATGGTATTACCCAGATTGGGAGGGAGTGCGGTGCTGCCGGCATCCGGCAGGGCCTCCACCAGGGCCAGGGCGCTTTGGGCCTGGGTGTCCATGGCCTTTTTGAGGACTGCCATGCCCAGATCCTGGTTCAGTTGTTGCTGGGACATCTGGGTGGCCAGATTGGCAACTGCGTTGACGTCCATAATAAAACACCTTTGGGTTATGAATGTCCGAGGCACCTGCAAAAGGCCCCTCAGTCAGGAAGTCGGCAGATTAACCGCAGACTTGAGGGTTGGATCAGCAATCATTGGCAGATGTTCCCTGGTATTGCCACACAGGGTGTCCACGGCAGGACTCACGGTAGCCGATGTTCTGCCTGCAGCGCCTCCCGGATCCGGCCCGACAGAGGCTCTCCTGCCATCGCCGCGATCACGGGATGAATGTCGGTGGCCTGGTCATTGAGTACCGGCAGGGTGAAGGTCTGCAGTACCCGCCGGTGGGGTTCCCCATGTTGGTCCGGCTGGATCACATGGTCGCCGTCCATCTGGCCCACCACCACCCGGGGGCCGGCCTCCAGAATTTCGATCACCTCGCAGTGGATGCCGTCCACCGTGGCCTCGCGGCCGATCAGGGATTCCAGTAATGTGAGCAGGTCTTTCATAAATGTGCGCCGGTATCCTTGCTGTCCATGGGGTTATGATTGCATGAAATGGGAAATACTCAAGTCCGAAGACCTCTATCGGGGCTTTTTCCGCCTGCGGCGTCTGCGTATCGCCCATGGTCGTTTTGCCGGTGGCGACCCGCTGGTCATCGAGCGGGAAGTGCTGGATCGGGGCCATGCGGTGGGGGTGCTGCCCTATGATCCCCTGCGGGATGAGGTGCTGCTGGTAGAGCAGTTCCGTGTGGGGGCGGTGGATTCACCTCATGGCCCCTGGTTGATGGAAATTGTTGCCGGTGTCATGGATACCGGAGAACAGGCCGAGGCGGTGGCCCGGCGGGAGGCGATGGAAGAAGCCGGTTGCCAGTTGCAGGCGCTGATTCATATCCATGACTATCATTCCACTCCTGGAGGCTGCTCAGAGCGGATTGCCCTGTTTGTGGGGCAGGCGGATCTGTCGGACGTGGGTGGGATTCACGGGTTGGCCCATGAGGGGGAGGATATCCGGGTTCATGTGCTGCCCGCGGAGGAGGCCTTCGACCGGCTGGACCGGATGCAGGTGGATAACGCCATGACCCTCATCGCCCTGCAGTGGCTACGATGGCATCGGGCCAGTCTGCGGGACCGTTGGAGCGATTGAAGCGGGTCCCATAAACAAGCACGGGGGCATGGCGATGCCATGCCCCCGCAGGTCATCCCTGATGCCTGAACGGAATTACTTGTTCAGGCGGTTGTCGATCAGGACGTTCACCACTTCCGGATCAGCCAGGGTGGAGGTATCCCCCAGGTTCTCCAGTTCGTTGGCGGCGATCTTGCGCAGGATGCGGCGCATGATCTTGCCCGAACGGGTCTTGGGCAGGCTGGGGGCGAACTGGATCAGGTTGATCTTGGCAATCGGCCCGATCTCGGTGCGCACCAGCTTCACCAGTTCATCGGCCAGGGCCTTGTCGCCTTCCTCGCCCGCCATCAGGGTGACGTAGGCGTAGATGCCCTGACCGGTGATGTCGTGGGGATAGCCCACCACCGCGGCCTCGGCCACCTTGGGATGCAGCACCAGGGCGGATTCGATCTCGGCGGTGCCCAGGCGGTGACCGGAGACGTTGAGCACATCGTCCACGCGACCGGTGATCCAGTAGTCACCACCTTCGTCACGACGGGCGCCGTCACCGGTGAAGTACAGACCTGGGTACATCTTGAAGTAGGTCTCGACGAAACGCTTGTGATCACCCCACAGGCTGCGCATCATGCTCGGCCAGGGATTTCTGATGCACAGGTTGCCTTCCGCCGGGGTCTCGGTGATCTCGTTGCCCTGGTCGTCCACCAGCAGGGGCTCCACGCCGAAGAAGGGCTTGGTGGCGGAGCCGGGCTTCATGTCCACGGCACCCGGCAGGTTGACGATCATGTGGGCGCCGGTCTCGGTCTGCCACCAGGTATCGACGATGGGGCAGCGGCCGTCACCCACGACCCGGTGATACCACTCCCAGGCCTCCGGGTTGATGGGCTCGCCCACGGTGCCCAGCAGGCGCAGGGTGGAGCGCTGGTGCTTGGTGACGAATTCGTCGCCGGCACCCATCAGCATGCGGATGGCAGTGGGAGCGGTGTAGAAAGTGGCGACGTTGTGCTTGTCGCACACCTGCCAGAAACGGCCGTTGTCCGGATAGTTGGGCACGCCTTCGAACATCAGGCTCTTGGCGCCGTTGGCCAGCGGGCCGTAGATGATGTAGCTGTGACCGGTGACCCAGCCCACGTCGGCGGTGCACCAGTAGACTTCGCCGTCCTTGTAGTCGAACACCAGCTTGTGGGTCATGGCTGCCTGCAGCAGATAGCCGCCGGTGGTGTGCATGACGCCCTTGGGCTTGCCGGTGGAGCCGGAGGTGTAGAGGATGAACAGCGGATCTTCGGCGTCCATCGGCTCGGCGGGGCAGTCGGCGGCGGCGGCGGCCACTTCCTCGTGGTACCACACGTCACGGCCTTCCTTCCATTCCACCGGTTCGCCGCCGCGCTTGACCACGACCATGGTGCTGATGCTGGGGCACTGGGCCGCGGCCTTGTCCGCGTTGCCCTTCAGGGGCACCTTGCGGCCGCCGCGCAGGCTCTGGTCGGAGGTGATGACCACCTTGGCCTCGGCGTCCTGGATCCGGTCCCGCAGGGCATCCGGAGAGAAGCCGCCGAAGACGATGGAGTGCACGGCGCCGATGCGGGCGCAGGCCAGCATGGCCACGGCGGCTTCGGGGATCATGGGCAGGTAGATGGAGACCCGATCACCCTTGCTGACGCCCTTGGCCTTGAGCACGTTGGCGAACTTGCAGACCTCGGCGTGCAGTTCACGGTAGGTGATGGTGCGGTCTTCGGAAGGATCGTCGCCTTCCCAGATGATGGCGGCCTGGTCACCCCGGGTATCCAGGTGGCGGTCCAGGCAGTTGTGGGCCACGTTCAGCTTGCCGCCCTTGAACCAGGTGACCCGGGCTTCGCCCTCGAAGTTGCCTTCCAGCACGGAATCCCAGGGCTGGAACCAGTCCAGGTAGGTCTTGGCCTGTTCGGCCCAGAAGGTGTTGGGGTCCTGTATCGACCGGCGGTACATGGACTCGTACTGTTCCAGGTTGACATGAGCGCTGGCGGCGAAGTCATTGGGTACTTGGCGAATATTTACTTCCGACATGGGTTCCTCCTCAAAAAAACCTCTGAAACATCGCTCACCCCCTATTTTTGGGGATGGTCAAAAATTGTGTTGCGGTTGCCACAGACCGTACTGCCCGTATTCTGTCGCCACCTTGCGCCCCTGGGTGCCGGGTTCAGCATAACCTGCAGTTATGTTTACTGCTACATTTGTGTGCAGCGACGCACCCTATTGAAGCAAAAAACTGGCGACCCGGCGACCCGTAGTGTCTTGAATGAGCCGCACCACCTGAAATGCTGCCCGCAGCCGGTGGCGGTCTTGCCGGGGCAAGGCTGCCATATCCAGGCGATTATCCGGTGGCCGGCCCTGGGTCAGATCATCAACCTGGCGCCGGGCGCGTATCAGGGTCATCCAGTCCCAGGCGGCGATCAAGTCCCGGCCACCGGCTTCACTCAGACGCCCACAGGCCATGGCCGCCTGGAGCCGCTCCCGGGTGCTCCGGACCATGACCCCATCGGTCAGGGCCAGCAGGCGGGCCAGGCTCACCACGGGAATGATACCGGCCCGCTTGATATTGAGCATGGATGACCCTCCAGTCCACCGAAACAGGGTGCCGCCGGGCAGCCAGCGAGGGGGGCGGTCCCGCAGGGCTTCCAGGGCCAGGGCTGCCATGAATCCCGTATGTTGCCGGGCCAGGGCAAGCACCCGATGATGCCAATGTTCCAGCAGTGTGCGATCTCCGTGGATGGTTCGCAGGTCCAGAAAATTCTGGGCCAGCATCACCGACTGCCGTTCCGGTTGTTTGATCCAGTCCCTGAAACGGGCTTCCCAGACATCCAGGGGTTGACGCCATCGGGGATTACGGGCCATCACCGCCCCGGCACATTGGGTAAATCCGCAGTGATCCAGGCCTGTGGTCACCTGTTCTGCCAGTTGACCGTAATAATGGCTGCTGGCCCGATCCACCGGCGCCGCCAGGATCAAGGCATTGTCCTGGTCTGTGTGTACAGTTTGCTCCCGACGCCCCTGGGAGCCGCAGGCAACCCAGGCATAGGGCATGGGCGGTGGTCCCAGGGCCATCTCTGCCAACTGGATAAAGCGCCCCGTGAAGGCATCTGCCAGGTCAGAGATGGCATGTCCCAGTACATGGGCATCGGCCCCGGTGCGGATCAGATGAATCTGCAGTACCGGAAGTTGCTGTCCCAGTTGTTCAAGATCGTGTCGTGACTCAGCCTCCTTGACCTGAACGATCAGCGTCTTTACATCCATCCGTCTCGTCTTCCGGGCTGGTGCGGGGAAACCCCATATCATGCCCATCCGACATCGTTCTGGCCATCGCTCCGATCGGGTGACAAACAAGCAGTCTGTGTGGGCGCCACGCTTTTGGGCATGACGCCGGCACAGACATCTTGATCGATTGTGTGGAAAGGGGCCCGCAAAGCAGGCCCCCGGTTGGGTGGAAGATCAGGCGGTATCGGCGCGGGGTACACGCACGCTTTCTACCAGTTCCTGAATTTCCTTGGGCGGCGGGGCCGTCAGCTTGCAGACGATCAGTGCCACAGTGACGTTCAGCACCGCACCGATGGTACCAAAGCCCTGGGGCGAGATACCCAGGATCCATCCACTGGGGTCATCCGCCAGCAAATTGGTCCCCGGAATGAAGAACCAGCCCTTGTACAGGAAGATATACAGCAGGGTGGTGATCAGACCGGTGAGCATGCCGGCGATGGCGCCTTCCTTGTTCATCCGCTTGTAGAAGATGCCCAGCATCAGCACGGGGAACAGGGAGGATGCCGCCAGACCGAAGGCCAATGCCACCACTTCCGCCGCAAAGCCTGGTGGATTAAGCCCCAGATAACCGGCCAGGAGGATGGCCGCTGCCATGGAGATGCGTCCTGCCATGAGCTCGTTCTTTTCCGAGATCTTGGGCATGAACACCCCCTTGAGCAGGTCATGGGAGATGGCCGAGGAAATGGCCAGCAACAGACCCGCCGCAGTGGACAGGGCCGCTGCGATACCCCCGGCTGCCACCAGCGCGATCACCCAGTTGGGCAGGCTGGCAATTTCCGGGTTGGCCAGCACCATGATGTCACGGTCCAGACGTACCAGTTCATCACCCTGCAGGTCGTTTTCTGCCACGAAGGCCGGCGGGTTGTTCTGGTTGTAGTACTGAATACGGCCATCTTCGTTCTTGTCATCAAACTGCAGCAGGCCGGTGTTTTCCCAGGTGCGCATCCAGTCCGGACGCTCGTCGTAGACCATGGCTTCGCTGACGTTGCCCACACCGCCGGGGTAGAGGGTGTTCACCAGGTTGTACATGGCCATGGCACCCACAGCCGGAGCGGTGGTGTAGAGCAGGGCGATGAAGATCAGGGCCCAGCCGGCGGACTTACGGGCGTCCCGTACCCGGGGCACGGTAAAGAAGCGAATGATCACATGGGGCAGACCAGCGGTACCGATCATCAGCGCCATGGTCAACAGGAACATATTCAAGGTACTGAACGTGGCATTGGTGGTGTATTCAGCAAATCCCAGGTCCACCATCATGCCATCCAGGGCTTCAAGCAGGTAACGGCTGTCGTCGCTGGACAGGGTGGCGCCCAGACCGGTCTGGGGCAGGAAGTGACCGGTGAGCTGAATGGAAATGAACACCGCAGGGACAGTGTAGGCAAAAATCAGCACCACATACTGGGCAATCTGGGTGTAGGTGATGCCCTTCATGCCGCCGAGTACGGCGTACACGAACACGATGCTCATGCCGGCGATCAGACCCCAGAGGATGTCCACTTCCAGGAAGCGGGAGAAGGCAATCCCCACGCCGCGCATCTGCCCGATCACGTAGGTGATGGAGATGATGAGCAGGCAGATCACCGCCACGATGCGCGCACCGTTGGAGTAGAATCGATCCCCCACGAACTGGGGCACCGTGAACTTGCCGAACTTGCGCAGGTACGGTGCCAGCAGCAGGGCCATCAGCACGTAGCCACCGGTCCACCCCATCAGGTAGACCGAGCCGCTGTAACCCAAAAAGGCGATCAGGCCCGCCATGGAGATGAACGAGGCCGCGGACATCCAGTCGGCCGCCGTGGCCATGCCGTTGGCAATCGGGTTGACCCCCTTGCCCGCCACATAGAATTCCCCGGTGCTGCCGGCCCGGGCCCAGATGGCGATGCCTATATAGACGACAAAGGTGGCACCGACCACCAGGTAAATCATTAATTTAAGATCCATCGAATTATCCCCCAGTCGTTATCATTCTTCGTGGACGTCGAACTTCTTGTCCAGGCGGTTCATCCACCAGGCATAGAAGAAGATCAGCACCAGGAAGGTGTAGATGGAGCCTTGCTGCGCCATCCAGAAGCCCAGCGGATAGCCGCCGATGGACATGGTGTTGAGCGCGTCCACCATGAAGATGGGCAACAGGAAGCCGGCAATGAACCACACCGTCAGACACCAGCCGAGGATATTCAGGTTGGCCTTCCAGTAGGCGCTTCTCTGCTCGGACTGGCTGCCGGCGGATGCCAGGGTCTGTTGGATCTGCTCCTTGGTTTTGGCGCTGATACTGGTTTCTTCAGCCAGGATCTTTTTTAGAAGATCTCTCATTTTTTCACTCATTATGAACTCCTCCGATACATTCGGTATGCCGGGTTAGGGTCAGACTGCATGTGGTATTGCCTCCATCTTGAAGCGTGCATCAAGGGGTTGGGTGTCTTGTGCTGTTCCAGGCTATGGACGCTGCCCCTGATCTGGGCTGCCCTGATCTACAACTGATATTCCAGCGCCAGGCGTGATTGCAGCTTGCGGATCTGCCGGAAGGATTCCTTGAGAATCCGTCGCTCCAATTCATCCAGGCGCTCGGGATTGATGAAATTGCTCAGCGGTTGGCCGGCCTGGGCCTGCTCGTGATGGTTGCGCATCCGCAGCAGCAGAATGTAGTGGTAGGCATTGAGCCAGGCTGCCACATCTTCCCGCTGCATCACGCCAGCCTCGACACAGGCCTCAAAGCGGCGGGTGGTGTTGCTGTCAGGCATTTCCAGGGCCAGGGCAAAGATGCGGGCCACGTCAACAAACGGCGTGGTGCCATTGACCTTGAGGTCCAGACTGCGGGGATGGCGGCCATCGCCGGAAGTGACCTTGAAATCGCCAAAAAACCCCAACGGGGGCCGCAGGCGCAGGGCATTTTCGGCCATCTGACGGCGGAACCGGCTGTTTTTGGAAGTTTTTTCCAAAAACCAGGCCCGCAGACCGGCTCCCGGCTGCTCGCCGCCGTAGAGCACCCGAAAATCGAAATAAATGTTTGCCTTGAGCAGATGCTCGGGGGTGCCCTGTTCAATCCAGCGGGAAAACCGGGTGCGCCATTCATCCAGGCTCAGACAGCATTCCGGATTGTTGGCCATGACCCGTCCCCGGCACAGGGGGAAGCCGCAGATGCGCAATGCCTCGTTGATCTGTTCTGCCAGGGGCAGCAGCCGGGCGCGAATCTGGTCGGCGGTCATGCCGTCCTGGGGCAGGAACAACATGCCGTTGTCCTGGTCGGTCTTGAGGGTTTGTTCCTGACGCCCCTCACTGCCAAAGGAGAGCCAGTCAAATTCGGGAATATCACCGCCGGCCTGCTGCAGACACAGGGTAATGATGCGCCGGGTAAGCTGGTCGTTGAGCATGGCGATGATCTGGGTGATCTGGTCCACCCGCACCCCCTGGGCAATCATCTGTCCGATGAGCTGGTGCACGTCGGTGCCCAGCCGGGCCAGGGCTTCCACATCCTCCGCCTGGCTCATGGATCGCCCCAGATTGGCCAGACTCACCCGCTGCAAGGAAAACAGATCACCTTCGGAGATCACTCCCCGCAGCCGGCCCCGGTCGACGATGCAAAGATGATGAAAGCCGTGACTGGCCATCAGCATGGCGGCTTCAAAAGCAAAGGCTGTGGAGGGCAGGGTGACCGGATCGGGGGTCATGACGGCACTGATCGGCTGGTCCAGCCCCACTTCAGGCAAGGCCACCCGCTTGAGCAGATCGTGAAGGGTAAATACCCCCAGGGGCCTTTGTTCGTCATCGGTGACGATGACACTGCCGATCCGTTCGTCCTGCATGGCCTGGAGTGCCTGGCGGATACTGGCTTCGGGCCGAAAGGTGATCGGCGGGCGGTTGATGCGCTCCCCCAGGGTGGTGTTCAGGGAGGTATCCCCCCCCAGTCCCGAGGCGGTGCTGAACTGCACATGGCGTTGTACCGTATCCAGCAGGCTGGCCAGTCGCCGGGTACAAAAATCATGAAATTCGGGGCACATCTTGAGCAGATGATTGAAATCGTCCCGGTCCATCTCGAAACAGAAGGTATCCTCGGCGGCCCGGTAACGGGTTTTTACGGGCCGGCGGGCCAGCAGGGCACCGATGGGAAAGCATTCCCCCGGTGCCAGCACCCAGGCGGTGCTGATGGGGTTGCCGTTACTGTCCAGGGATTCTCCCAATACCCGGCCTTGCTTGACGATGAAAAACCGGTCTACCGGGCCGGACTGGGGGGTGAGGATCTGTTCGTCACGGGCATGGAACACCAGGCGCAGGCGCTTGGCCATAAATTCCAGATGTACTGGGTCCATGCGGGCAAAGGGTTCGTGGCGGCCCAGAAATTCCATCACGGGGATGAGGACGCCCTGATGTCGGTCTGGGTTGTTACCGGATTCTGTCTGCATGATGGGCATGGATGGCCGTGGTCTCGACCTCCATCGAAGCATGAATCATGCCGTTTTTTTGTTCCCTTTTAAAACAAAGGCTTGGATCGTGGCTGCCCCAGCGGGTTGTTACCTCGGGTAACGGCTGTTACCCAAAGTAACAGGGTCATGCCCTGGGGCGGGGTATGCCCATGCGCTGACGCCGTTCCCAAAGGGCCTTGCGGCTGATACCCAGTCGCCGGGCCAGTTCTGTTTCCGTCATCCGGGCCTGATTTTCCAGCACAAAGCGGCGGAAATAGTCTTCCAGGCTGGTGTCAGGTGCCATGTCCTGGGTGGGGCCGGGGGTCAGCCCCAGATGTTCGGCGGCAATGGTGTCGCCATCCGCCAGGATCACCGCACGCTCCAGGGCATTTTCCAGTTCCCGCACATTGCCGGGCCAGCGGTGAGCCTGCAATGCTGCCAGGGCTGCGGGCGCCAGGGTCACCGGCGTCTGCCGCAACCGTTGGCAGGCCTTGTCCAGCAAAAAACTGGCCAATTGGGGCAAATCTTCCAGCCGGTCCCGCAGGGGGGGCAGGGTGATTTCCATCACCTTGAGCCGGTAGTAGAGGTCTTCACGGAAATGCCCTTCCCGCACCATCTGTTCCAGATCCCGGTGGGTGGCCGCCAGCAGGCGCAGGTCGACCTTGTGGCTGCTGTTGGCCCCTACCCGACGAATTTCACCATCCTGCAGCACCCGCAGCAGACGGGATTGGGCCGCAGGGGTCAGTTCGCCGATTTCGTCCAGAAACAGGGTGCCGCCGTTGGCTGCTTCCGCCAGCCCCTGACGGCGCTGGGCGGCACCGGTAAAGGCGCCTTTTTCATGGCCAAACAGCTCCGATTCCAGCAGACCCTCGGGAATGGCTGCACAGTTGACCGAGATCAGGGGGGCCTGGGCCCGTCGACTCTGGCGATGAATGGCCCTGGCCACCAGTTCCTTGCCTGTGCCCGATTCTCCCCGGATCAGTACCGTGGCATCGGTGGGAGAGACTTTTTCCAGGGTTCTGCAGATCTGCTGCATGGCGGGTGAGTCCCCCACCATGTCGGTCATTGCCCCTGTCGGCTCCGGACGCGACTGGGCCTGCTCCCCGGTCAGTTGCTGCTGTTTGAGCAAACGGGCCACACAAAGCAGCATTTCGTCATGGTCAAAGGGTTTGGCGATATAATCCGCTGCCCCCTGTTTCATGGCTTCCACTGCGGAACGGACGCTGGCGTAGCTGGTCATGATGAGTACCGGAGCATCGCCGCAATGCCCCAGCATTTCGATGCCTTCCCCATCGGGCAGGCGCAAATCACAGATCAGCAGATCCGGCGGGGTGTCCCGGCAGCATTGACGGGCCTGGGCGATACAGGCCGCCTCATCGATGCGGTAGCCTTCGTGTTCCAGAAGACGCCGCAGGGCGCGGCGGATCACCGCTTCATCTTCCAGGATCAGGATTCGGTTCAAGCCAGGGTCTCCCTGTGCGCATGGGCGCCATTCATTCAAATCGGCAATGGGTGCCGGTGTTCAGTTGTCCGCGGTAATGGCCGTGGCCTGGTAGCCCCAGCCATCGCGGGCGTCCAGCAAGCGGTAGGTATTGTTGACGTATTCCCCGGGGAACAGCACCAATAGGCGCCCCGGCACATGCTCGGCCAGTTGCTTGACAAAATCGGAGACCGACGCAAATCCGAACAGGGTGCCGCAGCCGATCAGGGCCACCAGGGTATTGCTGTCGGCTTGATCCTGGATGCGTTCGGCCAGTGCGGTGACCGACTGGCGGGCAAAGGTGTTGTATTTCGGGGTCAGACTGTCCGGGTCTTCGAAGTAATCTTCACGGTACTTTTGCCGCGCCATCCATTCCGGAAACAGCCGGGTGACGTCCAGCGCCAGCCAGGGGTGGCCGGCGCTCTCCGTGGCCAGACGAAATTCTTCGATGCGGGCGCGCAGCTTGAGTTCGTCTTCCTTGTGGTAGACGGCGAAGAGCACCCGCTGCTCATGGGCCAGGCCGCTGATCCATGGCAGGCTGATGTGGTCGCTGTAGCTCTTCAGCAGACGGTTTAGCCGGTTACTCATGCAGCCAACCCTCCTCTTCCTGGGTCAGGTAGTCGGGAAAGGTGATCTCCACGACGTCGCTGGCGTGTTTGAAATTCAAAAGGCCGGCGTGGCTGGCCTGTCGGGCCAGTTCCAGCAGGTGTTCCAGACGGCAGCCAAACAGTTTGGTCCATTCGGTGTTGAACAGGCGGTTGCCAGTGGCGCCTTGCAGATAGCCAAGAAACAGCGCAAAGGCGATGTTGGCCGGGCGAATGTCGGGCTCGGTGCGGTGTTTTTTATTGCGCCCTTCCAGATAGCCGGCGTGGGTCCAGGTGCCGTTGACGTTTTGGGCCAGGGATTTGAGCATGGCCGGGCTGTAGCGGTCCGGGAATTGCTCGTTGAAGGCTTGCTCCATCTCTTCGCGGGGCAGCCACTGGCCTGGTGCCAATGACAATATCTTGTTTTGCGACAATCTCAGCAAAAACCCGCGTGAACCCTCGCCCACTCGGGCGGGGAGGTCAGCGGGGGCCGCGCAGGCGGCCCTATTTTTGTGTCTTCTGCCCCTGAACATAGGCTTTCAACGTTGTGACGCTGTGCCGCCCTCGTCGGTAGACGCATCCGCACTCACTTGAAATCCCCCGTTATAGCTTTTAATCTATGGCTATTGTAGCAGCGAGCACTGACATGCTGAAGGCCACAAAGATACGCATCTACCCCACGACCGAACAGGCGGCATTTCTGAACTACCAGTTCGGCGCGGTGCGCTTTGTCTATAACACCGGCCTTCGCATCATATCCCATCGCTACCAACACCACGGCCAGTCGTTGAGCGCCAAACACGACATCAAGAAGCTGTTGCCGGTCGCCAAGAAATCGCGCAAGTATAGCTGGCTCAAAGACGCGGATTCCATGGCCCTCCAGCAGGCATGCCTGAACCTGGATCATGCCTTCCAATGCTTCTTCGATCCCCAGCAGAAGGCCGGCTATCCGAGCTTCAAGAGCAAGCGGGGCAAACAGTCCAGCTATCACTGTGTCGGCGTCAAGGCCGGCGACGACTGGATCAAGGTGCCCAAGCTTGGACCGATCAGGGCCAGGGTGCACCGGAAGGTCGAGGGCACACTGAAAAGCATCACCCTGACCCGCACCGTCACCGGCAAGCACTACGCCTCCTTGCTGTTTGAAACAGAGCAGGCCGCCCCGGCACCGCTGAAAGACGTTGATGCCGCCAAGATCGTTGGCCTGGATATGGGGCTGTCCCATCTGGCCATTGACTCCAACGGCCGCAAGATCGAAAACCCTCGCTTTCTCAAGCGGGCGCAGCAGAACCTCAAGCGCAAGCAGAAAGCCCTCTCCCGCTGCCAGAAAGGCAGCGCCAATCGGGCCAAGGCACGGTTACTCGTCGCCAAGGC
>NZ_FOFO01000030.1 GCF_900110965.1 Ectothiorhodospira magna
AACTGCGTTTCGGTTCAGACCGTCTCGCCGTTGGAGAGCGCGCATTATAGGCCCCTCAGTTTTCCCGTCAACTCCCTTTTTGAAACTTTTTTGAAATTTATTCAAAAAATAAATATTTTCAAGGACTTGAGAAATGTGCCCTCAGCATACAACCCTGGACACGCCCTTCCCCACTCCCTCCAACCCCTCTCCCCCAAGGGGAAAGGGGCTTATTGCACCCACCCGGATGAAGTCAGCCCAGTGATACCCGTGCAAAACGGCGCTTGCCCACCTGATAGACCGCTTCACTGCCGGCCTGCACCTGGATGCCGGCATCGTCCACACGCTCACCGTCGATCCGTACCGCCCCCTGGCGGATCATGCGCATCGCCTCGGAGGTGCTGGACACCAGACCCGCTTCCTTGAGCAGGTTCGCCAGCGGCAAGGCGCCCCCCGGCGCAGACACCGTGACGGTCTCGATGTCGTCGGGCATCGCGCCCTTCTGGAACCGCTCGATGAAAGCCTGTTTTGCCCGGGCCGCGGACGCGGCATCATGGAACCGGCCCACCAGTTCCTCGCCCAGCAGGAACTTGATATCGCGGGGATTGGCGCCCTCGGCCACCGCGCCGCGGAAACCTTCGATCTCCGCCATCGGCCGGAAGGACAGCAGCTCGAAGTACCGCCACATGAGTTCGTCGGACACGGACATGATCTTGCCGAACATCTCCTCGGGCGCCTCGGTGATCCCAATGTAGTTACCCAGGGACTTGGACATCTTCTGCACCCCATCCAGCCCTTCCAGAATGGGCATGGTCAGCACCACCTGGGGCGACTGGCCATACTGCTTCTGCAATTCTCGCCCCATGAGAAGATTGAACTTCTGATCGGTCCCGCCCAGTTCCACGTCGGACTGCAACTGCACCGAGTCATAGCCCTGGATCAGCGGGTAGAGGAATTCATGAATGGCAATGGGCTGACCCGCGGTGTAGCGTTTGTGGAAATCATCCCGTTCCAGCATTCGCGCCACGGTGTGACGAGCCGCCAGCTGGATCATGTCGGCGGCACTGAGCTTACCCATCCAGGCGGAATTGAACGTGACCCGCGTCCGCTCCGGGTCCAGGATCTTGAAGATCTGCTCCTGATAGGTGCGGGCATTCTCGGCCACCTGCTCCGGCGTCAGTGGAGGACGGGTGCTGTTCTTGCCACTGGGGTCACCAATCATGCCGGTGAAGTCACCGATCAGAAAGATGGCCTCATGCCCCAGGTCCTGGAACTGACGCAGCTTGTTGAGCAGCACCGTATGTCCCAGGTGCAGATCGGGTGCCGTGGGATCAAAACCGGCCTTGATCTTCAGGGGGCGCCCGGCCTTGAGCTTCTCCCGCAGTTCCTCTTCCAGCAGGAGTTCATGACAGCCACGACGAATATGCTCGATCTGTTCTGAAACTTCAGTCATTTCCTGTCTCTAGTGAATGCGTATATCAGGATGTTGATTTGACATCGGGATGGAGAGCGATGATAACCAAAGAAACGGTCCGGCACACGGCCCCGTCCCCTGAATCTGCAAGAGAACCTGCATGACCGAACGCTATATCGGACTGATCTCGGGCACCAGCATGGATGCCGTGGATGCCGCCCTGGTGGAATTCAACGCCGACGGACCCCAATGCCTGATGGCTATTGCGCACCCATTCCCCGAGACATTGCGACAGGACTTGAGGACACTGGCGGCGCCGGACTGGCGCGGCAATCTGGATGATTTCGGACGCCTGGACGCCCTGACCGGCGACCTGATGGCCGACGCCACCCTATCACTACTGGAGTGGGCGCGGGTACCCGCCAGCACCATCACGGCCATCGGCAGCCACGGACAGACGGTACGGCATCGACCGGACGCCCATCCGCCCTTCACCCTGCAGATCGGCAGTCCGGCCCGGATCGCCCAGGCCACCGGCCTGACCGTGGTGGCGGATTTTCGTACCGCCGACATGGCCGTCGGCGGCCAGGGCGCGCCGCTGGTACCGGCCTTTCACCGGGCCGTGCTGCACCATCCCAGGGAGAATCGCGTGGTACTCAATCTGGGCGGAATCGCCAACATCACCTGCCTGCCGGCCTCGGCCCAGGCCCCGGTGCTCGGCTTTGATACCGGGCCGGCCAACACTCTGATGGATCACTGGATCCGTCACCATCGACAGGTGTGGCACGATGAAAACGGTGATTGGGCCATGACCGGACAGGTGTCGGACGCCTTGCTGGCCCGCTGGATGGCAGACCCCTACCTGGACCTGGCCCCGCCCAAGAGCACGGGAACGGAATACTTCAGCCCCACCTGGCTTCAGGCCCACCTGGCGACCTGCCCGGGAGTGTCGGCAGCGGATGTTCAGCGCAGCCTGCTGGAATTCACGGCCATGAGCATTGCCCGGGCCATCCAGTCCCATGCCCCCGACGCCACAAGGGTGATCGTCTGCGGCGGCGGTGTACACAATGGGGCCCTGATGGCGCGTCTACGGGCACATTTGTCACCCCGCATCGTGGAGTCCTCCAGCCACCACGGGCTGGACCCGGACTGGGTGGAGGCCATGACCTTTGCCTGGCTGGCCAGGGAACGCATGCAAGGCCGCACGGGCAACCTGCCCGCGGTGACCGGGGCGTCCAGAGCCGTGATGCTGGGGGGGATTCATGCCCCTTGACGGGGCATGGCTTGACGGCAAGGGGTATCAGGTTTCCCGGGCCGGTATCGTCGTCGATTCCGCGGCCATTGATCGGGCCTGGGCCAGGGAGGTCTCCGCATCCCAGTCCCGGGCCAGCCCACGAGCCGTCTCGATCTGTTCCGGCGTCATGTCGGCGGCATATTGGGCAAGGTTTTTCTCGGCCTGGGCGTACCCCTGAAAGGCAGCCAGCTGTGTCCACATATAGGCCTGAACCAGATCCCGGGGAACCCCACGACCATTGGCATACAACACCCCCAGATCGGACTGGGCCGCGGGATTTTCCAGATCCGCCGCCATCCGGTACCAATGGGCGGCCCGGGCGGCGTCCGGGTCCGTGCCGATACCGTGCAGGTACAGATAGGCCAGATTGCACTGGGCACGGGTACTGCCCTGCTCCGCTGCCTGCTGGTACCAGTTCAGGGCCTGGACCTCATCCTTATCCACCCCCCGCCCCTGGACGTACATCAGCGCCAGGTTGGTCTGGGCATTGAGATCTCCGTTTTTGGCGGCCATCTGGTACCAGCGGACCGCCTCCACATCATCCTGCCGGACGCCCTGGCCTCTGGCATACATGTAACCCACATTGAAACGGCCAGTGTCATGGCCCAGTTGGGCCATCATGCGATACCAGCCGAAACGGACCAGGGCGAGCAACCGGGGGAGACTCATGCCGACGGCCCCGTCAGACGGAGAATGAAGACCCGCAGCCACAGGTGGTGGTGGCATTGGGGTTGCGAATTACGAATTGCGCCCCTTCCAGGCTCTCCGTGTAGTCGATCTCGGCCCCCATCAGGTACTGGAAGCTCATGGGATCGATGAGCAGGGTCACCCCGGCCTTCTCCACGGTGGTATCTCCTTCGTTGATTTCCTCATCGAAGGTGAAACCGTACTGGAACCCGGAACAGCCACCGCCGCTGACAAAGACCCGCAGCTTGAGTTCGGGGTTGTTTTCCTCGTCGATCAGGGCCTTTACCTTGGCCGCTGCGGAATCGGTGAACACCAGCGGGCTGGGCATGGTATCGGTACTGGCTTCAGTTGCACTCATAGAACCTCCGCAAGGAAACCCGCGATGTCAGTCGCGGGAGGAATTGCGGCTGCGGTATTGCAACCGCCGAAAATTGGGCGGGACTCTCCATTTCTCCGCAAGAAACCCCGTCTTTACAGGCCGGGTGGGTACCATGCTACTTGACCGGTGTTTCCCGGGACGGTTCCGCAACCAACTCTTGGTCCATCGCCCGGAGCTTTTTCTCCTGTCCCTGTTTCTCCAAAAGCCCCAGTGGTTTCGATGGTGCCGGTTCGTCGGACCGTCTGACCAGACTGCCGTTGACCTCGGCACCTGCAGCCATTTCAATCAAGGTGTAGTGAACATTGCCCCTGACCTTGGCATGGGGTGCCAGTTCTACATGTACCGAAGCGTATACGTCACCTTCCACGGCGCCATTGATGATCACCTTGGGCACTTTCACATGCCCCTGTACCAGGGAGTCTTTATTGAGCACCAACACCGATTCTTCAGCGCCATCTTCCGCCAGCAGATTGCCGTGGACCGTTCCTTCCAGGTGCAATCCCCCGGAAAATTTCACATCGCCGGTAATCACCGTATTACGGCCCACAATGGTATCGACCTGGGTCGGTTTGAGTTTTTTGCGGCGAGACCACATTATCGACACCTTCTCCGTGATGACGGCAGGACCAGGTGTTCACCCTGATTGTGTTAAAGATTCGACCGTGGCAACGCCGGGCCGTGGCTGAAAGTATAGTCTAAAGACCGTCCCGACATACAGACTCCCTCCGCAGCGCTCCGTGGCGATTCCCGTCAGGGAGCGGACGATGACACCAGGGACGACCACGGCAATGAGCGTTCCGTGCTCCGCAATCCACCTGCAGGATCGGCCTGAACAATCAATTGCTCCGGCAGCAATGCCTCCGGCAACACCAGACGACCTTCCAGCGCCTGAAAGTAACGAAAGGAAAAAGGCCGCCCCCCCGTCTCGTCAGGAAAGATTGCGCCATGATCATGGCGCACCGGCTGACCATCCTGATGTCCCTTCAGGCTCAGGCGCAGTACGCCTTCAGCCATTCGGGCACCCTGCACCTGGGTGAGTACCACGTGGTAAAGGTACTCACCAGACCGGACCGGATCGGGCCGGACCCGGACGCGATGGATGTGCAGGCCGCGCTCCAGGTCTTCCGGAGCAATAATGGCGCGGTAAAAATCCAGTTCCTCGGTCAGTTGATGGATGCGCTGTTCCATGTCATGCAGGGTACTTCGTACCTGCTCGGAAGCCTCCCGCTCGATGATCAGCGTTCTTTCCAGAACCGCAACCCGCTGTCGCAACTGACGATACACCGGGTCCGTCGCCATGGACGACCCGGCAATGGCTTTGACCGCCTGGGGGTTGTCTTCCTGCATCAATCCCTGGCCATGTCCCACCCGGTAGGCCATCACCACCGCCAGCACCAGCACGATCAATCCCACACCGGTCAAAACGGGACCCCGCCAAGGATGACGGTAACGTACCTGGTAATGACCCACCCGAACCCGCCGCCTGACCATGGTGATCAGGGCAGCACGGCAATGGTGTCCAGCCCGAGGGTTTCGGGAAAACCCAGCATCAGGTTCATGTTTTGCACAGCCTGGCCAGAAGCCCCCTTGACCAGATTGTCGATGGCAGCCAGCACCACCACCGTGTCGCCATCACCGGGCCGATGCACTGCCAGACGGCATACATTCGTGCCACGCACCCCCCGGGTTTCCGGGTGACTGCCTGGGGGCATCACGTCCACAAAAGGCGCCTGGGCATAGCGCTGTTCATACACATCCTGAAGGTCTACATCAGACCTGTTCAGGGTGGCATAGAGGGTGGCCAGGATGCCACGGATCATGGGCAGCAAATGAGGAACAAAGGTCAGTCCCGGCGACTGTCCGGCAACCATGGACAGGGTTTGCAGGATCTCCGGCAGATGCCGGTGCCCCGGCACCCCATAGGCCTTGAAATTTTCAGAGGCTTCACAGAGCAGCGATCCCATCTGGGCCTTGCGCCCGGCGCCGCTGACCCCGGATTTGGCATCGGCCACCAGCCGATGCAGGTCCACCAGGCCTTGCTCCACCAGCGGCAAGAAGCCCAGGGTGATGGCCGTGGGATAGCATCCGGGTACGGCAATCAAACGGGCCTGAGCAATGGGTTCACGGTTGAGTTCCGGCAGACCGTAAACCGCCTCCGGCAACAAATCCGGGGCACCATGAGGCTGGCCATACCACCGGCCCCATAAAACCGGATCCTGGAGACGAAAATCGGCGGACAGGTCAATCACCCGGGTGCCCCGGGCCAACAGTTCACCGGCCATGGCATGGGCAACGCCGTGGGGTGTGGCAAAAAAAACCACATCACAGTCTGCCAGGACCGCTACATCAGGCGCCTGAAATACCAACGTCCCCTGGCCGCGTAAATTCGGGAACAAGGATTCCAGCGGTTCACCGGCATTCCCCCTGGAGGTAATCACTGCCAGCTCCACCTTCGGATGGGCCAGCAACAGCCGCAACAATTCAACCCCCGTATACCCGGTGGCCCCGATAATGCCTGCCCTTATCACTCATTCATCTCCGGTCAGCTTTGAAACATTCTATCTGGGGCATGATGCCCCTTCGCCAAGGCACTCATCATACATGCCCACGACCACCGGTTTAAGGTCGAATGCGTTGAGCCTCCCCACGGATAAATCCGGGGGCTTTACGCCGCAACCCGGTAAGATACAGCCCTGCACTTGCAACACGGAAACGCAAAATGATGAAAACAAGAGATCTGCTGATAGGCGCCTTTGTCGTGGTCCTACTTGGAGGATTGCTGGCCCTGTGGCTGGCACCAGAAGGACTGCGTCCCATGCCCAGGGTGACAGTGACGACTCTGGATCAATCCCGGCTGGACCTGGCCTCGCTGGAAGGCAGGCCAGTACTGGTCACATTCTGGGCCACCACCTGTATCAGTTGCATCCAGGAAATTCCCCATTTGCGGGAACTCCACGACCGTTACCATGAGCAAGGCCTGAAGGTCATCGGTGTGGCCATGGCCCATGATCCACCGGAACAGGTGGCGGAAATGGCCCGCAGGAGAGAGATCAATTATACCGTGGGACTGGACACCACCGGCGAGGTGGCTGCAGCCTTCGGCGATGTGCGCCTGACGCCCACCTCATTTCTGATCGCCCCCAACGGGCGCATCGTTTATCAGAAGATAGGCGAGATGGATTGGCACACGGTGGAACGTCACCTCTCCCGGTGGCTCTAAATCCAGCACCAGAAGAACCTTTACACTTTACCAGCCCGCACCAGCCCCCCTAACCCGGCCTGTACCAGGGCGTTGTTGAGCAACGCCCGGATGGCGGCCGGGTCTTCCATGGTCATGCACTGGGTGAGCAATTCCCGGGCCCGCGCCCGGGAAAAACTTCGAATCACCCACTTGACCCGGGAAAGAGAAGCCACATTCACACTCAAAGCATCAATTTCCATACCCAGCAGCAAAATCACTGAAGCAGGATCGGCGGCCATCTCGCCACAAACACTGATGGGCTTGCCCGCCTGATGGGCGCCTCGGGCCGCGTGGGCCAGGGCATGGAGTACCGCCGGATGCAGGGCATTGTAAAGGTCAGCGACCCTGGCATTATTGCGATCTACCGCCAACAGGTACTGCACCAAATCGTTGGTGCCTACGGATAAAAAATCCACCCGCCGGGCCAAGGCCTCCGCCAGATACACCGCCGAAGGCACCTCCACCATCACCCCCACCTTGGGCAGGGGGATGACATGCTGTTCATCCAGCAGCTCATCCCGCGCCCGCTGCAGCAGCTGCAGGGCATCTTTGAGTTCTCCCAGGGAGCTGATCATGGGAAACAGGATATGGAGATTGGTCAGCCCCTGACTGGCCCGTAACATGGCCCGCAACTGGGTCAGGAAAATTTCCGGGTGATCCAGGGTAATGCGGATACCCCGCCAGCCCAGGAAGGGATTATCCTCGACCACCGGAAAATACGGCAGGGCCTTGTCCCCTCCCACATCCAAAGTCCGCAGGGTAACCGGTCGCGGGTTGAAGGACATCAACGCCTCCCGGTAAATTTCCGACTGCTCTTCCTCGCCGGGAAAACGGTCCCGGATCATGAAGGGCACTTCAGTGCGATACAATCCGATGCCATCAGCGCCCGACTGGATGGAGGGGGCGATATCCGCCAGCAGACCGCCGTTGGCATATACCGGCACCTCACAGCCATCCTGGGTAATGGCCGGTTCCTGAGCCAGAGCCTGCAGCCCTTCCGCCAGTTCCTGCTCCTCTTCTTGCAGGTGCTTGAACTGCTCCAGCAATTCGGGACTGGGCTGGATGTAGAGACTGCCCCGGTAACCATCTACCACGATCTCCCGGCCTTCCAGCCGACCCACTGGCAGATCGGACACCCCCATCACCGCAGGTACACCCATAGCCCGGGCCAGGATGGCCACATGGGATGAACCGGTCCCTTTGGATGACACCACCCCCGCCAGACGATCCGTTGGCACCTCGGCCAGCTGGGTGGCGGTGACATCCTCACCCACCAGGATGGTGCGCTCGGGAAAATCCTCCGGGCCGCGCACATGGGATTGCAGACGCATGAGAACACGCCGGGCGATATCCCGCACATCGGTGGCCCGCTCGCTCAGATAGGGATCATCCATATCCTCAAAAGCCCGGGTGCTTTCCCGCACCGCATCCCTCAGGGCTGACGGCGCCCAACTCCCCGCCCGGATACGATCCACCGTGCCGTTGACCAGACTGTCACTGCCCAGCATCATCACATAGGCATCAAACAGCAGCAGTTCCTCTGCCGGCAACACCCCTTCCATGCGGCGCTTGATTTCATTAAGTTCGTCCTGTACTGCCCGCAGGGCTTCACGAAAAGCCTGCTCCTCCTCCTGCACATGCTCGGCATCCCGATCAGGGACAGAATCCAGATCAGCCAGGACATAGGCCACAACCCCCTGTCCCACCGCCACTCCGGCGGCCCCCGGAATGCCGGTGATTTGCAGATTTTTCTGGGGAGCAGGCTCCCGTCGGTGACCCACTTCGCCGATCAGTTCCGCATGGCTGATGGCTCCGGCCAACTGGGCAGCCAGGGTAATGAGAAAAGCCACATGCTCATCGTCAAAACGCCGCCGCTCCCGCTGCTGCACCACCAGCACTCCCAGCATCCGCCGGTTGTGGATGATGGGCACACCCAGAAAGGCGTGATAGCGTTCCTCGCCGGTTTCGGGAAAATACTTGAAACGGGGATGATCCGGGGCATTTTCCAGGTTGACCGGTTCGGCCCGCTCCGCCACCAGACCCACCAGCCCCTCGCCTGCGGACATTTCCACCAGACCGATGGAGTCCGGGTTGAGTCCTTCCGAGGCCATGAGCAACAGCCGCTGGCCACCGGGTTCACTCAGATAGACGGAACAGACATCAATATCCAGTTCCTGTCTGACCCGTCGCACAATGATGCCCAAAGCCGATGTCAGGTTATCGGCGGCGCTGACCTCCAGAACAATACGTCTAAGCACGTGGAGCATGGGGAATAGGTGCCGGCAAGGGGGTCGCCGCCGCGACCCAGGAGGGCTCAGAGCCGGCGGGGGCGGTAGCGCCGCTCGGCAGGACGGGAAGGGATATTTTCCTGAAACAACAATGGTGCCAGCTCCCGTAGAGCCTGGCGATACACATGGCGTTTGAAGAACACCACTTCCCGCATGGGATACCAGTAATCCACCCAGCGCCAGGCATCAAACTCGGGATGGGGGGCTGCATCCAGCCGGACCCGACTGTCCTCCCCCACCAGTCGCACCAAAAACCAGACCTGTTTCTGGCCAATGCATACCGGCCCCGAACGGCGCCGGATCAGGTGCTTGGGTAGACGATAACGCAACCAGTCTTGGGTAAAACCAACCACTTCCACATCAGCAGGCTCCAGGCCGGTTTCCTCTGCCAGTTCCCGATACATGGCGGTCACCGGTGTCTCATCCCGACGAATCCCGCCCTGGGGAAACTGCCACGCCTGCTGGCCGATGCGCTTGGCCCAGAACAGGCGGCGATCCCGATTGCACAGGATGATACCGACATTGGGCCTATAGCCATCACAATCAATCACTTAAGGAGGTCACTTGGAAGCGGGTCTGTGAATTGCATTTTTTCATAAGCGAAGCCAATCGGCAAATGCTCCAGGGCAAGCTTCGGCACGATGGCCTTGCCCATGTCGGGCTGATGTAGAATGGGAGGCCAAGACCAAAATGATTGAGGAGATACGCGGTGAGCCTTGCCCTGTTCGATCTGGATAACACCCTGCTGGCAGGAGATAGCGATTACGAGTGGGGGCGTTTCCTCGTGGATCGGGGCGTCGTGGACGCCAACACCTACCAGGCTCGCAATCTGGAATTCTTTCAAGCCTATCAGGCCGGTACCCTGGATATCCTGGCATTTTGCCGTTTTTCCTTCTCGCCGCTGGCGGCCAATACCCTGGAGGATCTGCTGGCCTGGCGGGAGGAGTTCATCGACACCCGCATCCGTGCCCTGATTGCCCCTGGAGCTGACACTGTACTGAACCGGCATCGGGAGGCAGGTGATACTCTGGTGATCATTACAGCCACCAACCGTTTCGTCACCCAACCCATTGCCCAGGCATTGGGGGTGGATCATCTGTTGGCTACCGAGCCGGAATTCCGCGACGGCGCCTATACGGGGGAACTGGAAGGGATACCCTGTTTTCAGGAGGGCAAGGTACAGCGTCTGGAACAATGGCTGGCCAATCAGCCTGGGCTGAATCTGGAAGGCAGCTGGTTTTATAGCGACTCCCACAACGACCTGCCCCTGCTGGAACGGGTGGACCACCCAGTGGTGGTAGACGGTGACGACAAACTTGTCGCCACCGCCAGGGAGCGGGGCTGGCAGCAGATTTCCCTGCGGTGAATCCCGCCATTCCCGCTTTAGCCCGCCATTTCCTCGAAATCCGATTTATCTGCACTGCATTCAGGACATAACCAGTCCTCAGGTACGTCCTCCCAGGGCGTACCTGGTGCAATACCGTCATCCGGCAGCCCCTTGGCCTCGTCATAGACAAATCCGCAAATCACGCATTGATAAGTCTTCACAGCAAATCGACCTCCGCTGGATTAATGCCCCGGACAGGATCCGGGTCAGTGATACACTCTGATGGATCACCCATTGGGAGCTTACCATGACCACCACTCCATCGGTTCCCGTCGTCATGGCCCTGGCAGGGCATGACCCCACCGGGGGCGCCGGCATCCAGGCCGATATTGAATCCATCCTGAGCATGGGTTGCCATCCCGTGTCCGTGATCACCACGATCACGGTGCAGGACACCGCCGACGTCATCGGCATCGCGCCCCTGGATGCAGAACTCATTGTGCAGCAGGCCCGGGCCGTGCTGGAAGACATGCCGGTGGCAGCCATCAAGATCGGCATGATCGGCTCCGTCGAGGGGGTGCAGGCCATCCATACCCTGCTCACCGACTACCCGGACCTGCCGGTGGTACTGGACCCGGTGCTGGCCTCGGGTGCCGGCACCGCCCTGGCCACGGAGGAGATGGTGGACGCCATCAACAGCCTGCTGCTGCCCTTCACCACCCTGCTCACCCCCAACAGCCCGGAGGCCCGGGTACTGGCCCAGGGGTGCGATACCCTGGATGCCTGCGCCATGTTCCTGCTGGAACAGGGCTGCGAATACGTCCTCATCACCGGTACCCATGAAAACACCCCTCGGGTGCATAACGTGCTCTATGGCAACCATCGCCGCCTGGAAACCTACCCGGTGGACCGCCTGCCCGGCGAGTATCACGGCTCCGGCTGCACCCTCTCGTCGGCCATCGCCGCCCTGCTCGCCCAGGGCATCGAACCGGCCTCCGCCGTCCACGAGGGACTCACCTATACCTGGCACAGCCTGGACCGGGCCCACCGGCTGGGCATGGGCCAGTGCATTCCCAATCGCCTGTTCTGGGCCGGCGATGAATCCGAGGACGAAGATCCAGCCGATGACGACACCGCCCATTTCTAGACAGTCCCGGTTGCACGGGCTCTATGTGATCACCCCCCAGGATGCCGGCGACACCCTGCTTGAGCAGGCCGCGGCGGCCCTGACCGGCGGCGCCCGCATCCTCCAGTACCGGGACAAGAGCCGGGACCATGACCGGCGCCTGGCTCAGGCCCAGGCATTGTGCCGGCTGTGCCGGGACCATCAGGCCCTGTTCATCGTCAACGATGACGCGGCGCTGGCGGCCCGGGTGGAGGCGGACGGCGTCCATATCGGCAGCGATGACGGCGACATCGCCACCGCCCGCGCCCTGGTCGGCCCCGAACGGATCATCGGCGTCTCCTGCTATAACCGCCTGGAACTGGCCCGCCGGGCCGAAGCGGCGGGAGCGGACTACGTGGCCTTCGGCGCCCTGTTCCCCTCCGGCACCAAACCCGGCGCCGTCCATGCCCCCTTGAGCCTGATCCGTGAAGCCCGCCAATCGCTCGCCGTCCCCATCACCGCCATCGGCGGCATCACCCAGGACAATGCCGACAGGGTGATCCAGGCCGGCGCCCACATGCTGGCGGTGATACAGGGCGTGTTCTCCGCTCCCGACATCCGTGCCGCCGCCGCCGACCTGAGCGCCCGTTTTTGACCCACGCAAGGTTTGCAGCGCTTTGATTTTCCAAGGCGGGCGGTATCGAGTATCTTGTAGGGCTTTATTGGCGACAGCCCCCATTCACCAGCCAACACAGCGAAAGATCACACCCTTATGACAAAATCCCATGATCTCTTCCAGGCAGCCCAGAAGCACATCCCCGGTGGCGTGAACTCGCCGGTCCGCGCCTTCAAGGGCGTGGGCGGCGACCCGATCTTCATCGAACGCGCCCAGGGCGCCTACATGTACGACGCGGACGGCAAGCGCTACATCGACTACGTGGGTTCCTGGGGGCCGATGATCGCCGGCCACGCCCATCCGGAGGTGATTGCCGCCGTGCGCGAGGCCGCCCTCAACGGTCTGTCTTTCGGCGCCCCCACCGAGCTGGAAATCCAGCTGGCCGACCGGGTCTGCGAACTGGTGCCCTCCATGGACATGGTGCGCATGACCAGTTCCGGCACCGAGGCCACCATGAGCGCCATCCGCCTGGCCCGCGGCTTCACCGGCCGGGACAAGATCCTCAAGTTTGAAGGCTGCTATCACGGTCATGGGGATTCCCTGCTGGTGAAGGCCGGCTCCGGCGCCCTCACCCTGGGCGAACCCAACTCCCCCGGTGTTCCCGTCTCCCTGGCGGAGCACACCCTCACCGTCAGCTACAACGATCTGGAACAGGTCAAGGACGTGTTCTCCCAGGTGGGTAACCAGATTGCCTGCATCATCGTCGAGCCCGTGGCCGGCAACATGAACTGCGTGCCCCCGGCCCCCGGCTTCCTGGAAGGCCTGCGCGGTGTCTGCGACGAATACGGCGCCCTGCTGATCTTCGACGAGGTGATGACCGGCTTCCGCGTCGCCCTGGGCTGCGCCCAGGCCTATTACGGCATCAAGCCCGACCTCACCACCCTGGGCAAGGTCATCGGTGGCGGCATGCCGGTGGGTGCCTTCGGCGGCCGCCGTCAGGTGATGGAATTCCTCTCCCCCCTGGGCCCGGTCTATCAGGCGGGCACCCTGTCCGGCAACCCCATCGCCATGACCGCGGGCCTGAAGACCCTGGAAATCCTCTCCGCCCCGGGCTTCCATGAAGACCTCACCGCCAAGACCGAAACCCTGGTCTCCGGCATCCTGGGCGAAGCGAAGAAGGCCGGCATTCCCATGGCCGCCAACCAGGTGGGCGGCATGTTCGGCCTGTTCTTCACCGACCAGCCTGAAGTGACCAATTTCCACCAGGTCGGTCAGTGCGACGTGGCCCGGTTCGGCCAGTTCTTCCATCTGATGCTGGATCGCGGCGTCTACCTGGCACCCTCCGCCTTCGAGGCCGGATTCCTGTCCAGCAGCCACAGCGCGGAAGACCTGGAAGCCACCATCAAGGCCGCCGCCGACGCCTTCAAGGCCCTGGCCTGATCCGAAGACCCCCGGTCCCGCCCGGGCAGGCATCGGCCTGAAGGCCCCATGCCGTCCCCATGGCACCGGATCCGAATGGGCCGCCCACCGGGCGGCCCTTTTTATTGACCACATCAACGAGGGAGAGCCTGCCCCATGGGAGAGATCGCCACCTATCTGGCGCTGGGGGCCTTTACCGGGGTCATTGCCGGCCTGCTGGGCGTGGGCGGGGGCCTGATCATCGTGCCGGTCCTGGTCTGGCTGTTCACCCGCCAGCAGATGGACCCGAGCGTGATCACCCACCTGGCCATCGGCACGTCCCTGGCCACCATCATTCCCACCGCCATCGCCTCCACCCGCGCCCATCACCGTCACGGCGCCGTGCGCTGGGACGTGCTCAGGCGACTGATACCCGGCATCATCCTGGGGGCGCTGGCAGGGGCCACCCTGGCGGAATTCATGAGCGCGGGCCTGTTGCGCCAGGTCTTTGGGGTATTCGAGATCCTGGTGGCCCTGTATCTGTTGTTGAACCTGCCGCCCAAGGTGGGTCGACCCTTGCCGGGCACGGCGGTGCTGAGCACCGGCGGCGGAGTGATCGGTGGGGTTTCGGCCCTGCTGGGCATCGGCGGCGGCACCCTGACGGTGCCGTTTTTGGTGTGGTTCAATGTGCATCTGCGCCAGGCCATTGCCACGGCGGCGGCGGCGGGTCTGCCCATTGCCCTGGCGGGGACCGCCGGTTTCATCATTCACGGCTGGGGCAATTTGGCCCTGCCGGCATTCAGCAGCGGCTATGTATACTGGCCGGCCTTTGCGGGCATTGCCCTGGCCAGCTATGTCACCGCCCGCTGGGGGGCATGGCTGACCCACCATCTGCCGGTGATCCTGATACGGCGTTTTTTTGCGGTGCTGCTGCTGCTACTGGGATTGCACATGCTGCTGGGCTGAATTGCTCAACCGGCGGCAACCAGGGCATCCCGCAGATGGAACAGGCGGGCCAGAGCGTCATCCATCTCCAGCAATGCCTGTTTTTGCGCCGGATCGAACGGCATCAATTCCGTCAGGCGGGCGCCCACCCAACCACAGCGGTCAAATGAGCCGACCATGTCACAATAGGGTGGGGGCAACGCCTGCAGCAGGCGCTGCAACAGATCGGCCAGGGGCAAAAATTCTCCGGGTAGCGCCACGTCATCTGCTGGCATGGGGTGCTCAATGACTTCCCCCAGCAACAGACCATCCTTCTGCACCCAGGTCCGTTCCACCCGAAAGCGCATCTCCCCCTGTATCGTGATCCCCAGCAAGCCGTCGGGACGCTGCTCCCAGTCCACAATCTGACCCCAGGTACCCACACCATGAATAGCGGAGGACGCCCCCGTCTGAGCGCCTTCCCGAATCAGGATCACCCCAAAGGGCGCATCGGACCGTAGACAATGGCGCACCATATCGATGTAACGGGTTTCGAAAATTCGCAGCGGCAGGACGCCACCAGGAAATAACACCGTATTGAGAGGAAACAGCGGCAGTTCCATTCAGTCCAACTCCTCCACAGGCAACACCCCCCAGCGACGGATCAGATCGTTGGGAACATGCAGGTGATCCAGAATTCTCGACACCACAAAATCCACCAGTTGATCCACCCCTTCGGGTCGATGATAGAAGGCCGGACTGGCCGGCAGGATCACCGCCCCCATACGGGTCAGGCGCAACATGTGCTCCAGGTGGATCTGGGAAAAAGGCGTCTCCCGCACCACCAGGATCAGACGACGACGTTCCTTGAGGGCCACGTCCGCGGCCCGCTCGATCAGGGAACGGCTGGCACCGCCGGAGACGGCAGCCAGGGTGGCCGTGGTGCAGGGGCAGATGACCATGGCGTCCGGCGGGGAAGAGCCGCTGGCCACCGGCGCGGTCCACTGTTCCCGGTCGAACACCTGCAACTGGCCCGGAGCCGCATGGAACCGTTCGGAAAAGAACTGTTCGATCTCCCGGGATCGACCGGGCATGGACAGATCCGTTTCCATGCGGATGACCACCTGGGCGGGACGGGACACCATGAGATAGACCCGCACACCGGCCCGGATCAGGCATTGCAGCAGACGCAGGCCATACTGGGCTCCGGAGGCGCCGGTGAAGGCCAGGGCCACGGTGCCGGGGGTTTCTGCCACGATGGACTCCTGTGCAGTGAATGTATGGGGACACGATGTATCAGCGCATTTCAAGCCGATCATCATAGCGGATTTCGGGTCGTTGAGCTGGAACCTGTTCACCGGCATCCGCTGCTATCGCACCAGTCTGAACCCCCCGGACCACGACGGTGTGAAAGCCGTCAGCGCCGGTTTTTGATACCCTGTAGGGACCACAGATGTTTCCCTTTCCGTTTTCCCAAGTGATCTCATGCCCATGCCTCTCCCAAAGGCCCTCACCGTCCTCCCCCTGCTGTGGCTGCTGTCCGCCTGCAACCAGGCCCCGACACCGCCCCAGACCGTGCCGCTGATGATGCTGGTGAATCAGCCGGCCAGCCATGACGGTCGCCTGATCACCACCGAGGGCACCGTCCGCCGGGTGGAGGCGCCCCTCCACTACTGGATCGAGGATGCCCAGCTGCGCCGGGTGGCCATCCAGCCCGATGCCCTGATTGCCCCCTACCTGGACCGCCCGGTCCGGGTCACGGGCCGTTTCAGCCATGGGCCGGATCAGGGCCGCCGCCTGCAAGCGGAGCAGGTCATTCCCCTGGATGACTGATCCCGATACCGGGGCGGCAGGCCCTGACCCTGTCCTTTGAGGGCATTCCGTTGGCGGCGCCTACCGTTTTCCCGTGATATGTCCCTGATCCGTTCGATAAAGACTCCGTTGCCCCCATGGCTTGGACACAGCCGCCGGGAAACCCGGCGGCTGGTGCTGCTTGCCCTGCCCATCTGTGGTGCCCAGCTCACCCAGGCCGGCATGGGGGTGGCCGATGTCATGATGACCGGTCGCCTGAGTGCGACCGATCTGGCAGCCGTCTCCGTCGGTGCCAGCCTGTGGATGCCCATGATGCTGTTCATGCTGGGCACCCTGATGGGACTCACACCCATCGTCAGCGAACGCCTGGGGGCGGGCGATCCCCGGCAAATCCGGCCCCGGGTCCATCAAGCCCTGTGGTTGAGTCTGGCCATGGGGGTCTTGGTGGGCCTGATGCTCCTGCAACTGGCTCCGCCTATCTTCCGGTGGATGGACGTACCGCCGGAAGTGGCCGCCCGTTCCGGCGATTATCTGGCCGGTGTTGCCCTGGGTATGCCAGGCATCGCCCTGTTCCTGGCCCTGAGGGCCTTTGCCGACGGCATGAGCCACACCCGGCCAGCCCTGTGGATCGGTCTCATCGGCCTGGGGGTCAATATTCCCGCCAATTTTCTGCTGATCCATGGTGGCAGCGGTGTGGCGGCGCTGCTCGGCCCCCTGGCACCCCCGGTCCTGGAAGCCTTGCCCGCCCTGGGCGCCCTGGGCTGCGGCATCGCCACCGCCCTGTCTTTTTGGACCATGGGACTGGTGATGCTGCTCCATACCCGACGCAGCCCGGTGTATGAACCTGTGGCCCTGTGGTCACCATTGACACCGCCGCGTCCAAGGCTGATGGGAGAACTGCTGTTCGTGGGCCTGCCCATCGGCATCGCCATCTTTGTGGAAGTCACCCTGTTCACCCTCATCGCCCTGCTGGTGGCCAGTCTGGGGGAAATCACCGTGGCCGCACACCAGGTGGCACTGAACATCACGTCCTTTATTTTTGTCCTGCCCCTGGCCCTGGGCATGGCCCTCACCGTCCGGGTCAGCCGCACCCTGGGGGCCGGGCGGCCTCGACAGGCACAATTTGTGGCCTGGAACGGGGTGGTGGTATCCCTGATGACGGCCCTGATCAACGGTGTCTTTTTACTGTGGCTGGGGGAGGCGGTCATCGGCCTGTATACCCATGATCCCCAGGTCCAGTCGCTGGCCCTGTCCCTGATTTTTCTGGCGGTGCTGTTCCAGCTCTCCGATGCCCTGCAACTGAACATGGCCGGCGCCCTGCGGGGATACAAGGACACCCGTGTCCTGATGATGATTACCCTGCTGTCCTACTGGGCCGTGGGCCTGGCCGCCGGACACTGGCTGGCCACCCGGGGCCTGGGTGACGGCATGCCCGCGCTGGGTGTCCACGGCTACTGGATCGGGCTTATCCTGGGCCTCACCGTCGCCGCCCTGCTGTTGGGACTGCGCCTGCGGGCCATCAGCCGCCCACCGCCGGGTACGCTATACTGACGGCCATGCCCCCAAAACCGCACCTACTTCGAACCAGAAAAATCTGGGTTGATGCCGATGCTTGCCCCACGGTGATCAAGGACATCCTGTACCGTGCCGCCCAACGCACACAGACCCCGGTCATTCTGGTGGCCAACCAGCCCATCAAGATACCCCCCTCGCCGTTCATCCGGACCATCCGGGTCAGCCAGGGTTATGATATGGCGGATCAGGAAATCGTCCGTCAGGCCCAGGCTGGCGATCTGGTGGTCACTGCAGATATCCCCCTGGCAGCGGAGGTCATGGACAACGGCGTCCATGTGCTCAATCCCCGTGGAGAACGCTATACCCTGGACACCATCAGGGAACGCCTGCAGATGCGAGATTTCATGGAAACCCTGCGGGCCAGCGGCATTGACACCGGCGGTCCCGATGCCCTGCATCAGCGCCACCGCCAGACCTTTGCCAATCAACTGGACCGCTGGCTCAACGGACGTTGACCGCCCACTCAACGGGCAAACCGGGCCTTGAGGCGCTCCAATGCCTCGGTGGACCAGCCCTGAGGCTCCGTCAACGTATACCAGGCCTCGATATAATGCTCGGCAGCGAAGGTATGACCATAACCGGGGGGCGTGGAACCCACCGCCATGTCCGCCGCCAGTTGCAGCATGGTGACAATGGGATACCAGCGCAAATCCGGCGATACATCCGGTCCCCTGGGTGGCAGCATCCACTCCGGTTCCCGGAAAAAGGCATGGGTATCAAAGAAGGTGACCGGGTCACTGGCATACTGCAGATAAGCAATGCGGAATTTACCCCATTCACCCACCTCGTCATTTAACCCCCGAGTCTGGTTCATGAACCGCACCACGGCACCATCCCGGAATCGGGGCAACCAGGCCGGGGAATCCGGGTCCCGCTCCTGGGTCGCCTTGCGCCAGGTTTCACTTCTGAACGGGGGACCACTCCAAAGGGCACCGTCAAAGGGATCTTGAATGATGTCGTACACATCAAAGGAACGATCCGAGTTCAACGCCCCCAGACTCAGGCCATGAAGATACAGGGCCGGGCGAGCATCCTGGGGCAGTCGGGTCCAGTATCCATACACTTTTTCGAACAGGGCCCGGGCCATCTCGGCCCCGTATTCCCCCTCCACGATCAGGGAAAGCGCACTGGGCAGATAGGAATACTGGGCTGTCACGGTGGCAATGTCACCCCGGTGCAGATACTCCACCGTGTCCAGGGCCGCCGGGTCCACCCAACCCGTCCCGGTGGGGGTCACCAGCAGCAGCACAGAACGCTCAAAACCTCCCACCCGCTTGAGTTCTGCCAGGGCCAGTCTGGCCCGTTCATGGGCCGTATCCGCCGCATTCAGCCCCACATAAACCCGCAGTGGTTCCAGGGCCGGCTCGCCAATGAACGCGGCAATGTCTGCCGCTGTTGGCCCCGAGGAAATAAAATTGCGGCCCTGTCGCCCCAACTCGGTCCAGGAAATCAGGGAAGCACTGCTGCCCGTTTTGAGGGGATCTTCAGGACGGGCCAGATCATCCTGAATCAGGGCATCCACCTGTTGATAGGAATTGTCTGCCGCCCGCAGGGCCAGGGAAAAGATCACACCATCGATCAAGGACCAAAACAGCATGGCCGAAACCAGCACCCCCACCACATGAGAGACATGGGTGGGCACAAAACGCTGCAGGCGGCGGGAGAGAAAAAGGAAGGTATGTTTAAACAGGCGTACCACCACCAGCAGCACCGTGAAAATCAGCAGGGTCATCAGGCCAATCCCCACGGTAGGCATACCGCCACTGGGTTCCATATCCATGATGTCCCGCAGGGTGTTCTGCCATTCAGTGGCTTGCCATAAAAAGGTCACCACCACCACAGCACAACCCAGGGCCGCCAGGGATTTGAGAATCAGCTCGTTGCGCCGCCGGGGTACAGGCAACCCCAGATAGATCCACAGCCAGCGAAAGAAAAACCCCACGCCATAGCCAGCGGTAAAGGACAGGCCGGAAATCAGTCCCTGGATGCCAAAGGGACGAGGCACCAGGCTGGGGGTGAGGGAAAAGGCAAAAAAGAGCGTGCCCACCAGCAGCCCGACGACGGAAAACCCCTTGGCCAAATCCAGAACAAAATCACGGATTTTATGCATCGCCATAAACATCCTTTACACTTGAGTATCCTTTTATCTCAGTCTTATCCACAAAATGACCTGCTTGCCAAAATCCCCATCCATGGCTAGATTTCACACGTGAACACATTTCATTGGGACAGCGCCTTCCTGACCGGTCTGCACACGGTAGATGCCCAGCACCAGCATCTGGTGGATCTCATCAACCGTCTTGGCCAGGCCCGGATGGATAATCAGCTGCAACCAGACGATCTGGCTACCCTCCATCAGGAGCTGGTGGATTACGCCCAACACCACTTCCGTGACGAGGAAAACCTGATGAAACAGGCGGGTATTGACCCGCGCCACATCACAGCCCACGTCCAGGCCCATGTTGATTTCCTGCAGGAGGTTTCTCGACGCCATGCCTCCGCTGAAATCAGCACCCTCTGCTCCAGCAGACAGCTACTGGATTATCTCACCCACTGGCTGGCCTTTCACATCCTTGGCCAGGACCACAATATGGCCCGCCAGATTGCCGCTGTGAATACCGGAGCAACGCCGGCGGAGGCTTTCCTGCAGGAAGAAAAAACCAGCCACGGCGCCACCCAACCCCTGCTGCGGGCCTTGAATGGCCTGTATACCCAACTCTCTGCCCGCAGTCAGGAACTGGAGCAACTCAACCGGGAACTGGAAGACCGGGTCAACCAGCGCACCTGCGCCCTGCTGGAAGCCAACCGTCAGCTTGAGGTGCTGTCCCTGACCGACATGCTCACCGGCCTGCCCAATCGCCGCCATGCCATTCAGCACCTGGAAGCCCTGTGGCAGGAATCCATCACCACCGGCAAACCGATGGCCTGCATGATGGTGGATGCTGATCATTTCAAGACAGTGAACGATACCTATGGCCATGATGCCGGTGATCGGGTGCTGCAGACCCTGGCCCGCACCCTGCGCCATGCCCTGCGCAATGATGATATCGTCTGCCGACTCGGCGGTGATGAGTTCCTGATCCTTTGTCCCGCCACCCCCCACAAAGGCGCCTTGTACATTGCCGAACAGGTGCGCCAGAATGCCGCCCGGCTACGGGTACCCACCGGAGGACAACCCTGGCACGGCAGTGTCAGTATCGGCGTGGCGGTGAGTACGGCCCAGATCCCCCATCACGAGGCATTGATCAAAATGGCCGATGCCGGGGTGTATCAGGCCAAACAGGCCGGCAAGAACCGCATCGGCTCAGTCCAGGACATTGGCCCAACGGACCATCCACCGTCTATCGATCACTGAACCTGACTACCAGGCAAAAGCCACCGGACGAATCCACTGGCGGTCATCGTCAAACCGGGTCCACAGGGCCTGCATGGTCTGACCAAGCAGGGGGTGTTTCAGATCGGGGGCAAGATCCGCCAGCGGCTTGAGTACGAAGGCATGGCGCGTCATGTCCTGCCGGGGCAGACACAGACATTCAGACGTCACAATACACTCCCCCAGCAACAGCAGATCCAGATCCAGGGTGCAGCCTCCCGGAGCATCCCCCCCTCCCCGTTGCCGGCCATGCTGATCCTCCAGGGCCTTGAGCCGGGCGACCAGGGCGGCAGGTGATAAATCAGTGTCCAGAGCCACCACCAGATTGTAGAACGACCGTCCAGTGAACCCCACCGATCCGGTTTCATAGACAGGGGACACCTGCACCGGCCCCAGGTGGGCCTCCAATGCCGCAACCCCGGCCCTGACGTGGCGCGCCCGGTCCACATTGGTGCCCAGGCTGATGTAGGCCCGCCTCAACCCCGCACACCCCGCTCGATGCACACCCCCACCTCTGCAGCCCCCGGAACCGCGCCCGGCTTGCCCAGGGTGAGTCGTAGCCAGGGAACGGCAAATTCGGTCATGATCATCCGGGCCAGATCTTCGGCCATGGCCTCCACCAACTGATGACGGTTCTGCTCCACCTGGGCAATCACCCGGGTGGCCACCGCATGGTAATCCAGCACATCCCCGATATGGTCGCTCCCGGCACCCTGGCGGATGTCGCAGCCCAGTTCCAGATCCAGGCGCACCGTCTGCCGGATGCCCTGCTCCCAGTCGAAGACCCCGACCGTGGTTTTGACCCTGAGGTCACGAATGTAGACGATATCCATGGGATGGGACTATAAAGGCACACAGACCCACTGGGAAGAACCGGGGGTAGGTCGAGCCTTTTGCTTGCGTCCACCCCGATTCTCTGGTATCTAAACCCGCCTTTTGACACCCAGGAGTTTGCGAACAATGGCCTCCACCAAGAGTACGCCAAATGGCTCCGGTAGCCCTTCCCAGCAAGGAGAGGGCATTTCCCCCTATCAGCCAGTCGAGGGTGAGGAGTACATGTGCAAGCCCCAGAAGGATCACTTCCGGACCCTTTTGCTGGCCTGGAAGCAGGATCTGATGGAAGAAGTGGACCGAACCGTAGGCCACATGAAAGAGGATGCAGCCAACTTCGCCGATCCGGCAGACCGGGCCACCCAGGAAGAAGAATTCAGCCTGGAACTGCGGACCCGCGACCGGGAACGCAAACTGATCCGCAAGATCGACGAGGCCCTCAAGGACATCGAAACCGGCGACTACGGATATTGTGAAGCCTGTGGCGTGGAAATTGGTATTCGCCGACTGGAAGCCCGCCCTACGGCTACCTTGTGCATTGACTGCAAGACCCTGCAGGAAATCAAGGAAAAGCAGATGGCCTGATGGCCCCGGCAACAGACACTACACCTTCCCATCGAACCGGCGAACGGCCAGCCAACACCTATGTTGGCCGTTTCGCCCCTTCTCCCACCGGCCCACTGCACCGGGGTTCCCTGGTGGCTGCCCTGATCTCCTTTCTGGATGCCCGCACCCACCAGGGCATCTGGCGGGTGCGCATCGAAGACCTGGACCCCCCTCGGGAACAGCCCGGCGCGGCTGCCAGCATCCTGCGTACCCTGGACGCCCACGCCCTGTACTGGGATGGGGATGTGCTCTACCAGAGCACCCGCCGGGCGGCCCATGCAGAAGCCATCGCCACCTTGCAACAGATGGGATGGGCCTATGCCTGCGGCTGTACGCGCCGGGAGATCGCCGCAGCGGGCAACATGGGGCGGGAAGGCCCCATCTACCCCGGCACCTGCCGGCATGGCCTGCCACCGGGCCGCCGCCCCAGGGCGCTGCGGGTACGCACCCACAATGACCCCATCCACTTTCATGACCGCTGTCACGGTCTCGTCAGCCAATGCCTGGGCCAGGAGATCGGTGACTTCATCATTCGCCGTGCCGATGGCCTGACCGCCTATCAACTGGCGGTGGTGGTGGATGACGCCTTTCAGGGCATTACCCACGTGGTACGGGGCAGCGACCTGCTGGATTCCACGACCCGCCAGATCCATCTGCAACATCTGCTGGGCCTACCCACGCCGGTTTATCTCCATCATGCCCTGGTACTGGGTCACAGCGGTGACAAACTCTCCAAGCAGACCCATGCCCCGGCAGTGAACACTGCCACGCCCCTGGCCAATCTGGTCCAGGCAATGGCATTTTTGGGGCTACCCCGGCCTGAAAACTGGCAAGATGCCACCCCCACCAGCCTGCTGAATCATGCCCTCGCCCACTGGTCCCCGCCAGGGGCGCCGGCCTGACCGGGCGGGAGAGACCATGTTGTCCCAGGACAAGACGCTGTTGCTGTTTCTGCTGGGTCTGCTGCTGTTTGCCTCACCGCTGCTGGAATGGTGGACCCGTCCCGGTGCCCCCTGGTACCTGCCCTATCTGCTCTGGGGACTGATCATTGCCCTGGCTGCCCTGGCCCAATGGTACCGAGGCCCCCATGATCTCTGAAATCAGCCTGCTCTACGGGGTCGGCGTGGCCTATCTGGCGGTGTTGTTCTTCATCGCCCATGCCACCGAGAAAGGCTGGCTACCGGATGGGTGGGTCCATCACCCCCTGATCTACACCCTGTCCCTGGGGGTTTATGCCACCTCCTGGAGCTTTTATGGCAGCGTGGGCTTTGCCATGACCGAGGGATACCAGTTTCTCACCATCTATCTGGGGGTGACCCTGGCCTTCCTGCTGGCCCCCCTGCTGCTGGCCCCCCTGCTGCGGCTGGTGCGGGAATATCAACTCACCTCCCTGGCAGACCTGTTTGCCTTCCGCTACCGTAGCCAGTGGACCGGCGTCATCGTCACCCTGTTCATGCTGGCGGGCATCCTTCCCTACATTGCCCTGCAGATCAAGGCGGTCACCGAATCCGTCTCCGTGCTGACCCGACAGGAACCCCCCCATCTGCTGGCCCTGGGCTTTTGTGCCACGCTGACCCTGTTTGCCATCCTCTTTGGTGCGCGACATATCACCCCCAGGGAAAAACACCAAGGTCTGGTGGTGGCCATCGCCTTTGAATCTGCCGTCAAACTGCTGGCCCTGCTGGCGGTGGGGGGCTTTGCCCTGTTCGGGGTCTTTGGTGGTTTTGGCGAACTCAATGCCTGGCTGACAGCCCATCCAGAAGCGCTGGAGGCCCTCTATGCGCCGGTCCAGGAAGGCCCCTGGATGACCTTGATGGTGCTGGCCTTTGCCGCCGCCTTCCTGCTGCCGCGCCAGTTTCACATGACTTTTGTCGAAAACATGGACCCCCGGGCCCTGCAGATGGCCACCTGGGCCTTTCCCCTGTTTTTGCTGCTGCTGAATCTGCCCATCCCCCTGATTCTGTGGGCTGGACAGGCCACGGCGCTGGATGTGGCCCCGGATTATTATGTCCTGGGATTGCCCGTGGCGGCGGATCAGAGCTGGCTGGCCCTGTTCACCTTCATTGGCGGCATTTCCGCGGCCAGTGCCATGATGATCGTCACCACCCTGGCCCTGGCGGCCATGTGCCTGAATCATCTGATCCTGCCCGCCCATTACCGCCAGCAGGCCCTGCCCCGGACCAACCTTTATGGCTGGTTACTCTGGGGTCGCCGGGTGCTGATCCTGCTGATCATCGGCCTGGGTTATGGTTTTTACTGGCTACTGGAGTTCAACCAGGGCCTGGCCCAGATCGGACTGATCTCCTTTGTCGCCGTGGCCCAGTTTCTGCCGGGTATCCTGGGTCTGCTGTTCTGGCCCAGGGCCAATCGGGTGGGGTTCATTGCCGGCCTGACAGGGGGCATCCTGGTCTGGCTACTGGCCCTGATCGTCCCCCTGATTCATGACTCCGGCCTGCCCATGGTGGATATCAACCTGATGGTCTGGATGGGGGCCGGAGAAGACAACCGCTGGGCATTTGCCACCTTCTGGTCACTGACCCTCAACAGCCTGCTGTTTGTTGCCGGCGCCCTGCTCACCCGTCCCACCCCGGAAGAACTGGAGGCGGCCCAGAACTGTCGCCGGGAACAGCTCACCCCAAGCCGGTTACTGGGAGACGGGGAAATGCGTAGCGTGGAACAGCTACGCGCCAACCTGTCCCAGGTGATCGGGCCACAGACCGCCGCCCTGGAAATCCAGCGCGCCCTGACCGATTTAAAGCTGGATGGCAGCGAGCGGCGGCCCAGTGAATTACGACGACTGCGGGCCAGGCTGGAACGTAACCTGTCGGGCCTGATGGGACCACTGCTGGCGCGAATGATCATGGACAATCGCCTGGAAGTCCCGCCCCAGACCCAGGTGGCCCTGGCGGACAGCCTGCGCTTTGTAGAGGAACAACTGGAGCATTCTACCGGACGTCTCAAGGGACTGGCGGCAGAACTGGATACCCTGCGGCGCTATCATCGCCAGGTGCTCCATGAACTGCCGCTGGGGGTCTGCTCCATCGCCCCGGGGGGCGATATCCTGATCTGGAACAACACCATGGCCGCCATTTCCGGCATGTCTTCCTCCTTTGCGGTAGGCCAGACCCTGGACGGACTCAAAGACCCCTGGGATGGGGTGCTGCGCACCTTCATCAACGGCGATGACCGGCATCTGTACAAGCTGCAACTCACCGTGGATGGCCGCCAGCGTCGATTGAACCTGCACAAGGCAGCCATTGAATCTGCAGGGCTGGGCAGTTCCGTGGCCCACGGTCTGGGAGGGATGGTGGTGCTGGTGGAAGACCTGACGGAACTGCACAATCTGGAAAGCGAAGTGGCCCATAATGACCGTTTGGCTTCCATTGGCCGCCTGGCTGCCGGGGTGGCCCATGAAATCGGCAACCCTCTCACCGGCATCGCTTCCCTGGCCCAGAACCTGCGCTACGAAAAAGACCCGGCGGAAGTGGAATTGACCGCCAGCCAGATTCTGGAACAAACCCGACGGATCAATGACATTGTGCAATCCCTGATCACCTTCAGCCATGCCGGGGAAGTGCCCCGCCCCCGACCGGCACCGGTGAACATGCGGACCTGCGTGGCCGAGGCCATTCATCTGGTACAGTTGAGCGACAGTAGCCGGGAGATTGATTGCCTCAACGAGGTGCCCGACAACCTGATTGCCCGTGGCCATGCCCAGCGGCTGCTGCAGGTGTTCGTCAACCTGATCAACAACGCCCTTCAGGCCAGTCGTCCCGGCGACCGCATCATCATCCGCGGTGACTACATCCTGGGCAGCGTGGCACTCCAGGTGGAAGACGAAGGCAGCGGTATTCCCGAATCCATGCTTGACCGGATCTTTGAACCCTTTTTTACCACCAAGCCGGCAGGGGAAGGCACTGGCCTGGGGTTGTCGGTGGTGTACAGCATCATTCAGGACCACGGTGGCACGGTCTACGCAGACACCCCGCCGGGAGGCGGCACCTGCTTCCATATCCGACTGCCGGCGCTTGAAGAGGAGCTAGACTCTAGTCTTGCAAAAAATGCGCGGTAGTGTACTCTTAACTCATGGAGAACACCATGAGTACAGGCAAGGCGGCGAAGCGGCTGGGTGTTTCGGTCAAGACCCTGCAGCGCTGGGACCGCGAGGGGCGCCTCATTCCAGCGGC
>NZ_FOFO01000044.1 GCF_900110965.1 Ectothiorhodospira magna
AACTGCGTTTCGGTTCAGACCGTCTCGCCGTTGGAGAGCGCGCATTATAGGCCCCTCAGTTTTCCCGTCAACTCCCTTTTTGAAACTTTTTTGAAATTTATTCAAAAAATAAATATTTTCAAAGACTTAAAAAACCAACCTGACAGCACATAAGCCATTGGGATGCCTTCACGCCCGGCGCACCCGGATGACCACATCCACGCCCTCGATCACCATGCCCTCTGGTGCCTCGGGCAAGCTGTCCAGACCGACCTGCCCGGGTGCCACATCCTCCAGCATGCCGGAATCGGTGTGATACATATGATGATGGGGGATCATGTTGGAGTCATAAAACAGCCGGGTGGGATCCACCCGAACCTCCCGAATCAACCCCTTCTTCGCGAACAGGCCCAGGGTGTTGTAGACAGTGGCCTTGGACACCAGGGATTCCACGGCGTTGACCTGGGCCAGGACCTGGTCGGCACAGACGTGCTGAGGCCTTTTAAACAGAACCGTGGCGATATCCACCCGCTGCTGAGTGGGCGTGATGCCGTGCTCACGCAGTTTCCTGACCACGGCTTCACGATCCAGACCGGTATTGCGTTGTTTCCGTTTCATGAGCTTGAATCACCAAAATTGCGTTTAGACAAAGTCTAGCACAGAAAATGGGGCGCAATGGTCACGACACAATGCCCGACCGAGGCAACGGGAGGGGATCAACGAAAAGGGGAAGAGAAAAGCCGTGGAACTGGAGCGGGTGATGGGAATCGAACCCACGTCATCAGCTTGGGAAGCTGAGGTTCTACCATTGAACTACACCCGCACGGTGACCATAGTGTATGCGCTCTGAGCCTGCTTCTCAACGGTTACGTCCCAGGACGCCATGCGTCCCGGGACAGCTTTGCGTTAAGATGCCTCCCCTGCCATCCGTCTACTGAAGAACATTCCACGATGGACATCATTGTCAATGGCGAAACCCGCCAACTGCCGGAGCCGCCCACCGCCACCGCACTGGTGGAAGCACTGGGCCTGACCGGTCGCCGCCTGGCCATGGAAGTGAACGGCGAACTGCTGCCCCGCAGCCGGTTCGACGCCCACCGCCTTGCCCCCGGCGATCGCATCGAGATCGTGCAGGCCATCGGCGGCGGTTAATCCTCAACATATACACGGTATCCCCATGTCGACCACAAGCCACTCCCCGGATACGGCCACCGATTCCCCCCTGGTGATCGGCGGCACCGCCTATCGCTCCCGCCTGCTGGTGGGCACCGGTAAATACAAGGATCTGGACGAAACCCGCCAGGCCACCGAGGCCAGCGGCGCCGAGATCGTCACGGTCGCCATCCGACGCACCAACATCGGCCAGAATCCGGATGAACCCAACCTGCTGGACGTACTCCCCCCGGATCGCTACACCATCTTGCCCAACACCGCCGGCTGCTATACCGCCGAAGATGCCGTGCGCACCTGTCGTCTGGCGCGGGAACTGCTGGATGGCCACGACCTGGTGAAACTGGAAGTCCTCGGTGACGAGAAAACCCTCTACCCCGACGTGGTACAGACCCTGAAGGCCGCGGAAACCCTGGTGGCCGAAGGCTTCAAGGTCATGGTCTATACCAGCGATGACCCGATCCTGGCCAAGCGCCTGGAAGAGATCGGCTGCGTGGCCGTCATGCCCTTGGCCGCCCCCATCGGCTCGGGTCTGGGCATCCAGAATCGCTACAACGTTCTGGAGATCGTGGAAAACGCCAACGTGCCCATCCTGGTGGACGCCGGCGTGGGCACGGCCTCCGATGCGGCCATCGCCATGGAACTGGGCTGCGACGGCGTACTGATGAATACTGCCATCGCCGCCGCCCGCAATCCGGTCCTCATGGCCTCGGCCATGAAACACGCCATCCTGGCCGGTCGCGAGGCCTACCTGGCGGGCCGGATGCCGCGCCGGCGCTATGCCTCTGCCTCGTCCCCCATCGACGGCACCTTCTTCTAATCCTTCGTGACTATCGGCGGACCCAATCGGGTCCGCCATGGCCTGATCCCGCCTCATGAATAACTCACTGCCTTTCACGCCCTCCGCCGACGGTCACCGCCGGGTCCGCAGCTTCGTCCGCCGCGAAGGACGACTGACCACCGGCCAGCAGCGCGCCCTGGATGACCTCTGGCCGCGCTGGGGGCTGGCATTCACGCCACAGCCCCTGGACCTGCCCGCCCTGTTTGGCCGACAGGCGCCGGTCACGCTGGAGATCGGGTTCGGTAACGGGGAATCACTGGCACGGATGGCCGCCGAAGACCCGGAGCGGGACTTCATCGGCGTGGAAGTCCATCGCCCCGGCGTGGGACACCTGCTGCAACAGATCCAGGCCCTGCAACTCTCCAACCTGAGAGTGGCCTGCCATGACGCGGTGGAAGTCCTGACATTACAGATCCCAGAAGAATCCCTGGACCGGATACAGATCTATTTCCCCGATCCCTGGCCAAAAAAGCGGCATCACAAACGGCGCCTGGTACAGCCGGCGTTGGTGGCACTGCTGAGATCGCGCTTGCGGGCCGGCGGCGTACTGCATCTGGCCACCGACTGGGAACCCTACGCCGAACACATGCTGACGGTGATGAATCAGGCCGCTGGATTTTGCAACCTGGCCGGCGAGGGTTTCAGCCCCCGCCCCGAATACCGTCCCCTGACCAAATTTGAACAACGGGGACAACGACTGGGGCACGGCGTGTGGGACATCCTGTTCGCCACCTGCACCACATAAGCAAAAACAGTACGCCCCCGATAGGCATATTGCATTTCAGGAATATGGTGAAATAATGAGAAGGTTTGCTACTGATATACCATAAACTCATACCGATATAATATTAATGGAGCCACTGACGCTAACGCCACAGATGATGGTGGTCCTGGGATTGCTGGGACTGACCATCGTGCTGTTTGTCACCGAAGTGGTGCGCGTGGATGTGGCCGCCATCTGCATCATGGTGCTGCTGGGACTGATGAGCCTGGTACCGGGCCTGCAGGGCATCACCGATGTCCAGAACCTGTTCAACGGCTTTGCCAGTAACGCCGTCATGTCCATTATCGCGGTCATGATCATCGGCGCCGGACTGGACAGAACCGGTGTCATGAGCCAGGTGGCCAGCTTCATCATGAAGGTCGGCGGCCACACGGAACGGCGCATCCTGCCCATGGTGTCCGGCACCGTGGGCGTGATCTCCAGCTTCATGCAGAACGTGGGTGCCGCCGCCCTGTTCATTCCCGTGGTCTCCCGCATCAGCGCCCGCACCGGCCTGAGCATGTCGCGGCTGCTCATGCCCATGGGCTTTTGCGCCATCCTCGGCGGCACCATCACCATGGTGGGTTCCAGCCCCCTGATCCTGCTCAACGATCTCCTGCCGGAGGGCATGGAGCCCTTCCAGCTGTTTGATGTCACCCCCATCGGTCTGGCCCTGGTGGCCACCGGGATTCTCTATTTCGTCCTGCTGGGCCGTTATGTATTGCCCGCCACCAAGGGGGAAAGCACCAATGCCGAAAGCACCGAAGCCTATTTTCAGCGGGTCTACGGACTGGACTTCGTGATCCGGGAAATGCGCCTGAACGAGGACAGCACGCTGGCGGGAAAGACCGTCGGCGACCTGGAGCGGGAATTTCCCGTCATCGTCGTGGCCACCTTCATGAACGGAGAGCGTCGAGTCGGTCCCTGGAGCGGCATGACCATCGCACCCAATGCCCACCTGGCCCTGCTGGGGCGCCATGAAGCCCTGGAAGCCTTTGCCGCCAGAAGCGGCAACCGGCTCAAGGACCGGCTGGACATCTTCGCCGATGCCCTGGCACCCAACCGGTCGGGCATTGGCGAGGTGGTGATTCCGCCTGGCTCCCATCTGGTGGGGCGCACGGTCACCGACATTGCCATGCGCAAGACCTACGGGCTGTCGGTTCTGGGTATTCATCGGGGCGAGGAAACCATTCGCCAGGGTCTGCGGGAAGTCCCGCTGCAGGCGGGAGATGCCCTGGTCTGCCATTGCCGCTGGGACTCACTGGCCCGGATCGAAAAGGACCGGGACTTCGTGGTCATCACCAGCGACTACCCCCACGAGGAGCTGCGTCCCCAGAAGGTGTATTTTGCCCTGAGCTTTTTTCTCATCACCCTGGCCCTGATCCTGTTCACCGAGCTACGGCTGTCAGTGGCCCTGCTCACGGGGGCCGTGGGCATGATCCTCACCGGCGTGCTGAGCATCGACGAAGCCTACCGGGCCGTGAGCTGGAAGACGGTCTTCCTGCTGGCCAGTCTCATCCCCCTGGGGGCCGCCGTGGATCAGACCGGCACCGCTGCCTGGATCGCCCAGCAGACCCTGTCCCTGCTCGGCCAGGTGTCTCCCTGGATTCTTCAGGCCACCATGGCAATCCTGGCCACCTTCTTCACCCTGGTGATGTCCAACGTGGGGGCCACGGTGCTGCTGGTGCCGCTGGCGGTGAGCTTTGCCGTGGCGGCGCAAGGCATGGGCATGGACGCGGACCCAAGGGTATTCGCCCTCACCGTGGCCATTGCCACCTCCAACGCGTTCCTGATTCCCACCCACCAGGTCAATGCCCTGATCATGGGCCCTGGCGGTTACCGGGTCATGGACTTCGTAAGGGCGGGGAGCATCATGACGATTCTGTTCCTGATCGTGTCGTTGGTGATGCTCAACCTGGTGTTCTAGGCACGACAGGGACGGGGCTCACGACTTTGCCCGGGATCAAGGCATGGGTTCTGGCTTGGCCCCCCTGCCAAATCAATACAAAACAATAACTTGAGTATGGATCACAGGCTTTCACCATCAAGCAGCGAGGAGTCAGAAGATGTCGAAGAAACACCCTATTGTGGCCGTTACCGGCTCATCCGGCGCCGGCACTTCCACCGTCAAAAACGCCTTTGAGCATATTTTTCGCCGGGAGCACATCAATCCGGTGGTCATCGAGGGAGACAGCTTCCACCGGTACAATCGGGCAGAAATGAAACAGGCCATGAAGGAGGCCGGACAGCAAGGCAACAATCATTTCAGCCATTTCGGCCCCGAGGCCAATCTTTTCGAAAAACTTGAAGAGCTGTTCAAGACCTACGGCGGAACCGGCGCCGGCAAGAAACGCTACTACATCCACAACGATGACGAGGCTGCCCATCACAATGGCCGTCTCAATGGCAACCTCAAGCCTGGCGAATTCACTCCCTGGGAAGATATCGCACCGGGTACCGACCTGATGTTTTATGAAGGTCTCCACGGCCTGGTCAAGCACGGTGACACGGATGTGGCCCGGCATGTGGACCTGGGCATCGGCGTGGTCCCCATCGTCAACCTGGAGTGGATTCAGAAAATCTTCCGCGACAACGCGGAACGGGGTTACAGCGCCGAGGCCATCGTCGACACCATGTTGCGGCGCATGCCCGACTATGTGAATTACATCACCCCGCAGTTCTCCCGCACCGACATCAATTTTCAGCGGATACCCACGGTGGATACCTCCAACCCGTTCATTGCCCGGGATATTCCCACCCCTGACGAGAGCATGGTGGTGATCCGCTTCCGTGATCCCAAGCGCTTCGGAGTGGATTTCGTCTACCTGCTGAACATGCTCCACGACTCCTTCATGTCACGGCGCAACACCATTGTGGTGCCCGGTGGCAAGATGGGGCTGGCCATGGAGATCATCCTGGCGCCCATCATCCGCGACCTGCTGGAAAAACGCGGCTAAGCCAAGCCCTGAAACCGCCGGGGCGTTTCATCCAGTCCCCGGCGGACACACCTTGCGGTCGGTCCCGTTACCGTATCATTACCATCGTGACTGCTCCCCGCCCTAAGCGCTGACGCGCCACGGGCGAGGCTTCCCACTTCTCAGGCAGCAGCCGGCGATGTGCCGGGCTTACGCAAGCCTCCATGGGCAGAGACGGACAGCCCTTCCGCCTTCAACTTTACTATGCCTTGATGCTTGATGTTCAGCGCCGCGTTGATATCTCGGTCATGCTGTGTGTGGCAGGCCGGGCACGCCCACGACCGGACGTTCAACGGCATGGCGTCCCTCTTGTGCTGGCAGACATGGCAGGTTTTGGAGCTGGCAAACCACGGGTCGATCTTGACCAGATGCTTGCCCTGCTCCCTGGCCTTGTAGTCCAGCTTGGTGATCAAGGCATACCAGGACGCATCGCCGATGTGCTTGGCGAGCCTGGCGTTCTTCATCATGTTGCCGACCTTCAGCGTCTCGACGATCACCGCTTGGTTGTCGTCAACGATCTGTCGAGAGAGCTTGTGCT
>NZ_FOFO01000031.1 GCF_900110965.1 Ectothiorhodospira magna
GCCGCTGGAATGAGGCGCCCCTCGCGGTCCCAGCGCTGCAGGGTCTTGACCGAAACACCCAGCCGCTTCGCCGCCTTGCCTGTACTCATGGTGTTCTCCATAAGTCAAGAGTACACTACCGCGCATTTTTTGCAAGACTAGAGTCTAGCCCCAGCTTGGAGCGGAGTGCCAGAGTCATCCTGGCGTCACAGTGGCAGGTTAGAATAAAAATGCCCCTGATCGGGCGTTCTTCCATTTGTTCCGGACCCTGCCGTGACCGCCTGTCAGACCATAGACCGTATTCTTGCCCGCGGCGATCTGCATGCCTTGTTTCAACCAGTGGCCGACCTTCAGGAAGGGCGGATCATGGGCTATGAGGGCTTGATTCGTGGTCCTTCCGACAGTCCGCTGCATGCGCCGCAGAAACTGCTGGCCGAGGCGGTACGGGCCGGTTGCCTGTTTGAGCTGGATCTGCTCTGCCGCCGCGTAATTCTGGCCCGATTTGCCGAGCTGGGCCTTCAAGGACGTCTTTTCCTGAACGTCAATCCGGATGTGCTGGCGGATCGCAATGCGGTACATGGCATGACATTGCAGATCCTCCAGGAGCACGGCATCGCCGCCGAGCAGGTGGTAATTGAACTCACCGAGCAGCAACCCATCCATGACTACGGCATCATGCGCGAGGCAGTACATCATTACCGGGACATGGGCTTTGCCATCGCCCTGGACGACCTGGGGGCAGGCTATAGCAGTTTGCGCCACTGGTCGGAGCTGCAACCGGACTATGTGAAGATTGACATGCACTTTGTGCAGAATGTGCATAACGATCCGGTCAAGCGCCATTTCCTGCACTCCATTCGGGAAATTGCCCATAGCCTGGGTACGCATCTGATTGCCGAAGGCATTGAGACCGAGGCCGAGTACGATGCCGTTCGAAGTCTGGAGATTCCCTATGGGCAGGGGTATCACTTTGCCAGACCGGCCGCCAGTCCGCCCCGAGAGCTGAATGGCCTTGTCCGGCAACAGCGGGCTGATGTAACCCGGTTGCGACATCGGTCCGAGACCGTGGCGGTGCTGATCCGGACCAATCCCACCCTGACTCCGGAACAGTCGCTGGGTAGCACGGTCGCTCGCTTCCAGGTCGATCCTGCCCTGCATTCTCTGCCGGTTATCCATGAAGATCGTCCCGTGGGCATCATCCGGCGCCAGGACATCCTGGCTCTTTATGCTCAACGATTTACCCGGGAACTGCACGATCGCAGTCCCATCCGGTTTTTCATGAAGCGCGATCCATTAGTGGTGGATCAGGGGCAGCCCCTGGAACGGTTGAGTGAAACCATCACAGCCGGTGAAGCCATCCACGACGAATTCATCATCACTGATGGAGAGGGGAGGTACTTGGGGGTCGGGCGCTTGCTGGATTTGCTGCGCCGGATCACGGCCTTGCAGGTGCGTTATGCCCGTTATGCCAACCCGTTGACCCAGTTACCTGGCAGTGTACCCGTCAACGAGCATGTGGATCGGTTGATCGAGTTGGATGCGTGCTTCGTGGTGGCCTACTGTGATCTGGATAATTTCAAGCCTTTCAATGATTTTTACGGCTATGCCCGGGGAGATCAGGTGATCTGTGCGCTGGGAGAGATACTGCGGGGGATCCTGGAAGTGGGCGAGGATTTTCTGGGGCACATCGGCGGGGATGATTTCATTCTGGTACTTGCCGGTTCCGACTGGCATCGCCAGTGCCGGAGTGTGCTGGATTGTTTTGACGTCGCGGTCAGCGGGTTTTACGACGAACGGGAACGACGTGCCGGTGGCATTTGGTCTCTGGATCGTCAGGGGCAGGAACGCTTTTTCCCTCCGCTGAGCCTGTCCATTGGCGTGGTGCGGGTACAGCCCGGCAGTTTCCGCTCCCATCTGGAAATTTCTCAGCGTGCCTCGGAGGTCAAGTGCCGGGCCAAGGCGGAAGCAGGCAATAGTCTGTTTGTGGACAGACGCATGGCATGGGACGATTCCATGATCCATTGCCCTACGTCTGTTGCAGGCTGAGCCAGGTGGTCATGGCCTGGGCGTCTACAGGGCGGCTGAACAGGTAACCCTGACCGATATGACAGCCGTGTTCCAGCAGGAAAGCCTGTTGAATCGGTGTTTCTACCCCTTCGGCAATGACACCCAACCCCAAATTATTTGCCAGACCAATAATGGCCCGAACAATGGCGGCATCCTGGGGATGGCCTGCCGGATCGTCCGCCAGATCCCGCACAAAGGATTGATCAATTTTCAGGGTCTGTACCGGTAGGCGCTTGAGATAGTTGAGGGAAGAATAGGCGGTGCCAAAGTCATCAATGGAAATGCCAAAACCAAGCTGATGCAATGTGGTCAGGGTCTGGCTGGTCTGTTCTATCGAACTCATGGCGGCGCTTTCGGTGATTTCAAACTCGATCATCCGGCTTTCCACGCCGGTATCCTTCAAAATGGCCATGATGCGTTCCACCAGATCCGCCTGCCGAAACTCCTGAGCCGACAGGTTCACTGCCACCGGTGGTACCAGATGGCCTGCCGCTTGCCAGGCCTGAATCTGCAAACAGGCCAGCCGCAAGACCTGGGCACCCAGTTCCACAATAAACCCGGTGTCTTCCGCCAACGGGATAAAACGACCGGGCATCACCATGCCCCAGTCTGGATGCTGCCAGCGCACCAGAGCCTCCATGCTCAGCATCCGTCCCGTCTTCAAGTCCACTCTGGGTTGGTAATGTAGCAGGAACTGACCCTGAATCAGCCCGCGACGCATGGCCTGTTCCAGTTGCATCCGTTCGTGAATCTGCTCGTCCAGGTCCCGGGTATAGAAATGATAGCTCCGTGGCCCCTGGGCCTTGGCCCTGGACAGGGCGACATCTGCGTAGCGAATCAGCTCGTCGGCCTGTTCACTGTCGTCGGGGTACAGGGCCAGTCCAATGCTGAATCCGGATACCAGGGTGGCTTGTTCCAGCACAATGGGGCGGGTGAAGGTGTCCATGAGTTTTTCCACGACCGGCATCACATCCTGGGGGGAATGGAGCTGGGTGAGGATGAGGACAAATTCGTCACCGCCAAACCGGGCCACCGTGTCTCCTTCCCGCAACAGTACCTTCAGGCGTCGGGCCGCCTCTTGCAATAATTGATCCCCCTGTTCATGGCCCAGGGAATCGTTGACTGTCCTGAAATCATCCAGATCCATGAAAGCCACCGCCAGGCAGGACTGATCCCGGCGCGCCTGGGCCAGAGCCTGATTGAGACGATCCATCATCAAATAACGATTGGGTAGCCGGGTGAGCGGGTCATGTACGGCCAAAAAATCCAGTTGATCCGTGAGCCGCTTGCGGTCGGTAATGTCCAGATGGGAACCCACCATGTGCAGGGGATGCCCCTCGTCATCGGTAATAATGGAGGCCTGGGCCAGAATCCAGCGATAGCTCCCGTCGGTATGACGCATACGAAATTCGGACAGATAACGGCCCTTGGGCTGCTTGAGGTAACGGTGAACCTGACGCAGGGCCATGTCCCGGTCATCGGGATGCAGCAGATCCTGCCAGGTGTCCAGGCAGGCCTTCACAGGGACGTTCTCCAGGCCAAGTATGGCCTTCCATTGGGGCGAGTAATAAATATCGTCAGTACGCAGGTTCCAGTCGAACAGACCGATACGGCCTCCCTCTATGGCTTCCTGCAGGCGCAACTGATCTCGTAATTTTTCCTTGCGTTCGGTGACATCCCGTAAATACACCGCAAACACTTCCCACCCTTCCATGCGCATGGGTACCGCCCGCAGGTCTGCAGACAGGACACCCCGGGTGGCGTGGGTGATTTCGATTTCGGTAGGTTCTTCCGGGGTGACCACGAAGCCGAACATCTCGCCCACCAGCCGGGAGGTGGTGCAGCCGAACAGGTGCGCGGCCGCCAGATTGGCGTATTGGATGATGCCGTGATGGTTGATCAGTAAAACCGCATCCGAGGCCTCTTCTACGATTTGTTCAAAATGCTGGGGTTTGAGTCGGCTCATCTTTGCGCCTGACTGGGGGGCGGTGTTTCAAGACCGTTTACGGTATTGGGTGTGGTGGTCGGTCTGGGGAATGTTCACTGGGTTAACAGCGAAAATGGTGTCTATTCATAGTCATACCCGCAATGATCCCATAAAAACCATTAAGCTGCATATTGTTTTTGTGACTCAATACTGCCGCTCATGCCTGCATGAGGATATGTTGGCGCTGAAGGTGGAGCATCCCCAAGGAAACCTCGCCTGATCCCTGGAAATGGGGGAGATGGTCTGTGCCCCTGAGAAAAATCCGTTAGAATCATCGGTCGGTCATGCTTCACTACGCCACCGCGACCGATCGCCGATACACCACCCCCGCCATCCGATCCATCATCCAGTATCTGCCAGATGACCTCAAATAATTCCAGTCTCGTCCGCAGTCGCAAGCGTCAGGGCAGTATTTTCCATGCCATCAAGCAAAGCCGCTCCTTGTTCATGGTGCAGTTACCCAGGCTTGGCCTGCAGGGATTGACCCAGATTATCGACACGGATCTCGACGAGGAAGAGTTGTGGCTGGATATCCCCAATGATCAGGATTTACTCAATCAGTTGATTGAAGGGACACGTCTGGTGGTGCGCGGCACCCTGCAAGGGGTGCCGATACGTTTTGAAACCCGTTTCATCCGCCGTGAGCCACATGGCGGTGAGGATGCCCTGGTATGCCAGTGGCCCGATGAACTGGACTATCAGCAGCGACGCAATGCCTTTCGGGTATCCATCCCCCGCAGCATGGCGGCCCATGTCCGATGGGTCAGGGAGCGGGAGGATGGGGCATCGGAACCAGAGCAGGAACAAAACCAGGAACCGGATCTGGTGCATGAAAGCCGCCTTGCAGACCTGTCCATTCAGGGGTTGGGGATGGAATCCGAGATCTGTAGCCAGGACTGTCCCCAGGTGGGAGATCGGGTGTGTATCACCCAGTTGTCCGTCAGCGGTCAGCAGTGGTCGGATATTCAGGCCGAAGTCCGTAGTATCAAGCCGATGGAAGGGGATGAATCCCTGGTCCGGCTGGGGATGAAGTTTCTGGAACTGAGCCCTGGCGCAGACCGTTCCCTCAATCGCCTGCTGATGGAGATGCAGTACGAGGCAGCCCGGCGGCGGTAGTCTGGGTTCCCCGCAAGGCGGTCAATGCTTCCAGCCGGTGCCTATCGGCGAATATGGCTTCCAGCCCCTGCGCTATCACATAGATCAGCGATCAGGCACTGTTCACAGCGAGGGGCACGGGCGGTACAGGTATAGCGCCCATGTAAAATCATCCAGTGATGGGCATCCCGTTTGAACTCCTCTGGCACCACTTTGAGCAGATGTTTTTCCACTGCCAGCGGCGTTTTGCCCGGCGCGATACCGGTACGGTTGGCTACCCGGAAGATATGGGTATCCACGGCGATGGTCGGCTCGCCAAAGGCGGTATTGAGCACGACATTGGCGGTTTTGCGGCCTACCCCCGGCAAGGCTTCCAGGGCGTTCCGGTCCTGGGGAACCTCACCTTGCCATTGGTCCACCAGAATACGGCAGGTTTCGATGATGTTCCGGGCTTTGGTGTTGTACAGGCCAATGGTGCGGATATATGCCTTGAGCTGATCCAGCCCCAATTCCAGTATGGCCTGGGGGGTGTTGGCCACGGGAAACAGCAGGGCCGTGGCCTTGTTGACCTCTCTGTCGGTGGATTGGGCCGAAAGCATCACGGCAATCAGCAGTTCAAAGGGGGTACGGTAGTTCAGTTCCGTGGTGGGGTGAGGATTGGCCGCCCGCCAGCGGGTGAAGATTTCCCGGTGTGTGTTGTGGTCCATCGGTTGCCGCTCCTCTTCAGGCACCGGCTTCCCCAAGGGCTTCGGCACGGCGGGCGGCGGCCCGCTTCTCCAGCCGATCGTCCACCAGGTTCTTGACAGCCAGCAACAGGCCCAGGGCGATGAAGGCGCCCGGCGGCAGAATGGCCAGCAAAAAGCCTCGATAATCCTCGATCAGGGTCACCGTGAGTCCACGGGCTGCCTCGCCGAACATCAGGTGGGCCTGATCAAACAGGGTGCCCTGGCCGATGGCTTCGCGCATGGCTCCCAGGGCCACCAGCACCAGAGTGAACCCGATGCCCATGATCAGTCCGTCCACGAAGGCTTTGGGGAGGGTGTGCTTGGAAGCAAAGGCTTCGGCCCGGCCAATGATGGCGCAGTTGGTGACGATCAGCGGGATAAAAATGCCCAGCACCAGATACAGTTCGTGGAAGTAGGCATTCATGGCCAGTTCGATGGCAGTGACTACCGAGGCGATGATGAGCACATAGATGGGAATACGGATTTCTGGTCGTACCCAATGCCGGATGAAGGAAACGGTGACGTTGGAGACAATCAGGGTCAAGGTGGTGGCCAGCCCCAGCCCGAGGGCATTGACCACCGTGCCGGAGATGGCCAGCAGGGGGCACAGGCCCAGTAATTGCACCAAAGCTGCGTTGTTATACCAGAGGCCATCGGCAACGATCTTGCCGTAGGGGGTGTCATTCATCAGCATGCGCCTCTTCGTCCGTGGGATCGACGGGTATCGGCGTAAATACCTGTTCCCGATGGGTATCAAAATAGATCAGGGTGTCCCGGACCGCCCGCACCACCGCCCGGGGGGTGATGGTGGCCCCGGTGAACTGGTCGAAGATGCCACCATCCCGTTGCACCGCCCAGCGCTCCATCGGCGGATCGTCCAATGCCAGGTTGTCAAAGCCCAGGATCCAGTCGGAACGGCTGGCCTCGATATCATCACCCAGACCTGGGGTTTCCCGATGACTGATTACCCGCACCCCGGCCACCTGCCCATTCTCCCGCACCCCCACCAGCAGGTGAATATCACCGGAATAGCCGCCGCGGGCGATCACAGTAAATACTGCGGCTACGGGTTCGTCATTCCGTCGCGCCCGATAAACCAGATGCTGGCCGCCACCGAGCAGGGCATGGCTCAGTACCGTGGTGTCGTTGATGATGTCGTTGTCGTATTCACCGTCGGGCAGGATCTCATGCAGGCGGGCTAAAGTGGCTGCTTCCCGGTTGGCTTCGATGCGCTCTGCCGTGCCCATGTGGACTAGGGCCACCAGTCCGGCCCCCACCAGTCCGAAGGCGGCCAGCAGGGCCGTGGAGAGATAGATTTCCCGCAACACGTCCTAGCCCTCCTTGCCGGCGCTGGTCTTGCCGAAGACCCGGGGCTGGGTGTAATGGTCGATCAGCGGCACCATCATGTTCATGAGCAGGACTGAAAAAGCCAGTCCTTCGGCATATCCCCCCCAGGTTCGGATCACAAACACCAGCGCCCCGACTCCGGCACCGAAGATCAGGCGGCCTTTGGGGGTGGTGCTGGCGGACACCGGATCGGTGGCAATGAAAAAAGCCCCGAGAATGGCAGCACCACTGAAGATATGGAACAGGGGGGAAGCGTAGACCTCCGGATTGATCAGCCAGAACAGGCCGGAAAGCAGGGTGAGGGTGCCCAGCATGGCCACCGGAATCTGCCAGCCGATGACCCGGCGCTTGAGCAGCCACAAGCCACCCAGTAAAAACCACAGGCTGATCCACTCCCAACCAACGCCCCCCAGATAGCCAAAGAAGGGGGAGGTCTGGATCTGGCTGATGGGCTGTTCCAGTCCCACGCCGGTCTGAATCCGGTCCAGGGGCGTGGCAGCAGTGATCATGTCCCAGGTCAGTCCTTCCGGGAGGGTACCGGTAAAGATGGCGGCAAAGGTCTGGGGCAGGCTCAGGTTCAATTCGGCAATGACGGAAGGACTCAGCCACAGGGTCATTTCCCGAGGGAAGGAGATGAGCACCACCACATAGCCCACCATGGCTGGATTGAAGGGGTTGTATCCCAGCCCGCCGTAGAGGTGCTTGGCCATGATCATGGCAAACCCGACCCCCACCAAGGTCACCCACCAGGGGGTCAGAGGCGGTACGGCCAGGGCAAACAGCCAGCCGGCCAGCACTGCACTCAGGTCGGTGATGTGGGGCGTCAGGGGACGACCCCGCAACAGCAGCATCAGGGCCTCGCAGGCCAGGGCCACGGTGACGGCCAGGGAAACATTGATCAGCACCCCCCAGCCAAAATACCAGGTCATGGCCGCAGTGCCGGGAATAAGGGCCAGCAGTACCTGTCCCATGACCCGGTTGACACTGCGGGCGGGCGCCATGTGCGGCGAACTGAAGGTCTTGAAGCGCATCAGCGATTTTCGTTGTTGTTTTCACCGGCCTGCTCGGCCTTGCGGGCCTGGGCCCGGGCCAGAGCGGCACGGATCACCGCCTGTTTGGGATCTTCCCCGGTATGGGCGGTGGTGGCAGTGGTGGCGGTTTGCTGGGTGGTGGCCTGCTTGCGTTTCATGCGCTCTGCCTTTTCCCGCTCTTCTCGCTGCAGACGTTCCCGGCGCAGTTCGTGGCGCTGCTTGGCCGCCTCGGCCTGTCGCCGCTCCCGTTCCTGGGACCAGATTTCGTTCTTGGCAAAGCGGTAATACTGCACCAGCGGGATATTACTGGGGCAGACATGGGCGCAGCAGCCACATTCGATACAGTCAAACAGGCTGTATTCCTGGGCTTTTTCAAAATCCCGGGCGCGGCTGAACCAGTACAACTGCTGAGGCAGCAGGCTGGCGGGACAGGTCTTGACGCATTCTCCGCAGCGGATGCAGGGCATCACCGGGCCGGGGCGTTCCACATCGGCAGCCCGGGCGGCGATGATACAGTTGCCGCCCTTGATGATGGGGACCGCGTCGCTGGCCAGGGCAAACCCCATCATGGGCCCCCCCATGATCAGTCGCTCCACGTCGTCGGTATAGCCCCCGGCCAGGGCGATCAGGTCCGCCACCGGGGTGCCCAGATAGACCTGGAGGTTACGGGGGCGATGGACACCACTGCCGGTGACCGTCACCAGGCGGGAGATCAGGGGTTCCCCCAGGACCACCGCCCGGTAGATGGCGGCCAGGGTGCCCACGTTGTGGCAGACCACCCCCACATCGGCGGGTAACCCCTCGCTGGGCACTTCCCGGCCAGTGAGTACGCGCACGAGCTGGCGTTCACCACCGGTGGGGTAGATGCTGGGGATGGAGACGATGCGGATGTTGTCCTGTGCTTCGCTGCCCAGGGCTTCGGTCATGGCCCGGATGGCCTCGGGCTTGTTGTCCTCGATCCCGATCAGGCAGCGTTCGGGTTTCAGGGCGCGGCGTACCAGATGCATGCCGGCGATGACCGCCTCCGCCTGGGTCCGCATGAGCATGTCGTCGCAGGTGATGTAGGGTTCGCACTCGGCGCCGTTGATCACCAGGGTATCGATTTTCTGGTGAGGGCGGGGGTTGAGTTTCACTGCTGCGGGAAAGGCCGCTCCCCCCATGCCCACGATACCGGCATCCCGCACCCGGTTGCGCAGCTTGACCGGATCGATGTTGCGATAGTCTTCGATGGGGGGCATCCGGCTGTCGCCCCAGTCATCTTCGCCATCCACCTCGATGACAATGCAGGGCGCAGACAGGCCGGAGGGGTGAGGCACCGGCTGATCGCCAACCAAAGCAATGCGGCCCGAGGTGGGTGCGTGCAGGTGGGCGCCCACATAGGTATCCGAACGGGCGATGATCTGTCCTTTCTTGACCCGCTCGCCACGCTTGACCACGGGGGTGGCCGCTTCACCGATATGCTGCCGCAACGGCAGGATCAGCTGCCGGGGCAGGGGCGCAGCAGCCACCGGTTCGGTGGTGCTTTCCGCCTTGTGTTCGGGCAACTGGACGCCGCCGTGAAACTGCCAGAGTTTATGGGGAGTTGCGGTCATGGCATATAGGGTCAACGGGCGTATCCGGCACCGGAGTCCGTGGCAGCGGGTCGGGCCAGATCCACCAGACAGAGGCGGTTGGCGGCAGTATCCATGGGAAAGGGCCATTTCCAGGTGGTCAGGTCCTGGGCGATAGGCACCATCTGGATGCAGTCCACCGGGCAGGGCATCAGGCAGAGTTCGCAGCCGGTACACTGGGCCTCGATCACGGTGTGCAACTGCTTGGCAGCACCGACGATGGCATCCACCGGGCAGGCCTGCACACAGAGGGTGCAGCCGATACACTGATTTTCGTCGATACGGGCCAGGGTTTTTTCCCGCACCTGACCCTCCACATTTTTGGTATCCCGTCCCAGCAGGTCAGACAGGGCCGTCAGCAGGCCGCTGCCTCCCGGTGGACACAGGTTGATATCCGCCTTGCCCTCGGCGATGGCCGCCGCATAGGGCCGGCAGCCGGCAAAGCCGCATTGACCACATTGGGTCTGGGGCAACATGTTGTCGATGGTTTCCACCACCGGATCACTTTCCACCCGAAAGCGAATGGCGGAATAGCCCAAAATCATGCCAAACAGGGCGGACAGGGCACTGATGACGAGCACGGCGGCAAGCATGGCTGGCGATCCCTCCTGACGCAGGGTTTAGGGCATTTGGGTCAGGGGGCCAGCCCCAGAAAACCCATGAATGCCAGTGACATGAGGCCCGCGGTAACCAGGGCGATGGCACTGCCGCGGAACGGAGCCGGCACATCCGCGGCGGCAACCCGCTCGCGCATGGCGGCAAACAGGATCATCACCAGGGAGAAGCCGGCGGCGGCCCCCAGGCCGTACATCACCGATTCCAGAAAGCCGTGGCTTTCCTGTACGTTGAGCAGGGCCACCCCCAGCACGGCGCAGTTGGTGGTGATCAAAGGCAGAAAGATGCCCAGTACGTTATAAAGCAGCGGGCTGGTCTTGTGTACCACCATTTCGGTGAACTGCACCACAGCGGCAATCACCAGGATGAAGGCGATGGTGCGCAGATATTCCAGGCCAAAAGGCGCCAGCAAATAGACGTTGACCAGGTAGCTGCAGACCGACGACAGGGTCAGCACGAAGGTGGTGGCCAGGCTCATGCCGATGGCCGTCTCCACTTTTTTGGACACGCCCATAAAGGGGCACAGGCCCAGGAACTTCACCAGGACAAAGTTGTTGACCAGGACAGTGCTGACCAGGATCAGTAGATACTCAGACATGAGGTTCCCGCTCTGAGGATGGAGTATCCGCTACCCGGTGCGAGGTCTGCAACCGGGAAGATGGTGGGGAATAGACGCAAAGGTCATGGCATCAGGCGGATCTGGTAAAAATCCGTGACCACCGGATGGGGGCCTGTGTCATCCACCTCGCCATGACGTTGCACCAGGGTGGTGTGCAGGCCGGCGTTGGCGGCGGCATCCAGTTCCCGGCCATCATCGCATAAAAACAGGATGTCATCGGGGGCATGTCCGATACGCTCGGCCAGGAGCTTATAGGCCGCCACATGGGTTTTGCCGCCGATACGGGTGTCGAAATTGTCGCTGAACAATGGCCGCAGATCACCGGCTTCACTATGGGCCAGAAAGCTTTCCTGTGCCCGTACCGAGCCGGAGGAAAAGATGTGCAGGCTGATGCCCTGGGCATGCCATTGACGCAGGCAGGCCACGGCATCGGGATAAATATGGCCCTGAAAATCTCCTCGGCGGTAGCCTTCTTCCCAGATCAGGCCCTGCAGGGCCTTGAGGGGAGTGATTTTCTGGTCCGCCGCCATCCAGGCCACCATGCGTTGAATCAGGGCCGTATCATCCAGGCCGCCACCGGCATAGGCCCGGATATCCGCCAGCAGACGTTTGATTTCCGGCACCTGGCTGTGGGTACGGACAAAGTCTGGCAAGTGTTGCACCGCATGGGGGAGGAGCACCTGCTGGGTGAAGGCCACCCCGGACAGGGTGCCTTCGATGTCGGTGATGATGGCCCGGATCATGGCCTGGATATCCGTTGCTCGATGACGGTCATGGGTCGAATCTACGTCGTTGCAGCTCACAGTCGAGAAGAAATTCGAAGGCTTCCACGTGATGTCGGGCTTCAGTGACATCCCGGCCCCAGGTGTAAAGGCCGTGGCCTTCAATGAGATAACCGGGGGTATCCGGGTGGCGGTTCATGTGGTCATCCACCTGGGCTGCCAACTGGGGGATGTTCCCATCGTTGGGAAAAATGGGCAGGGTAACCGAATCGTGGTGGGTGGTGCATCCCGGCAGGGCCTTGAGCACATCATCACCCGCCAGGGTCAGTCCAGCCTCGACCACCACCCGGGACAGCACCATGGCTGGCACGGAATGGGTATGTATCACTGCGCCAATATCAGCAGAGCGACGGTAAAGGATAATGTGCAGGAAGGTTTCAGCAGCAGGCTGCTTGCCGGTGGACAGGACATGGCCATCCAGGTCCACCAGCATCAGATCATTCTGGTCCAGGTCGCCCTTATGGTGGCCGGATGCGGTGATCACCATGTGGTGATCATCCAGGCGTGCCGAGAGGCTGCCGGAGGTGGCCGGCATCCAGCCCCGCCCATGGAAGAGACTTCCAGCGGAGATGAGTTGGGCGGCACGTGCCTCCAGGTGCTCGTGTGTCTCTTCCATACCTGCCTGATCGAAGGAAAAACAGCCGGCTAATGTACGCGACCCATGGAGCCGCGTCCATCCCGCCTTCACATCTGATGAGGTGTTCCCTCGGGAATATCCATGTCCCGGCACAGGGCTTCCAGGTTTTCCGGGTGCGGATTCTGGGCAGCACGGGTGATATGGTCGTGGGTGAGATGAGGCGCCAGCAGGGTGACAAAGTCGTACATGTAGCTTCGTAGCCAGGCGCCGCGACGAAAACCGATACGGGTGATGTTTTCCGACAGGCCAGGCTCTGTGTCCAGGGCCACCAGATCGTCGTCATGGCCTTTTTCCAGGGCAATACGGGCGATGATGCCCACGCCCATGCCATGACGCACATAGGTCTTGATCACATCGGCGTCTGCCGCCGTGAGCACCACATCCGGGGTCAGGCCGGCCCGGCGAAAATCCGCATCCAGTTTGGTGCGACCGCTAAAGCCGTCCAGATAGGTGACGATGGGATAGTCCGCCAGCCGCTCCAGAGGAATGGCTCGGGTTCCGGCCAGTTCGTGCTGTCGGGGCACCACCACGCAATGGGACCAGCGGTAGGCCGGCAGCATCACCGTCTGGCCTCCGGTGGGGATGGGTTCGGTACCGACGATGAAATCCACCTCATCATGGGCCAGCATGTCGCTGATCTGGCGGGGTGTTCCTTGATGGATCTGTACCCGCACCCTGGGGAATTGATGCCGGAAGGCATCCACGATGGGGGGCAAGATATAGCGGGCCTGGGCGTGGGTGGTGGCAATACGCAGGTCGCCACCCCGTTCATCCCGGGCCTCTTCGGCGGCGGCGCGGATATTCTCCACTTCCCGGAGAATCACCTCACTGTATTCCAGCACCCGGCGCCCCACTGCGGTCATGCCCGACAGATGCTTGCCGTTACGCTGAAACAGGGGAACCCCCAGTTCATCCTCCAGTAGGCGGATCTGCTTGCTGATACCCGGCTGGGAAGTGGCCAGCCGGTCTGCGGCCTCGGAGATATTGAGGTTGTAGCGTGCAATGGCCTGCAGATAGCGGAGTTGCTGGAGTTTCATCGAAAAAATTCCCTATCAGGCCGTCGAACACCAGGATGGTGGGGTGTCAACGAACGTGGTCTGATTTTTTGTCAATTATACATATATGGTCCATTGTTATTCATGGGGCACCGGAGGGCCATTCGCGCCGACGGGTTCAATGCTCCGGCAGGGGTAACCCATCAAACAGGGCCGTGACATCCTCCTGGCGCTGTGCCTTGAGGGCTGCATCAATGATCTCTTCCCCGGCATGGGGAGCAAGCAGATTGATAAAGTGGCCCATGAACTGCCGCAGATACACCCCCTTGCGAAATCCTACCCCGGTGACATTCTCCGTGAACAGGGTTCTGGCATCCAGATAGCTCAAATCCTTGTCCTGATCTGGCTCATAGGCCATGTGGGCAATGATGCCGACCCCCAGCCCCAGTCGAACATAGGTTTTGATCACGTCTGAATCTGCCGCACTGAGGACGATTTCCGGGGTCAGTCCTGCATGGGCAAAATCCTGTTCCAGTCGCCCCCGGCCTGAAAAACCGTGTACGTAGGTGACGATAGGATATTTCGCCACGGCGTTGAGGGTCAGACGGTCATCCTGGGTGAGGGGATGGGCCTTGTTCACTACCACGCAATGATGCCACCGATAGGCGGGAATCATCAGCAGTTCCTGGTTCAGGGCAATGGCCTCGGTGGCGATGGCCAGGTCCACTTCACCGGTGGCCGCCATCTGGGCAATCTGTGGCGGCGTACCCTGATGGATCAACAGATGCACCCTGGGATAGCGGCGTCGGAACCGGGTAATCAGGGGAGGCAGGAAATAGCGTGCCTGGGTGTGGGTGGTGGCAATGCGCAGGGTACCCGACGCCTCGTCGGTGAAGTCCCGGGCCAGGGACTGAATGTTTTCCACTTCAGTGAGGATATGCTCTGCCCGGGCCAGAATCTGGCGGCCTGCCGGAGTGACATGGGTAAAATGCTTGCCGCTACGGTGGAAAATTTCCAGCCCCAGTTCCTCCTCCAGCAGTTTTACCTGCTTGCTTACCCCTGGCTGGGAGGTGAACAGGCGCTCGGCGGCCACAGTCACATTGAGGTTGTTCTCGACGATGGCTTTTAGATAACGCAGTTGCTGAAGCTTCATGAGCCTTATTTGACCCGCATGCCCGGCTGGGCGCCCGTATCCGGTGACAGGATGAACAGATCCTGGCCACCGGGACCGGCGGCCAGCACCATGCCCTCGGACAGGCCGAATTTCATCTTGCGCGGCGCCAGGTTGGCCACCATCACCGTCAGCCGTCCTTCCAGGTCCGCCGGATCATAGGCCGACTTGATGCCGGCGAAGACCTGTCGGGTCTCGCCGCCCAGGTCCAGGGTCAGGCGCAGCAGCTTGTCGGCCCCTTCCACGCGCTCGGCCCGACTGATGCGGACAATGCGCAGATCCACCTTGGCAAAGTCGTCATAGGTGATTTCTTCCCGGATCGGGTCCTGGGTCAGCGGCCCCTGGGGCTGGGTCGGCGTGGGGGCCAGACTTTCTTTTGACGCCTCCAGCAGGGTCTGCACCGCCTGGGGGTCCACTCGGGTCATCAGGGGTTCGTAGGCGTTGATGCGGGTGCCCACCAGGGGCTGTTGCACCGCTGCCCAGGTGAGGGCGGGGATGCCCAGAAACCCTTCCGCTTTCTCCGCCATGGCCGGCAGCACCGGTCGCAGATAGGTGAGAATGGCCCGGAACAGGTTGATGCCCTGGGTGCAGACGGCCTGGACCTGGGCCTGACCGTCTTCCCGCTTGGCCAGCACCCAGGGTTTTTGTTCGTCCACATACTGGTTGGCCACGTCCGCCAGGGCCATGATTTCCCGCATGGCCTGACCGAATTCCCGCCGTTCATAGTGTCTGGCGATTTCCTCGCCGGCCCGCACGTAGCGGTCATACAGATCCGGGTCCGGCAGGCTGTCGGCCAGGCGACCGGCAAAGCCCTTGTGGATGAATCCGGCGCAGCGGGAGGCGATATTCACCGCCTTGCCCACCAGGTCGCTGTTCACCCGGGCGATGAAATCCTCCAGGGACAGGTCGATATCATCCACGCCGGGGCCGAGTTTGGCGGCGAAGTAGTAGCGCAGGTATTCCGGCTGCAGGTGGTCCAGATAGGTGCGGGCCTTGATGAAGGTGCCCCGGGACTTGGACATCTTCTGGCCGTTGACGGTGAGAAAACCATGGCAATGCACCGCCGTGGGGGTACGAAAGCCCGCGCCGCTGAGCATGGCGGGCCAGAACAGGGTATGGAAATAGGCGATGTCCTTGCCGATGAAGTGATGCAGCTCTGCCGTGCTGTCGGCGCGCCACCAGGCATCGAAGTCCAGGCCCTGCTGCTGGCAGTAGTGCTTGAAACTGGCCATGTAGCCGATGGGGGCATCCAGCCAGACGTAGAAATATTTGCCCGGTGCATCCGGAATCTCGAACCCCCAGTAGGGGGCGTCCCGGGAGATGTCCCAGTCGTTCAGGCCCGCCTCGAACCATTCCCGTAGTTTGTTGCGGATTTCCTCCTGCAGGCTGCCGGAGCCAGTCCATTTCCGCAGCATGGCGTGGAAGTCGCCCAGTTTGAAGAAGTAGTGCTCGGACTCTTTTTCCACCGGCGTGGCGCCGGAGATGGCGGAGACCGGGTTTTTCAGGTCCGTGGGGGCGTAGGTGGCGCCGCAGGCCTCGCAGGAGTCTCCGTACTGGTCCGCCGCGCCGCAGCGGGGACATTCCCCCTTGATGAAGCGATCCGGCAGGAACATGTTGGCTTCCGGATCGTAGGCCTGGCGGATGGTGCGTCGGGCGATATGTCCGGCATCCCGCAACCGGGTGTAGATCAGTTCGGCAAAATGGCGATTTTCTTCCGAATGGGTGCTGTGGTAGTGGTCGAAATCCACCAGGAAGCCGGCAAAGTCCTCCCGGTGTTCCTGGCCGATGCGCTCGATCAGCACCTCCGGGGTGATGCCCTCGCTTTGGGCCTTGAGCATGATGGGGGTGCCGTGGGCGTCATCGGCGCAGACGTAGAGACACTGGTGGCCGCGCATCTTCTGGAAACGCACCCAGATGTCGGTCTGGATGTATTCCACCAGATGGCCCAGGTGAATGGGGCCGTTGGCGTAGGGCAGGGCGCTGGTGACCAGGATGTTGCGGGTATCGGATGTCATGATCTTGGCGGGGCAGGGAAAATGATTAAAGGTAGCAGGTTGGACGGGGCGGAGCCAGTTTGTCGACCTTTTTCAGCCTGCCCCTGTAGGGTTTTGATGTTTTTTCGGGTTAGATTGGGCGTCGAACCGTCTGCCGCTTGCAGATGTCAATAAACCCAAGGATCCATCGCCATGACACGCCATTTCATCGCAATCCCCCGACACCTGGCCTGGTTCGGCGCCGTGCTGCTCCTGACCGCCTGCGTCACCATCAACATCTATTTCCCCGCCGCCGCCGCCGAGGATGCGGCCCGCACCATCGTGCGGGACGTGCTGGGGGAGACCGCCCGGCCCGCCGATGAATCCCCGGAAACCAAGCCAACGACACCGGAGGCCCGTCTGGACGGGGCAGGGCAGCGGATCCTGGGGGTGATTCTGGACACGGTCATCCCACCGGCCCAGGCCCAGCAGGCCAATATCAATATCCGCACCGCCACTATCGACAACCTGCGGGCCTCCATGCGCTCGCGTACACCGGCGCTGCAGCCCCACTTTGCCTCCGGGGCCATCGGCTTCACCCGGGACGGCATGGTGACCATTCGTGATCTCAATGCGGTGCCCCTGCGGGACCGGGCCACGGTACAGCGCCTGGTGACGGAGGAAAATGCCGACCGCAACGCCCTGTACCGGGAAATTGCCCGGGCCAATGACCGTCCCGAGTGGGAGTCGGACATCCGCGCCACCTTCGCTCGGGTCTGGGTGCAGGAAGCGCCTCGGGGGTACTGGTATCAGGACGAGCGGGGGCAATGGCGGCAAAAATAGCCTGTCAAACGGTATAGGTGCCATCAGCCGGAGTGCGTCATGTCAGATCCCCGTCACCGTTCATCCCCATCCCGCCCACGCCGCTTTCTGGTCACCCTGGTGGCCTGTCTGGTGTTGTGGTGGGTGTTGACCGGGGGCGATCCGGGGGGCTGGATCATCGGCGTCCCGGTGGCCTTGCTGGCCGCCGTCTCGGTGCTTGTCCTGCCGCCGGGGCGGCGCTACCGGCTGTCTCTGGGAGGGCTGTTGATATTTATGGGGTTTTTTCTGTGGCAGTCTTTTGTCGGCGGGCTGGATGTCTCCCGTCGGGCTTTGTCGCCACGGATGCCCCTGACTCCGGGTTTCATCGATTACCCGGTCCGGTTACCGCCAGGGCCGGCGCTGACCTTTTTCATGAACGTGATCGGCCTGCTGCCGGGTACCTTGAGCGTGGGACTGCATCGCCGCCGTATCCGGCTTCATGTGCTGGATTTGAGGATGCCCCTGCATGCTTCCCTGTCCCGGCTGGAGTACCGGGTGGCCGCCCTTTTTGGTCTACGACTGGAGGCTTCGTGAGATGGCTGTGTTCTGGTTCTCCTGTGCCCTGTTCCTGCTGTTCACCGTCGCCGTGGGTATGGTGCGGGTGTTGTCCGGCCCCACCCCTGGGGACCGGATGCTGGCGGCCCAGCTCTTTGGTACCGCCGGGGTGGCCATTTTGTTGCTGCTGTCCCTGGCCATGGAGCGGCCGGCCCTGGTGGATGTGGCCCTGGTCTTTGCCCTGCTGGCCGCCGTGGCCACGGTGGCCTTTGTCAGACAGCGGGGATTGCCTCGGCAGGAGGAGGAGCGGCTATGATGGAACTGGTCATGAACGGAGCCAGCATGGGCCTGGTGCTCATGGGGCTTGTGTTCTTTGCTGCCGGCAGCATCGGCATGCTGCGGTTTCCGGATGTCTATACCCGGCTCCACGCCCTGACCAAGGCCGACAACCTGGGGCTGGGACTGGTGGTTGCCGGCGTGGCCCTGCAGGCCGAGGGTGTGCCGGAGGTGTTCAAGCTGATCCTGATCTGGGGGCTGGTGCTGGCGGGCGGCGCGGCCGGCTGTCATCTGGTGGCCCAGCGGGCCTGCCGGCGGGAATCCCATCGGTTGTGACGGCCTGCCATGTCTGAAGCAATCACCTTCTGGTTACTGACCGGCTTTGATGTCCTGCTGGTCCTGACCCTGCTGGGGGTGGCCTGGCGCCTGCTGGCGGGTCGGGATCTGTTCCGGTCCGTGGTGCTGTTCATTGCTTTTGGTCTGTTGCTGTCCCTGGCCTGGGTGCGTCTGTCCGCTCCCGATGTGGCCCTGGCGGAGGCTGCCATTGGCGCCGGTGTGACCGGGGCCCTGTTGCTGGTGGCCCTGGGACGGTTGCGCCGTCTGGAAACCCGGGCTTTCAGGAGAGGAAAGAGAGGAAAAAAACCATGACCCGCCATCGCGCCGCGGCGACCCTGATGCCCTTGATGAGCCTGGCCCTGGCCGGGTTGCTTGTGGTGGCCGTGCTGGATCTGCCGCCCCAGTCCGGGCTGGCCGAACCGGTGGCCGGCGCCATGGACCGGGCCGGTGTGGATCATCCGGTCACGGCGGTGCTGCTCAATTTTCGCGCCTATGACACCTTCCTGGAACTGGCGGTGCTGTTACTGGCCGTGCTGGCGGTCTGGTCCCTGGGGCGTCGTGATCCCATTCCGGCCCGACCGGTGCAGGGGCCGGTGCTGCACGGCACCCTGCGGCATCTGATCCCGGTGGCCGTGGTCACCGGGGGCTATCTGGTCTGGGTGGGCAGCAGCGACAGCGGCGGCGCCTTCCAGGGCGGGGCCGTGCTGGGGGCCGCTGGCGTCATGCTGATGCTGTCGCGCCCCCGCGAGTTGCCCATGCTGCCCGCGCCCCTGCAGCGCCTGGGTCTGGCCCTTGGCGTCTGCGTGTTCCTGGCGGTGGGCACCGCGGGTCTGCTGGCCGGTCATGGTTTCATGGGCTATCCCCCCGACTGGGCCTATCCCTTGATTCTGGGCATCGAACTGGTGGCCGCCCTTTCCATCGCCCTGACCCTGGTGCTGCTGTTTTTGGGGGGACGCCATGGCCACTGACCCCGTCAATCTTCAGATCTACCTCGCGTGTGGTGCCCTGCTGTTCGTGATGGGCGTGCATGCCCTGGTGGTGCGTCGTCATCTGCTGCTCAAGATCCTCGCCATCAATATCATGGGTTCCGGGATATTCATGGTTCTGCTGGGGGTGGCCGCCGGCGGTGAGGGCGGGGTTGATCCGGTGCCCCATGCCCTGGTCATCACCGGCATTGTAGTGGCTCTCAGTGCCACCGCCGTGGCCCTGGTGTTGATGCTCCGGGTGAAGGCGGCCACCGGCCTGGCCCGATTGCCCCGGTCCGGGCCGGAGGACTGACGTGCCGTCGACTGCTTTCATGGCCGATGTGATCCTGGCCCCCTGGCTGGTGATCGTGCCCTTGGTGGGGGCGTTGCTGGCGGGGCTTTGGCCCGCCACGGCCCGGTGGTGGGGGCTGCTGACGGCGCTGGCGACTCTGGTGCTGGCCCTGTTGCTGGCCCTTCAGGTCCATGGACAGGGGCCTGTTGTCCTGGCCCTTGGAGGGTGGTCGCCCCCCCTGGGCATTGCCCTGGTGGCGGACGGTCTGGCCAGCCTGATGGTGCTGATGACCGCCGGGGTGGGGCTGGCCATCAGCCTCTATGCCCTGGGCTATCTGGGGGGAACGGCGCGGGGCCGCTGGTTCTGGATGCTGTGGCTATGGCTGTGGGCGGCCATGAATGCCCTTTACCTGTCCGGTGATGTGTTCAACCTCTACGTCACCTTGGAACTGGTGGTGTTGGCCTCGGTGGCCCTGGTGGCCCTGGCCGGTGGTGCCGCCCCGCTGGCGGCGGCCATGCGCTACCTGCTGGTGAGCCTGCTCGGGTCCATGGCCTACCTGATGGGCGTGGTACTGCTCTATGGGGCTTACGGCACCCTGGATCTGCAGGGTCTGGGTGCCCAGGTGACATTGTCGGCGGCCCCCATGATGGCGGCGGTCCTGATGACCGTGGGTCTGCTGGTCAAGTCGGCCCTGTTCCCCCTGCATGTCTGGCTACCCCCGGCCCACGGCAGCGCCCCGGCGCCGGTGAGCGCGGCTCTGTCCGCCCTGGTGGTCAAGGTGTCGTTCTATCTCATCCTGCGCCTGTGGCTGATGGTGTTCCCCGAACTGACCCTGCCGGGGCTGGATCTGCTGATGGGTGGGTTGGCCGCGGCAGCGGTGCTCTGGGGCGGTGTCATGGCACTGCGGGTCTCCCGGCTCAAGCAGGTGGTGGCCTATTCCACCGTGGCCCAGGTGGGCTACTTGTTCCTGCTGTTCCCCCTGCTCTGGGCGGCGCCGGGGGGGTGGCAGGCCGTGGTTTTCTTCGCGGTCGCCCATGGGGTGGCCAAGGCCGCCGTGTTCCTGGCCGCCGGCACCCTGCAGCAGGCGGCGGGCCATGACCGGCTGGCGGAACTGGGGGCGGTGATGCGCGGACGGCTCAAGACCAGTTTTGCCCTGGGGATCGCCGGGGCCAGCCTGGTGGGATTGCCCCTCACCGGTGGTTTCATTGCCAAGTGGTTGCTGGTGCAGTCCGCCCTGGAGGCCCACCTGTGGGGCTGGGCCGTGGTGGTGCTGGGCGGCGGGCTGCTGGCTGGGGCCTATGTGTTCCGTCTGCTGGGGCCGGCCTTTGAGCCAGGCCCCGGCGACCGGGGGCGGCCCCTGCCCGCGATCATGGAATGGGTGCCCCTGTCCCTGGCGTTGCTGACCATCGCCCTGGGGTTTGCCGGCACGCCGGCCCTGGCCCTGCTGGCCCGGACCCTGGTCGGGGGAGGGGGTTGAGATGGATATGGGCGCTCATGTCCTGCTGTTGATCCTGCTCAGTTCCCTGCTGCCGGGGGTGGCCATCTTCTTCCTGCGGGAGGAGCAGTTTGTCCTGCGCACGGCCCTCAACCTGGGTGGCGCCCTGCTCAAGTTCCTGCTGATCATCGGTCTGCTGGTGGGCGTGTACCGGGACGGCAAGACCTACAGCCTGAGCGTGAACCTGTTGCCGGGGATCGACCTGGTACTGGCGGCGGATGCCCTGTCCCTGCTGTTTGCCACCCTCTCGGCGGTGCTCTGGCTGGTCACCACCATCTATGCCATCGGCTATCTGGAGGATTCCCCCAACCGGAGCCGCTTCTTTGGTTTCTTCAGCCTGTGCGTGAGCGCCACGGTGGGGATCGCCTTCTCCGGCAACCTCATCACCCTGCTGATCTTCTATGAAATCCTGACCCTGGCCACCTGGCCCCTGGTGGTGCATCGGGGCACGCCGGAATCCTTCCGGGCCGGGCGCATCTATCTGGCCTACACCCTCATCGGCGGCGCGGTGTTGCTGGGGGCGGTGGTCTGGCTGACCCTGCTGGCCGGTTCCGAGCCCTTTGTCGTCGGCGGCTATCTGCAGGATCTGGCCGCCGATCACGGCACGGCCCTGATGGTGATCTTTGCCATGCTCATGGCCGGGTTCGGGGTCAAGGCGGCCCTGCTGCCCCTGCATAGCTGGCTGCCCCGGGCCATGGTGGCCCCGGCGCCGGTGAGTGCCCTGCTGCATGCGGTGGCCGTGGTCAAGGCGGGGGCCTTTGGCATCGTGCGGGTGCTCAATGATGTCTACGGGGTGGAACTGGCGGCGGATCTGGGGGTGGCCCTGCCGCTGTTGTTGCTGGCGGTTCTGACCATCATCTATGGCTCGGTGCGGGCGGTGTTTGCCGATGACCTCAAGCAACGGCTGGCCTTTTCCACCGTCAGCCAGGTGTCCTACATCATCCTCGGCGCGGCCCTGGCCGGCCCCATTGGTGCCGTGGGGGGGCTGGTGCACCTGGTCCATCAGGGGATCATGAAGATCACCCTGTTCTTCTGCGCCGGCAATTTCGCCGAGACCCTGGGCATCCATCGGGTGGACGAGATGCGCGGGGTGGGCCGGCGCATGCCCTGGACCATGACCGCCTTCACCCTGGCGGCCCTGGGGATGATCGGTATTCCCCCGCTGGCCGGTTTCATCAGCAAGTGGTATCTGGGCCTGGGCGCCCTGGAGGCGGACATGGCCTGGGTGACCGGGGTGCTGGTGGTCAGCAGCCTGCTCAATGCCCTGTATTTCCTGCCGCCGATCCTGCGGGGCTGGTTCAGTCGCCGGGAGGGGCCATGGCCCGATGAACGTCATGGGGGGCGATGGCTGGAAACCCACTGGATGCTGTTGCTGCCCACGGTGACCGTCGCCGCCATGGCCCTGGGCATGGGTCTGCTGGCCTCCCTGGCCATCAGCCCCCTGTACTGGGTGACCTTCATCGTGGAATTCGAGTACGGCTACGATCACATCTGGAGCGCCATCTTCGAGTGGGAGACGCCATGACACCGGACACGTGGCTGTTGCTGATCCCCCTGACCCCGGTGCTGCTGCTGGCGGCCCTGGCGTTGCCGGTGGTGGGGCGCCATCTCTGGCGCCTGACCCCGCTGGCGGTGCTGCCGGCCCTGGCGGGTGCGCTGTGGCTGCCGGAAGGGGCATGGGCCTTCTATCCCTGGCTGCTGCTGGGTACGGAACTGGCCCTGGACCCGGTGGGGCGGGGCTTTTTGCTGCTCACTGCCCTGCTGTGGGGCGCGGCGGCCGTTTACGCCCAGGGGTATCTGGGGGCAGGTCCGGCCCGGGTGCGTTTCCACGCCTTTTTCCTGTTGGCCATGGCGGGCAATCTGGGACTGGTGGTGGCGGCGGATGTGGCGTTCTTCTATACCAGTTTCGCCCTCATGAGCCTGGCCGCCATGGGGCTGGTGGTCCATGAGCAGCAATTTGAGTCCTGGCGGGCCGGGTGGGTCTATCTGGGCATGGCCCTGGTGGGGGAGGTGGCCCTGTTCACGGGCCTGATCCTGCTGGTCCATGACGCCGGCGGGCATGGCATGAGCCGGGTCTGGGAACAGCCACCGGGGACGGCGGCCATGATCCTGTTGCTGGGTGGCCTGGGGGTGAAGGCCGGGATGGTGCCCCTGCATCTGTGGCTACCCCTGGCCCACCCGGCGGCACCCATCCCCGCCAGCGCCGTCCTGTCCGGGGCCATGATCAAGGCGGGCCTGTTGGGCTGGATGCGCCTGTTGCCGCCGGGCAGTGTGCCGGAAGCCCTGGGCACGGTCCTGGTGGTGCTGGGTCTGGTGGGGGCCGGTTACGGGGTGCTGGCCGGGGTGTTCCAGTATCGGGTCAAGACCGTGCTGGCCTATTCCAGCATCAGTCAGATGGGCCTGATGACGGCGGGCCTGGGGGTGGCCATGATGCACCCGGCCCTGGCGCCCGCCCTGATCCCGGCCCTGGTGCTCTATGCCTTGCACCACGGCGTCGCCAAGGCCGCCCTGTTCCTGGGGGTGGGCATTGCCCGGCGGGTGGGTCGAATGGCGGCGCTGGCCTGGCTGCTGCTGCCTGGGCTGGCCCTGGCGGGAATGCCCCTGACCAGCGGAGCGGTGGCCAAGACCCTGCTCAAGGCGCCCATGTACGATGCGCCCGTGGATCTGTCCCTGGTGACCCTGGGGCTGTCCACGGCGGCGGCCGGCACCTTCCTGCTGATGTTGCGGTGCTGGGTGCTGGCCACCGGTGGCTTGCGGGAGCCCCGTCCGGTGCCGGTGTCCCTGTGGCTGCCCTGCCTGGTGCTGGTACTGGGCACGGTGGTGCTGCCCTGGGCGCTGGCGCCGGAGGACGCCTTCAAGGCCCTGGCCGTCGAGCCTGCGCTGGCGTTGCTCTGGCCGATGGGGTTGGGCGTGCTGATCGGTGGCATCGCCCTGTTGCTGGCCCGTTTCCCGGGCTGGACCCTGCCCCGACTGATCCCGGAAGGGGATTTGTGGGTGCCCCTGGAGCGGGGCGGTCGTGGGGTATTGGGATGGGTGTCCCGGACCCCCTGGTTCTGGCGCATGCCGGGCGGCGGGTTCACCCTGGCCCTGATCCACGGGCTGCCCCGGCTCTGGGCGGCGTGGTTGGACCGGGTGGCCCGGGGCGAGCGCCTGCTGTTGCGCTGGGAGATCCTGGGGATGCTGTTCATCGGGCTGGTGCTGGCGATGCTGGCGGCGGTGTATCTGGGGGCGGTCATGGCCCCGTCATGAATGGCCGTTAGTCTGTCGGGGCTTTTGACAGTTTCCTGCGTCATGCTCATGCCCCGTTCCTGGTGATCCATGAAAATCACGACACGATTGATGGCCGGCGCTACTGCGCTGACCGGTCTGGCCGTGCTGTTGTCCGCCGTCATCACCAGCCATGTGGCCGACCGCAGTGCCACTCAGGTGATCGAACATGCCATCGGTCAGCAGTTCCAGACGGTGGCAGATGGCCGTCAGGCGCGATTGCTGGACGAGATACAGGGGCTGGAGAATCTGTTGCAGACCCTGGCCCATGGCCGTCTGGTGCAGGATGCGGTCTATGGTTTCATCCGGCCCTTTGCTTCCTACCAAATAGCGCCGCAGTGCTCCGCCTATAGCCGCGCAGCGGCTTAGGGGGTGGTGAAGCGGCGCATGGCGCGTAGCGCCATCACTCCGGTGCTTCCTGCTGTTCGATGTATTGCTTCAGGACCGAGAGCGGCGCACCGCCGACGCTGATGATGCAGTAGCTGCGAGACCAGAACACCGGCTTGTGCCAGTAGTAGCGCCGTATGTGTTCCCTGTACTCCTTGCGGATCAGTCGCGAGGTGACGGTCTTGAGATTATTCACGAACGCAGATGGCGCGGTGCGCGGCGTCAGCTCCAGGAGCAGATGCACATGATCCGGTTCGCCGTTGAACTCCAGAACCTCGCCTTCCCACCTTTTGGTGGTAGCACGGACGATTTCTTCCAGGCGAAAAAGCATTGGTCCCGTGATGCACTTGCGCCGGTACTTGGTGACGATAACCAAATGATACTGGAGCCGATATGTGCAATGGTAGAGCCGTTTTAGCGGTTGCGAGTCCATAATAACCAAGTATACTTTCAGCATGGTCCAGCGCAAGGTCACATATCGGCTTTACCCCACGGCGGCCCAGCTTGCCGCCTTGGAGCACCAACGCTGGGTCCACTGCCTGTTGTGGAACGAGGCGCTGGCCGAACGACGCCAGGCTTGGAGCGAGCGGCAGGAGTCGTTGGGCTTCTCGGCCCAGTGCAAGCGGCTGACCGAGTGGCGCACCCAATCGAAGCTCCTGCGCGATATCAACGCCCAGTCCGAACAGGTCACCCTCAAGCGTCTGGATCTAGCGTTCCAGCACTTCTTTCGCCGTATCAAAAACGGGGAAACGCCCGGTTTTCCCCGCTTCAAGCCGCTGCACCGTTTCAAGGGTTGGGGCTATAAGACCCACGGTGACGGCTGGCGTCTGGTGACCAACGAGCGGATGAAGCACGGGACGCTGAGACTCAGTGGAATCGGCAAGGTTGCCATCCGGGGCAAACCCCGCACCCCAGGCACGCCGAAGACCTGCGAGCTGTTTTGTCGCAACGGGCGCTGGTACGCATCGGTGACGCTGAACTGCGAGCCTGCGCGTCAACGGGGCGACACACTGGGCGGTCTGGATTGGGGGCTGGAAACCTTCGCCACCGTGGCCACGCCAACAGGGACCGAGACCATCGATAACCCGCGCTACCTGGCTGGAATATTGGACGAAATCCGCCGGGTCCAGCGCGATATTTCCCGCAAGGAGGAGGCGGCCAGGAAAGCGTCCGGGAAGACGCGCCGGTTTCCCGTTTCCAACCGTCTCCAGAGGGCATACGAGCATTTGCGTCGCCTCCACCGCAAGGTGGCGAACCAGCGCCACGATTTTCAGCATCAGACGACAGCGCGGCTTGTTGGGCAATTCGCTGTCCTGGGCCTGGAGGCACTGAACATCCGCACCATGACCGCTTCGGGCGGTCAGTACAAAAAGGGCTTGAACCGCAGCATCCTCGATGCCGCTGGCGGGGCCTTCCATCAATTGCTCAGGTATAAAGCGGAAGAGGCTGGGAC
>NZ_FOFO01000032.1 GCF_900110965.1 Ectothiorhodospira magna
AGCACAAGCTCTCTCGACAGATCGTTGACGACAACCAAGCGGTGATCGTCGAGACGCTGAAGGTCGGCAACATGATGAAGAACGCCAGACTCGCCCAGCACATCGGCGATGCGTCCTGGCATGCCTTGACCACTAAGCTGGACTACAAGGCCAAGGAGCAGGGCAAGCATCTGGTCAAGATCGACCCGTGGTTTGCCAGCTCCAAAACCTGCCATGTCTGCCAGCACAAGAGGGACGCCATGCCGTTGAACGTCCGGTCGTGGGAATGCCCGGCCTGCCACACACAGCATGACCGGGATATCAACGCGGCGCTGAACATCAAGCATCAAGGCATAGTAAAGTTGAAGGCGGAAGGGCTGTCCGTCTCTGCCCATGGAGGCTTGCGTAAGTCCGGCACATCGCCGGCTGCTGCCTGAGAAGTGGGAAGCCTCGCCCGTGGCGCGTCAGCGCTTAGGGCGGGGAGCAGTCACAATGAGCAAATCAGTGGTGGTCATCCGGGGCTTATACTACGGTTAAAAGACCTTTGCCACCGGATCGAACCTGCCATGCCTATCCCCCTGCCCGAAGCCCTTTACACCGCCGCCCAGGTCCGGGAACTGGACCGGCGGGCCATTGAAGACCAGGGTATTCCCGGTTACACCCTGATGGGGCGAGCGGGTGCCGCTGCCCTGGAACGACTGCAGCGGCAATGGCCCCAGGCGGGTACCCTGGCAATTTATTGCGGCCCGGGCAATAACGGCGGGGATGGCTATGTGCTGGCCCGCCTGGCCCATGAGGCGGGCCTGTCGGTCCAGGTGGTGGCGGCTACCGATCCTGCCCGGCTCCGTGGTGAGGCTGCCCTGGCCTGGCAGGACTGGCACGCCCTGGGTCAACCCCTGTCGACGCCGGAGACGGCCCTGGATGGTGCTGACGTGATCGTGGATGCCCTGCTGGGTACGGGATTGACCCGAGCGGTGGAAGGGGATCTGGCTCGCCTGATTCACCGCATCAATCAAACCCCCACCCCGGTGCTGGCCCTGGATATCCCCTCGGGATTGAATGGGGATACCGGCGCTGTCATGGGGGCGGTGATCGAAGCCGATGTCACCTTGAGTTTTATCGGTCTCAAGTTGGGGTTGATGACCGGGGCTGGCCCCGCTTGTCGAGGGGCGTTGTTTCTGGATGAACTGGAGGTTCCGGCATCGGTGTTTGACGCCCTGCCGCCGGCGGCCCGACGGTTTTGGCCCCATGGCTCCCGGGCCTTTCCGCCACGGCCTCGGGATGCCCACAAGGGCCATTGTGGGCATGTGCTGGTGATCGGCGGCGGCCAGGGCATGCCGGGGGCTGCGCGGCTGGCGGCGGAGGCCGCGGCCCGGACCGGGGCGGGGCTGGTGTCTTTGGCCACCCATCCCGATCATGCCGCCTTCATACCTCTGGCGCGACCGGAGTTGATGTGTCACGGCATCCACTGCCCCGATGATCTGAAGGGGCTGCTGGCCCGGGCCGATGTGGTGGCTATGGGGCCGGGGCTGGGCACCGGAGACTGGGGGCAGCGTCTATGGGCGTACCTGGGGGACTGGCATGGTCCGATAGTGGTGGATGCCGATGCCCTGAATCTGCTGGCTGCTGCCCCCCAATACAGGGAAGACTGGATTTTGACCCCCCACCCTGGTGAAGCAGGGCGTCTGCTGGGGTGTGACACCCCAACCATCCAGGTTGACCGGCCCGGCGCGGCAGCGGCCATCACCCGGCGCTATGGCGGGGTGTGTGTCCTCAAGGGGGCGGGCAGTCTGATCCAGGACGCCGCCGGGTTATGGCTGTGCGACACCGGCAATCCGGGCATGGCCTCCGGTGGTATGGGAGATGTGCTGACGGGTATCATCGCCGGCCTGTTGGCCCAGGGACTCCCCGTGGACGACACCCTGGCAGCGTCGGCGGCCCTGGGATGCTGGGTTCATGGTGCGGCCGCCGATCGGGCGGCCCGGTCGGGTGAGCGGGGGCTGCTGGCTTCCGATGTGTTATGTCATCTACCTGAGGTCATCAATTCATGATTCTGGAACTGGCGGATGAAGCTGCCACCGAAACCTTCGGTGCCCGTTTGGCGGCCACCAGCCCTGACATCGGGCTGGTGTTTCTGGAGGGCAATCTAGGGGCAGGAAAAACCACCCTGGTGCGGGGATTTTTGCGGGAATTGGGCCATCAGGGGCCGGTGAGAAGCCCCACCTATACCCTGGTGGAACCGTATGACATTGCAGGTCGTCGGGTCCGGCATTTTGATCTTTACCGACTGGAAGATCCCGAGGAACTGGAATACCTGGGGGTCCGGGAAGATTTGGGCGGACAGGCCCTGAACCTGGTGGAATGGCCACGGCAGGGGCACGGATGGTTGCCGGCCCCGGATCTGTGCCTGTCCCTGACCCCCGCCACCCCTGGCCGTCGGGTACATCTTCTGGCCACCAGCCCCGCCGGTGAGCAGTGGCGGCGGCGCGTGTTAGAGAATTCACCCTAAGACAGCGGTGTATCTGGCTAATATTAAAGCGCTTTCGGACTTGCATTTCCGGTTCCATCAGCCACACTATAGAGAGTAAGAGACTCAATATTTGCAGGAGGTCGGAACCGTGACCGACAATGGATATCAGGCCAGACGACGGGATTTTTTGCGCCGTTTGCTGTTTGCCTCCACTGCGACGGCGGTTGGCCTGTGGTGGCCTGCTGCGGTATTGGCTTCCGGTCAGGCAGCAGTGCGAGGGCTACGCACCTCCGTAGACGACCAGATGACACGACTGGTGTTCGACCTCAGTGGCCCGGTGGAACATACCGTGTTCACCCTGGGCAACCCGGACCGGGTGGTGGTGGACCTGCGGGGAGCCAGAGCCGTTTCAGACCTGCGGGTTGCCTCCAGCGGCGGCCCGCTGCGAGGGGTGCGTCATGCCCCTCGCAATGACCATGATCTGCGGGTGGTGCTGGATCTGAGTCACCCGGTGACGCCCCGTACCTTCCTGTTGCGTCCCGCCGATGGGGCGGGCCATCGTCTGGTGGTGGATCTGCAACGGGCGGGGGCCGCTGATCCAGCTCCGGTACGGCCCCGACAGGAACTGACCCGCTCCCGGGATGTGATTGTGGCCATTGATGCCGGGCATGGGGGCAAGGACCCTGGGGCCATTGGTCCCGCCGGTACCTTTGAAAAGGACGTGGTGCTGGCCATTGCCCGTCGTCTGGATGCCCTGGTACGACGGGAGCCTGGCATGGTCCCGGTGATGATTCGTACCGGCGATTATTTTCTTCCCCTGCGGGAACGCATCAACCGGGCCAGGCAGCATCATGCTGACGTTTTTGTGTCCATCCACGCCGATGCCGCCCCCAACGCCAGGGCCCAGGGTTCTTCGGTCTATATGCTGTCCGATCGGGGCGCCAGCAGTGAGGCGGCCCGCTGGTTGGCCCAGCGGGAAAACGAAGCGGATCGGCGCCTGGGGGCGGTCCCCATCAATGACAAGGATGATGTGCTGGCTTCGGTGCTGCTGGATCTGACCCAAAACGGTACCCTGGAGGCCAGCAAGACCCTGGCCGACGCCATGATTGGTGAACTGCACCGGGTGGGCAAGGTGCGTAGCCCCCGGGTGGAACGGGCCGGGTTTGCCGTGCTGCGCTCTCCGGATGTGCCGTCGGTGCTGGTGGAGGCCGCCTTTATTTCCAATCCTGCCGAGGAGCGCAAATTGCGTACCCCGGCTTTTCAGCAATCCATGGCCGAAGCCCTGCTCAATGGCTTGCGGGCCTATTTTGACGGCCATGCCCCGCCGGGCACCCTGCTGGCAGAGCGGCGCCGGGGGCGGCATGTGATCCAGCGGGGCGAAACCCTTTCCGGGATTGCCAGTCGCTATCAGGTGCCGGTATCCCAGCTCAGGGCCCACAATAACCTCAGCTCCGATACGATCCGGGTGGGTCAGGTGCTGGAAATTCCCATGCGTGACAGTTGACCTCAGTGCCCATGCCCATTCAGGAACTGCCGACCCGGCTGATTAACCAGATTGCCGCCGGCGAGGTGGTGGAGCGTCCCTCTTCCGTGGTCAAGGAACTGCTGGAAAACAGCCTGGATGCGGGTGCCGGCTGCATTCAGGTGGATGTGGAGCAGGGGGGGCGGCGGCGTATCCGTATTCGGGACGATGGCTGCGGGATTCCACGCCATGAACTGGCCCTGGCCCTGTCCCGCCATGCCACCAGCAAGATCGCCAGTCTGGAAGATCTGGAACGGGTGGCCAGCCTGGGGTTTCGTGGTGAGGCCCTGCCCAGCATCGCTTCGGTTTCCCGCCTGACCCTGATTTCGGCAGTGGCCGGGGATGACAGCGGCTGGCGCCTGCAGGGGGATGGCAGCGATGGTTTTGATTCCCCCGAGCCGGCCCCTCATCCGGTGGGGACGACCGTTGATGTCAAGGATCTGTTCTTTAACGTCCCGGCCCGCCGCAAATTTCTGCGCACGGAACGCACCGAATACGGTCACCTGGAGGAAGTGGTCCGTCGCATCGGCCTGTCCCGCTTTGACGTGACCCTGGCACTGACCCATAACGGTAAGACCACACTTCGGTTGCCGGCGGCTTCGTCCACCGCCGAACGGGATCAGCGGGTGGCCCAGGTTTGTGGCCCGGCCTTCATCGAGCAGTCGGTCCATATCCAGCAGGCCAGCGCCGGTCTCAAACTGGAGGGCTGGATAGGATTGCCAACCTTTTCCCGCAGTCAGGCGGATTTGCAATACTTTTACGTCAATGGTCGTATGGTTCGGGACAAGGTGGTGAGTCATGCGGTGCGTCAGGCCTATCAGGATGTGCTGTATCACGGTCGCCACCCCGCTTTTGTACTCTACCTGACCCTGGATCCCATGCTGGTGGACGTCAATGCGCATCCTGCCAAGCACGAAGTGCGCTTTCGTGAGTCGCGGATGGTGCATGATTTTCTCTTTAGCAGTCTGCATCGTGCCCTGGCCGAATCGGGGCCGGGCGTGACCCCGGTGGTCGAGGGGGCTGTCGCCGATGGCCCGGTTTCCCCTTCCCCCTTGCCATCCACGCCCCGGCCACCCCCCCATCGGAATGGCCGGGAAAAATACCCTCAAGGCCCCACCCGCCAGGGGTCATTGCGCTTGCCGGTGGCCGAATCCATGGCCGCCTATGCCCGACTGCATCCAGACCCGGCCCCGGATGAGGCCGCCGAGCCGGCCCATTATCCCCTGGGTCATGCCCTGGCCCAGTTGCAGGGTGTCTATATCCTGTCCCAAACGGAGGATGGATTGATGCTGGTGGACATGCATGCAGGGCACGAGCGGGTGACCTACGAGCGCCTCAAGCGGGCCTACTGGTCGGAGGGACTCAAATCCCAGCCCCTGCTGGTGCCGGAAACCCTGGCGGTGAGCCGGGCAGAAGCGGATGTTGCCGAGGCCCATCAGCAGGATATTCAACGCCTGGGGTTTGAGATCGACCGGGCCGGCCCCGAACAGTTGCGGCTACGGGCAATCCCCAGTTTGCTGGCTGGCGGGGACAGCGCTGCCCTGGTACGGGATGTGATTGCCGATCTCAAGACCCACGGTCTGTCCCATCGGGTGGAGGCCCAGGTCAATACCCTGCTGGCCACCATGGCCTGCCACGGCTCGGTGCGGGCCAATCGGCGCCTGAGCATTCCTGAAATGAACGCCCTGTTGCGGGACATGGAAGCCACCGAGCGCAGCGGCCAGTGCAACCATGGCCGGCCCACCTGGGTCAGCCTGTCCATGGCACAGCTGGACCGTCTGTTCCTGCGGGGACGCTGATATGGTGTCTGCTTCCCCCCTTCCGCCAGCGGTCTTTTTGATGGGGCCGACGGCCACCGGCAAGACCGATCTGGCCATTCATCTGTGCCAGTCCCTGCCCCTGGAGATCATCAGTGTGGATTCCGCCCTGATCTACCGGGGTATGGATGTGGGCACCGCCAAGCCGGCCCCGGACCTGCTGGCCCAGGTTCCCCATCATCTGGTGGATATTCTGGACCCGGCCCAGACCTATTCCGCTGCCCGGTTCCGGGAGGATGCCCTGGCCCTGATGGCAGACATCACGGCCCGGGGCAAGGTGCCCCTGCTGGTGGGGGGGACCATGCTCTATTTTCGGGCCCTGGATTTTGGTCTGGATACCCTGCCGGAAGCCGACCCTGTGATCCGGGCCAGGATCGATACCCTGGCGGCCCGGCAGGGTTGGGAGGCGGTGCATCGGGAACTGGCCCAGGTGGACCCGGTCTCCGCTGCCCGCATCCACCCCAACGATCCCCAACGGCTGCAGCGGGCGCTGGAGGTCTATTACATGACCGGCGCACCCCTGTCCTCCTTCCATGGGGGACCCCGGCGTTCCTCCCTCCCCTGGCGGGTGTTGCGTCTGGCCCTGATGCCGCCGGATCGTACCCGATTGAGGGAACGCATTGCACAACGCTTCCGTCAAATGCTTCAGCAGGGACTGGTGGAGGAGGTGGCCACCCTGCAGGCGCGGGGTGATCTGACCCTGGACCTGCCCGCCATGCGGGCGGTGGGATACCGGCAAGTGTGGGGATATCTGGAAGGCCGGAGCGATTATGATGCCATGACAGTTCAGGCCATCACCGCCACCCGGCAACTGGCCAAGCGCCAGATGACCTGGTTGCGTGGCTATCCCGGGGTGGAAGTGCTGGATCCGGAGCACCTTGACCCCAATGGCGTGCTGGCGCGGGTACGGGACCACCTGGGATTGCAATGACCGCCACGCGCCCGTCCACGTCTGTTCGGGAACGGGATCGGCGTGGGATTTTTGACTTGGGCGGTATGCTAGACTGAAGCCACCAGGCCAGGGGCCGGGATCGTCCATCCCTGCCTGTTGAACACAATATGATGACCCTATAACCCGGGAGCAGACCATGTCAAAAGGGCAAACACTACAAGAACCCTTTCTCAATACCCTTCGCAAGGAACGCATTCCGGTCTCCATCTATCTGGTGAACGGCATCAAGCTGCAGGGACAGATCGATTCCTTCGATCAGTTCGTGGTATTGCTCAAGAACAGCGTGAGCCAGATGGTCTACAAGCACGCCATCTCCACCATCGTGCCATCCCGGCCGGTCAAGCTCTCCGCGGGCGACGAGGGCGATCAGGACAGCCATCACTGATGCCTCCGGCAGACCTTTCCCCCCATCGGGGGAAAGGTGCCTACCCATTCACGTCGAGGGTGTGACACCACTTGTTTGAGAGACCCCGTAGTGGCGAGCGCGCCATCCTGGTCCATGTGGACCTTCCCGCGCAGGACGGTGATGACGACTGCACCGAATTCATGGAGCTGGCCCGGTCCGCTGGTGCCGATCCCCTGGCCCTGGTGACCGGTGCCCGCAAGGCGCCTGACCCTCGTTATTTCATCGGCAGTGGCAAGGCAGAGGAAGTCCGCGATCTGGTGGCGGCTCATGGGGCCGAACTGGTGATCTTCGATCACGCCTTGTCACCGAGCCAGGAGCGCAACCTGGAAAAGCTGTTTCAGTGCCGGGTACTGGACCGGTCCGGTCTGATTCTGGACATCTTTGCCCAGCGCGCCCGCTCCCACGAGGGCAAGCTGCAGGTGGAACTGGCCCAGTTGCGCCACATGTCCACCCGGCTGGTGCGGGGCTGGACCCACCTGGAACGGCAAAAGGGCGGTATCGGCCTGCGTGGGCCGGGGGAAACCCAGTTGGAGACCGACCGGCGGCTGCTGGGGGTACGCATCAAGCAGATCCAAAAGCGGCTGGAAAAGGTGGAGCAGCAGCGGGAACAGGGACGGCAATCCCGGCGCCGGGCGGAAATCCCCACCGTGTCCCTGGTGGGTTACACCAATGCCGGCAAGTCCACCCTGTTCAACCGGCTTACCCAGGCCGGGGTCTATGCCGCCGACCAGCTGTTTGCCACCCTGGACCCCACTTTGCGGCGGCTGGACCTGCCATCCCGGCAGTGCATTATCCTGGCGGATACGGTGGGTTTTGTGCGTCATCTGCCCCATGATCTGGTGGCCGCCTTTCGTGCCACCCTCACCGAAACCCGGGAGGCAGCCCTGCTACTGCATGTGGTGGACGCCCATGCCGCCGAGCGGGACATCTATCTGCGGCAGGTGGATGAGGTTTTGGAAGAGATCGGTGCCAGAGAAGTGCCCCAGATGCTGGTTTTCAATAAAATCGACCTGGTGCCCGGTGCCGAGCCACGGATTGAACCGGGTACTTTGGGCACCCCTGCCCGGGCCTGGGTTTCGGCCCGGACCGGGGCTGGTGTGGAAGCCCTGTTGCAGTGGCTGTCAGACCATTTCGCCGAGTCTGTTGTTCAGGGCTGGCTGGCATTGCCGCCCCAGGCAGGCCGGGAGCGGGCGGGTCTGTATGCCCTGGACGCGGTGGAAGCCGAAGAAGTCACTGAAACCGGCCACCTGCACCTCAAGGTTCGACTGCCCCGGCGGCGCCTGGAGGAACTTTTTCGCGGTGGCGGGTTCACACCGAGATGGCTGGATGACTAGAATGGGCGGTTTATACCCCTGATCTTCAAGACTTCCTGTTATCATCAGACGTTTGATCGCGTTTTCAACGGAGTCAGCTCATGCCCTGGAACGAACCAGGAAACAACAGCAAAGACCCCTGGGGTGGCGGCGGCGGCAATCGCGGCAGCAATCAGGGGCCACCGGACCTGGATGAGGTCCTGAAGAAACTGTCCGGCAAACTGGGCGCCGTCTTTGGTGGCGGCGGTGGTGGCGAGGGTGGCAATGGCGGTGGCATGGGCAAGCATGCTGCGGCGGGCATCAGTCTGGCCGCCATTCTGGCTCTGGTGATCTGGCTGGCGTCCGGCTTTTTCATTGTCAGTGAAGGTGAACGGGGCGTGGTGCTGCGTTTTGGCGCCTTCCAGTCCGTGGCCACTCCCGGCCCCAACTGGCATCTGCCCTACCCCATCGAGCGGGTGGAAATTGTTGATATCGACAATATCCGCTCCATCCAGCATCGGGCCCTGATGCTCACGGGCGATGAAAACATCATCGACGTGGACATTGCCGTGCAGTACCGCGTGATGGACCCGGAGAAGTTCCTGTTCAACGTCCGTAACCCCGATGCCACCGCCCGTCAGGTGATGGAATCCGCCATTCGCGAGCGGATCGGCAAGAACTCCCTGGAGTTCATTCTGGGGGCCGGTCGTGGCGAGGTGGCCACCTCCGCCCGGGTGGTGATTCAGGAAGCCCTGGATGCCTATGGTGCCGGTATCGCCGTGACCGCCGTGAGCATGCAGCAGGCCCAGCCGCCGGAGCCGGTGCAGGAGGCTTTTGCCGACGCCATCCGCGCCCGCGAGGACGAGGTGCGCTTCCGCAACGAAGCTGAAGCCTATGCCAATACGGTGATTCCCCGTGCCCGTGGTGAAGCCGCCCGACTGATGGAAGAGGCCATGGCCTACCGGGATCAGGTGCTGGCCCAGGCAGAAGGTGACGCCGCCCGTTTTACCCAGTTGCTGGCTGAATACCAGCGGGCACCGGAAGTGACCCGGGAGCGTCTGTTCATTGAAACCACCGAGGTGGTGCTGGGGTCTGCCAGCAAGGTGTTTGTGGACGTGAAGGGCGGCAACAACCTGTTGTTCCTGCCTTTGGACAAGCTCATGGGGGGCGACGGCCAGGCTCTGAGGGACGCCCGTGCTTCCAGTTCCACCCCATCCACCCTTTCCACCCGTCCCATGCCGTTGCAGCCCCTCAATCAGCAGCGGCCTGATCCCCGTTCCCGGGAGGTGCGTTGATGTTTAGGATCGCAGCGATTGCCATAGCCGTTGCGGCCTTGGTCGTGTGGATGTCCACTTTTACGGTGGACGAGAGAGAGCGCGTGATCGTGTTCAGTCTGGGTGAGATCAAGCGCACGGACCTGGACCCTGGGCTGCATTTCAAGTTTCCCATCGTCAACAACGTGCGCAAGTTCGATGCCCGGATCATGACCCTGGACATCCCGCCGGACCGGTTCCTCACCAGCGAGGCCAAGAACGTCATCGTCGACTTCTACGCCAGGTGGCGCATCGACGACGTGGGTCAGTTCTTCCGGGCCACCCGGGGTGACGAGCGCAATGCCCAGGACCGCATGGCGCAGATCCTGCGGGACGGCATGCGTAACGAGTTTGCCCGATATACCCTGGATCAGGTGGTATCCGGCGAGCGCATCACCATCATGGGCGCAGTGCGGGAACAGGCCCTGGACACTGCCCGTGAGTTGGGGGTGACTCTGGTGGATGTACGCATCCGCCGCATGGACCTGCCCGACGAGGTGAGCGAATCGGTATTCAGCCGGATGCGCGCCGAACGTGAGCGTATCGCCCAGGATTTCCGTGCCCGTGGTCAGGAACAGGCGGAACGGATTCGCGCTGATGCAGACCGTCAGCGCACGGTGATCATCGCCAACGCCTACCGCGAGGCCGAGCAGATCCGGGGTGAGGGTGACGCAACAGCCGCTGCGGCCTACGCTGCGGCCTATGAGCAGGATACGGAATTCTTCACCTTCTACCGTAGCCTGCTGGCCTATCGCAACACCATGGTGGGTAAGGACAACTTCTACGTCCTGGAGCCGGATTCCCAGTTCTTCCGTTACTTCCAGGATCCCATGGGCATGGGCAGACCCCGGGAGCAGTGATCCCGATGGTTTGAACTCCATGACAGCGGCGGCCCCAGGGGCCGCCGTTTGTCGTCCGGCAACCTTTCCCTCATCACGTACCGACTCCCCCTGGCGGGGCTGATCAGTTGCGAGGTCAATCCCTTATCATGTGGTCCGATCTGCTGGCGGCACTGGCCCTGCTCATGATCATCGAAGGCCTGTTGCCCTTTCTCAATCCCGCCGGTTTTCGCCGCGGCCTGCTGCAGGTGGCTGAACTGTCCGACAGTGCCTTGCGGGGCATCGGCCTGTTCAGTCTGCTGATCGGTGTTCTGGCCCTGTGGTGGATACGGGGATGACAGGGCATTTTTCCTGATGCCCGCCGGCTCGGGTTATAATGCCGACCCAATCCAAGCGATTTGTTCACATGACTGATTCCAACCGCTGGCTGTTACCGGAAGGTATCGACGAGGCTCTGCCGCCGCTGGCGGAGCGTCTGGAAACCTGCCGTCGCCGTATCCTTGACCTGTATCATGGCTGGGGCTACGAACTGGTGATGCCGCCGTTCGTGGAATATCTGGAGTCCCTGCTCACGGGTACCGGCCACGGCCTGGACCTGCAAACCTTCAAACTCACCGACCAGCTCAATGGCCGGCTCATGGGGGTGCGTGCCGACATGACCCCCCAGGTGGCCCGGATCGATGCCCATCGTCTCAAGCGGGAGGGGGTCAGCCGCCTGTGCTACGTGGGCACCGTGCTGCATACCCGTCCCGATGGCTTTGCCGGTTCCCGCAGCCTGCTGCAACTGGGGGCTGAGCTGTACGGCCATGCCGGTCTGGCCAGCGACGTGGAGATCCTGCGCCTGATGCTGGAGACCCTGGCGGTCTGTGAAGTGGATACCCCCTGCGTGGACCTGGGGCATGTGGGCATCTTCCGCAGCCTGGCCGCCGATGCGGCCCTGGACCCGGAGCAGGAAACCCGTCTGTTCGACCTGCTGCAGCGCAAGGCCCTGCCGGAAATCCGTGCCTGCCTGGCCCAATTCCCGATCACGGCAGATCATCGCCGACGCCTGGGCGTCCTGGCGGATCTGAACGGTGACCCGGATACCCTGGACCGGGCCCGCGACGAGCTGGCCGGTGCCGATGATGCGGTGATGATTGCCCTGGACGCCCTGGAACACCTGGCGCGGGCAGTGCGGGCCTCCCATCCCCATGTGACCCTGCATGTAGATCTGGCGGAACTGCGGGGTTATCACTATCACACCGGCCTGGTCTTTGCCGCCTACCTGCCCGGCAACGGCCAGGAAGTGGCCCGCGGCGGCCGCTATGACGACATCGGGCGCGTGTTCGGGCGCGCCCGTCCGGCCACCGGTTTCAGCGCCGATCTCAAGACTCTGGTGCGCCTGTCCCGGTGTCCGGAACGGGCCGCGCCGGGGGGCATCCTGGCGCCGGCGGACCCGGACCCGGCCCTGATCCACGCCATCGTCGACCTGCGTCGTCGGGGTGAACGGGTGATTCAGGGGCTGGACCGGCAGGATAACGATGCAGTGGCCCTGGGCTGTGACCGGGTGCTGGTGAAGACAAACAATCAGTGGACAGTGGTGGACGCTTGAACATGAGTAAATTCGTGGTAGTCCTGGGCAGTCAGTGGGGCGATGAAGGCAAGGGCAAGGTGGTGGACCTGCTCACCGAAAAGGCCGCCGCCGTGGTGCGGTTCCAGGGCGGGCACAACGCCGGTCATACCCTGGTGATCGAGGGCAAAAAGACGGTATTGCACCTGATCCCCTCCGGCATTCTGCGGGAAGGGGTGGAGTGCATGATCGGCAACGGCGTGGTGCTCTCTCCCGAGGCATTGCTCAAGGAAATGGCCATGCTGGAAGACAACGGCGTGCCGGTGCGTGAGCGCTTGCGTCTGTCGGAATCCTGCCAGCTGATCCTGCCGTTTCACGTCAGCCTGGATCAGGCCCGGGAAAAGGCCCGGGGCGCCTCCGCCATCGGCACCACCGGTCGCGGCATCGGTCCGGCCTATGAGGACAAGATCGCCCGTCGCGGCCTGCGTCTGGGAGATCTGTTCCACCGGGATCGCTTCGCCGCCAAGCTGGGTGAGGTGCTCAATTATCACAATTTCGTGCTCAAGCATTATTTCCACACTGACACCATCGATTTTCAGCAGGTGCTGGAGCAATCCCTGGCCATGGGCGAGCAGCTCAGACCGCTGGTGATCGACGTGCCGGAGCGTCTGCGCAACCTGCGCAACCAGGGCGCGGCAGTGATGTTCGAAGGCGCCCAGGGCACCCTGCTGGATGTGGACCACGGCACCTATCCCTTCGTGACGTCCTCCAATACCACCGCCGGCGGTGTCTGCACCGGCAGCGGCGTGGGTCCGCTGGATCTGGACTATGTACTGGGGATCACCAAGGCCTACACCACCCGGGTGGGTGCCGGTCCGTTCCCCACCGAACTGTTCGATACCATGGGCGAGCATCTGGCCCGCCGCGGTCATGAGTTTGGTTCCACCACTGGCCGTCCTCGTCGCTGTGGCTGGTTCGACGCTGTGGCCCTCAAGCGGGCCGTGTCCATCAACAGCATCAGCGGCCTGTGCATCACCAAGCTGGACGTGCTCGATGGCCTGGAAACCCTGCAGATCTGCGTGGGCTACCGCTGCGGCGATACCATGGTCACCGAACCCCCGGCCGGCGCCGAATCCTATGCCGAATGTGAGCCGGTATACGAAGAAATGCCCGGCTGGCAGGAGTCCACCCTGGGGATCACCGAGTACGACCGTCTGCCCCCCAACGCCCGCGCTTATCTGGAGCGTATCCAGGCGATCGCCGGCATCCCGGTGGACATCATCTCCACCGGTCCCGACCGGGATCAGACCATCCTGGTACGCCATCCCTTCCAGTAAGGGCAGGGGGGCTGCCGGCGGCCCTGTCGCTGGATCTCCCCGATGTTCTTTCTCTCCCCCGTGGGGGGAGAGGAGCGCCGGGTACATCCATGTGTGAATTCACCGACAAGAAGGATGCCCATGTCTGAGGAAAAAGAGACCGAAGTCACTTCCCGTTGGCATCATCTGGAAGCCGGCGATGCCATCAAACAACTGGAGACCTCCGACCGTGAAGGTCTGACCCCGGACGAGATCGAGCGCCGCCGCGCCGAATATGGTCCCAACCGCCTTCCGCCCCCCAGGACCCGCGGCCCCCTGGGTCGTTTCCTGGCTCAGTTCAACAATCTGCTCATCTACGTCCTGCTGGGCGCTGCGTTCATTACCGCCCTGCTGGGGCATTGGGTGGATACCGGCGTCATCCTGGCGGTGGTGCTGCTCAATTCCATCATCGGTTTCGTTCAGGAAGGCAAGGCGGAAAAGGCCCTGCAGGCGATCCGGGACATGCTCTCGCCCCATGCCGCCGTCATCCGGGGCGGCGAACGCATGACCGTCGAGGCCGAGGCGCTGGTGCCCGGTGACCTGGTGCTGCTGGAATCCGGCGACAAGGTGCCCGCCGACCTGCGACTGATCAAGGTCAAGGGCCTGCAGGTTCAGGAGGCCATGCTCACCGGCGAATCCGTCCCCGTGGACAAGTCCGTCGAAGCCGTCTCCGACCGGGCCGATCTGGGAGACCAGACGTCCATGGCCTTCTCCGGCACCCTGGTCACCGCGGGGCAGGCCACCGGCGTGGTGGTGGAAACCGGCGCCCGCACCCAGATTGGCCGTATCAGCACCCTGCTGTCCGACGTGGAATCCCTCACCACGCCGCTGCTGCGGGCCATGAATGTCTTTGCCCGCTGGCTGACGGTGGCCATCATCGGTCTGGCGGGTCTGGTGTTTGCCTTCGGCATGCTGGTACGGGACTACACCGCGGTGGAGATGTTCATGGCCTCCGTGGCCCTGGCGGTGGCGGCCATTCCCGAGGGTCTGCCCGCCATCCTCACCGTGACCCTGGCCATTGGCGTTCAGTTCATGGCCTCCCGCAATGCCATCATCCGGCGCCTGCCGGCGGTGGAAACCCTGGGTTCAGTGTCCATCATCTGCTCGGACAAGACCGGCACCCTGACCCGCAACGAGATGACGGTGCGTTCCGTCGCCCTGGCGGAGCAGGATTATCAGATCACCGGCGTGGGCTATGATCCCCACGGCGGCTTCACCGTGGATGGCAAGGAGGTGGACCCGGCTGGAGAGGATCTGTTGCTGGAGGCCCTGCGGGCCATGGTGCTGTGCAACGATTCCCGCCTGCGCCAGAAGGACGATCAGTGGCAGGTGGAGGGCGATCCCATGGAAGGGGCCTTGCTCACCGCCGGCATCAAGGCCGGCATGGACCCGGTCTTTGAACATAAGGACCGTCCCCGCACCGACATCATTCCCTTTGAATCCGAACACCGCTTCATGGCCACCTTGAACCATGACCATGAAGGCCAGGGCATGATCTATGTCAAGGGTGCCCCGGAACAGTTGCTGGAGATGTGTCGTCAGGTGCGTACCGCGGATGGCCCGGTGGCACTGGATCGAGAAGTCTGGCTGGAACGGGTCGAGGCTCTGGCGGCCAAGGGTGAGCGGGTGCTGGCGGTGGCCTGCATGCCGGCGGCGGAGGGACACCGGGAACTGAAGTTCTCCGATGTGGAGGACGGCCTGGAGTTGATCGGCCTGTTCGGACTCATCGACCCGCCGCGGGAGGAGGCCATCCAGGCGGTGGCCGACTGTCAGCAGGCGGGCATCCGGGTGAAGATGATCACCGGCGACCATGCCGGCACGGCCCGGGCCATTGCCGGACAACTGGGCCTGGCCAATGGGGACAAGGTCCTGACCGGTCGGGATCTGGATGCCATGGACGACGAGACCCTGCGCCGCACCGTGCCGGAGGTGGACGTGTTTGCCCGCACCACCCCGGAACACAAGCTGCGTCTGGTGCGTGCCCTGCAATGGCATGGCTATGTGGTGGCCATGACCGGCGATGGTGTCAACGATGCTCCGGCCCTCAAACAGGCGGACGTGGGCGTGGCCATGGGCCGCAACGGCACCGAAACTGCCAAGGAAGCCTCGGAGATGGTGCTGGCGGACGATAACTTCGCCTCCATCGCCCACGCGGTGCGGGAGGGGCGCCGGGTCTATGACAACCTGAAGAAGGCCATTACCTTCCTGCTGCCCATCAATGGTGGTGAATCCGGCTCCATCGTCGCCGCCATCATGCTGGGCATGGCCCTGCCCATCACCCCCCTGCAGGTGTTGTGGGTGAACATGGTCAGTTCCGTGGCGTTGGCCATGGCGCTGGCCTTTGAGCCGGCGGAGAAGAATGTCATGAACCGGCCACCCCGGGCGCCGGGGGAGGCCATCTTGTCCCTGTTCCTGATCTGGCGCATCCTGTTTGTGTCGTTCCTGTTCCTGATCGGAATTTTCGGCGTCTACCTGTGGTCGGTACAACAGGGCTATAGCGTGGAAATGGCCCGTACCCATGCGGTTAACGCCTTGGTGGTGATGGAGATCTTCTATCTCCTGAGCGTGCGTTCCCTGCAGGTCACCTCTTTGAGTTTCAAGGGGTTGATCGGCACCCGGGCCGTGCTCATCGCCATCCTGATCGTGGTGGCCCTGCAGTTGATGTTCACCTATGCGCCCTTCATGCAGTTCTTCTTCGACAGTGAGCCGGTGGGCCTGAAGGAATGGGGCATCATCCTTGCGGTGGGTGTGGTGTTGTTCATCATCCTGGAACTGGAAAAGGGGATACGGCATCGAATCACCAAAGGGTCTGGTCACCGAGCCGGGGTCGCCGGTTCATGATCAACGGCCCTGCCCCGACACGGGGCAGGGCCGTTTCCCCAACTCCAGTCATCAAAAAAGAGGTTGATTCATGGTCAGCAGGGTTCAGGATCGCAGTACGGTGGTTACCGGAGCCGGGAAGGGGATCGGTCGCACCATTGCCCGGGTCTTTGCTGCCGAAGGGGCGCGGGTACTGGTGTCAGATCTGGATCTGGCCGCCGCCCGGGCCACCGCGGCCTTGATTGAGGAAGATGGGGGCCAGGCCGTAGCCTGCCAGGCGGACGTGAGCAAGCGTGCCGATGCCGAAGCCATGATCGGCGAGGCCATGTCTCATTTTGGTGGCGTGGATATCCTGGTGGCCAATGCGGGGATCTTCCCCTCGGCCACCGTGGAGGACATGACCGAAACCGAGTGGGACCGGGTCATGTCGGTGAATCTCAAGGGTGTATTCTTCTGCGTCAAATCCGCCACTTGGGCCATGCGCCGCCAGCGAAGTGGCCGTATCCTGCTGACGTCCTCCATCACCGGCCCCATGACCGGCTTCCCCGGCTGGGCGCACTACGGCGCCAGCAAGGCGGGGATGCTGGGGTTCATGCGCTCGGCGGCCCTGGAATATGCCCGGGACAACATCACCATCAATGCGGTGTTGCCCGGCAATATCCGTACCGAGGGACTCAAGGATGTGGGGCCGGAATACCTGCGCCGGATGGAGGCTTCCATCCCCATGGGGTATCTGGGAGAGCCGGAAGATGTGGCCTGGGCCATGCTGTTTCTGGCCTCGGAGGAGGCGCGCTACATCACCGGTCAGACCTTGGTGGTGGATGGCGGCCAGACCCTGCCGGAATCAGCGCTGGCACTGGACTGAGACCCCGGCGCGAGGCCGGGGTCTTGGTGGTTATCCTAGTTGAAGGCGGAAGGGCTGTCCGTCTCTGCCCATGGAGGCTTGCATAAGCCCGGCACATCGCCGGCTGCTGCCTGAGAAGTGGGAAGCCTCGCCCGTGGCGCGTCAGCGCTTGGGGCGGGGGCAGTCAGCGGCCAGAAGGGCATCCCGATTACGGCGATCCCGCGAGACATTGGCCGACAGTTTCCGTTCCCAAAAGTCCCTGCGTGATGAGGGCATCCTGGCGTACCGACAGCCTTCGTGGGCATGCCAGAAGCAACCGTGAACAAAGATGACTACCCCCCGCCTTGGCAAAACGATGTCCGGAGTACCCGGAAGATCCTTTCTATGCAGTCGGAAACGAAAACCAGCTTTGAAAAGGGCCTTGCGAACGATGATCTCGGGCTTCGTGTTCCTGGCCTGAATGCCGGACATCATCCTGCTTCGAGTTGCCTGATTTACAACATCTGCCAAACCCTAACTCCGGCGCGATTCGGGCACGTCAACCGACGGCTGTGAGAAAGGGCGGGAGAACATGGCACTCTTGCATTCAGGACGCTTCGCCCACTCCGAGATCATCTTTCCGTTGGCCGTATCATGCAGGCGCTCGTTAACCTCTCGCGCCCATATTTCCACCTGCTCAATGAATTGGGGTGAAACTTCCTGTCTGAGCCAGACTTTCTCCAGATCAAAGTCCTCGCCATAGGAGTCCGCAACCACAGCCACGGTGTAGGCTGTCACGTTGGCGAGAAAAGCAGAAACCAGGGGCCGGGAAGTCTTGTGGACGGCCTTGAAAATGATGGCCTTGGCTACCAATGCCTTGAAGAAGGCTGGATCAGGGACAACAGGCTTTCCGGCCGCTTCAGCCTCCCCGAGGGCGCTCATGAAACGATTGAAGCATTTCTGTGCACCAAGCCCAACCACGTCAGGCTTGACATCCCAGGCCATGAGGTATTTTGCCAGATCCGTCTTCGTGATCTTCCGTGCGGGAGGAATCGAGTTTTTCAGTGCACGACGTTTGGCCGGTGTATTGCCCTCCCTCGCAAGAAGGGTGTTGTAGCTGCCTGCCGCCCGCTCATAGAACCACCGTCCGATGCCATCCGGGCAGTATATGGATAGCGATAGGCGTTCAATATCGACATGGAAGGGCTTGTTCGCGGAGAGATCGGACTGGCGAACTGCGTTCTGTGAATTGGCGTAACGGGATATGTCCGAAACAAGGGCCTCCTCCTTTGTTGGATCTTCATCCCTCATGACGATGATTTTCGCAGGTACCCGCACCTTGCCGAGGTCGGTATCCGGATACTTCTTCTTGGTGAAGTAGATCGAAGCAGTCGTCTGCCCGCCATTGACGATTTGCATCCCTCGAAGCCACGCAATGCCAGGTGATCCATCCTCGGCGCGGTCCAGCCTGATCTCGTCAGCGACGAGAACGATACCATTATTGAAGGCCATGAAACGTTCCGGGAGCGAGCGCAGAGTACTCTGGATACCCGCATTGACCCCCCTGGCCCTCACGCTGAGGAAGGAGCGGACATTGGCCTCCAGCAGCCGTGGGCCGAACTTTTCGTAGACGAAGCGCAGAGCCTCGCCCGGGATCGCGGTCAGGGCATAATCATACTCACCATCCCGATCCGGTACGTAGACGCAGGGTAATGGCGAACCAGCCACCTCGTTGAAGTCCACAACAAGTTCGTCCCGTGGTTTGCCTTCAGACAGATGCCGAAACAGGCGTTCCATATCCATCACTTCAAGGCGCACGGACTTCCCACCAACCTCTCTGGCCTTGAAACTCTTGGACTTTACGACGCCATCAGTGAGCATGAAGACTCGCACCTGCTCCAGTTCATCGTAGATCTCCCGGATGGTGAGAGCGAGGGAATAGACGTCGCTCGATGGGTCGAGCCTGTCCGCCAGACGACCTGCAGCACACTGCTCCAGGAAGCGCACACATTGCAGAGCGGCCGTCTTTGAATCCTGATCGGGTATGGACACCAGCGAATCCACGCCTTCGTAGAGACTGACGAACAGGTCGAGTTGATCGCACTCTTCAGAAATCGCGTAGCCACTCAGCCTGAGATTCGCATTGCCAATCTTCCCCTGGAAATGACATATGACGGGTTCGAAAGTCATCCCGGCATCGACCAGATGCTGCATCACCACTTCACAGAAGACGAGTTCGGCGAATGGCGAACCGTCACTCATCTGGGCCGCTATCTCAGCCCGCGTTTCGGCAAAAAAATCCTCCAGGGTCATCCTGATGCTCCAAGCGCTTTAAGGGTCGAACCGAGGTCCGTAATGAACTCCCCGGCATGATCCAGATTGAGTTCGTAGAGAGTCCGCGTTATTCCGGCTGGCACAAGACCTGGCGTCAGGCGCGGAAAGCCGTCGGACACCGAGAGAATGCGGCTTTCCCGTGGTTCAAACCTTCGGGTGTAAAGCCGTGCATGTGTTTCGGCGTATCCCGCCGCGAAAAGCCGCTCCCGCAGGAAATCCACAGCGCCCGGCTCCTGTGTGACTCGCCTCTCCATTTCGGCAACCAACTCGGGGAGGGTCTGCCCGCCACTCTCTCGTGAAAAGCGGCAAGCGGCAAGGAACAGGGGCGATGCCAGGGAATCGTCCAATTGCTCAAGGGAGCCGATTTTGACGAGGAACCCTGACGAGGACATGGTGGCCTTGACCTCAATGGCACCATCCCCGATCAGGAAGTCGTGAGGTGCGTCGTCTGGTCCGACCCACCCCCTGAGAACCTCGTCAATGGAAATGCCCGAGTCCAGAAGGGCAGCCATGAAATTGAGTTCGCCCACGAGACCAAGCTCGGCCTCAGGGCTCAGAGAGCTGGAACCACGGGACATGAACTGTTGCCACATACGAATCCTTCGCAGCAAGGTTTCCATGATTGAGGCCTCACTCTCCCTCACGACAGCGTCCATTGCTCCCGCCACATCGCTGACCATCTCGGCGAAGAGTTCAGGGTTTCCCGACTCCTTGCGCGTCAGTGCGATCCAGGTTTTTCCATCCCCATACGGATCAGCCCGGACGACCTCGAACCCCTTTCCTTCAGGAAGGCGTTCAGAGGGCGCAAGGCTCACATCCTGGAATCCAGCCAGGAGAGCCTCCTCATTACCGGGAAATCTCCTCGCGGCCATGAGCCTGCAAGGGCCGGCAGGGGTGACGGGAATGCCGAGCCATCCCCCCGCCTCAACGCCGCATCCCGAAAGGGCCTGCCAGGCAGCCAGGAACTCGTCAATCGGTCGCGGCATACTCTGTTTCCCAGAGAAGATGATCCACCTCGTATTTGACCGTGGTCGTCGAGCGGCTGGCGGGAAAGCTCGCCCCGAAGGCTATGACAGGCGGCCAGTCGGCGGGCGCCCATTCGGGGGGAAGGTCCGCCGCCCCCGGATCAAGGGGATAAATCAGCAAGAGTCCACGTTCTGGAGCCCCTTGAACGCCATCGGCCCCGAGTCCCCGGACTCTCCTGATACTGGGACCACCGGGAGCCTTGGGAGGCTTCTTACCTGTATCTTCTGTCCTTCGAGCCGGATCCTTGGTCCAGGCGGAGATCGTCAGGTCCAGCGCAGCCTTCCAGGCATCCTCGTCAAGGTCGATCGCCTCGTCCCTTGGGGACAGAAGGCGCCCGATGGAGTAGTGCTCGCCCCCTGGCTTCGCCTTACGGGCAATCATCCTTGCGATTTCATACTTCCCGCAGAAAGCATGCGAGGCTCCATCACCACCGCCAATGAGCGCCACGGTCCAGGAAGTGAGTTCACCGTTGGCAGCCATGGCCTTTACGAAATCACCCAGCAGTGGGCTGTTGACCTTGCGGGCAGCGGGGTGGGTGAGATAGCCCATGAAAAAGTCGATAACGTGTTCGGCTGGCACATGCTCCCATAGGAAGCCGCTCCATTCCTGGGTCGAACCGCCCCTCCTTCGGGAGATGATACCCGACTGGGATGGCACGCCCGCCGCCTCGAAAAGCCGCTCCGCTGCAATGAGATTCTTTTCGAGATTTTTCCGGTCGCGGTAGAAGGCCACTGTTTCGAGGATCTCGCCGCTGAACGATAACTGCAGGCTCCTCGCGCTGCGCATTTTCAGAGGAGAGGTCACCATGAGAACCGGGTGGGACTGAACCTTCATGCCATAGTTCTCGGGCGTTGCCTTGATGGCCGCCATCATGTCGAACTCCTGGCGGAGTTCCTCGGCCGCATCGGCGATGTGCCCGAACCACTCGACCAGATCGGGGCTTGTGTAGAGACGGCAGAGATCCAGATATCCAGGACGATAGCCGAACCAGCGCCCCATCTGCATGAGCGTGTCATACATCTTCGTGGTCCTCACGAAGTAGCTGACGCAGAGACCTTCAAGCGTCAGCCCACGGGCAAGCTTGTCCCCGCCCACGGCAATGACCTTGAGTCCGGTCTCCTCTCGATCGGCGTAATCAAGAACATCTCCGGCGGAACCATTGATCGCCCTTACGCTGAGATCCCCGAATACCTCTGGCAGAACGGCCTCGATCTCTTCCCATTGAGGAAGATCAAACTCACCTCCCGCCTCTTCCATGCTTGAAGCCACAGCAGCCGAGGTCGGCACGAAGTCTTCCTCCCACAACCGCCGCCACTCGCCCAGCAATTCATCACGTCCGAATCCGCGCTCCACACACTGGCGGAAACGCTTCACGACCTCTTCGACCTGACGCCGAACCTCCCCCTGAACGGCTGTGAAACGGGTCACGTGAATCAGCATTGATGAGTGCCTGCGCCCCTGCCCCCGAACAATGCGGACGGCACACGCCAGGACAAAGGCCGAGATCGCCTCCCTCAGGGAGGGCGGAATCTCGTCATGACCATTGAACAGCGGGACATGGGCCTTGTTGTGCCGGGGGGGCATCCAGCCATCGAGCCCGGTCGAGTCAGTCTGGTCTTCGACCTGACGCGTCAGGGGAAGGCCACTGATCCTCTCATCCGTTGAACGCAGACCGAAGATACGAGCAGGGCCGATGTAGTTGGAGGGTGCAGAGATGTTGATGATGAAGGACTGCGGGAACAGGTCAGGCCCCTCATCCTTGGTTGCATTGCGTCGATGGATGAAGATGTTGGCAAAAGGGGTGGCCGTGTAGCCGACATAGGCCTTGCGGGCAAACGAGTGGAGAATCTTCCGGATACGACTGTTGATGGCCTTGGGCTGATGTTCCTCGTCCGGAGTTCCGTCAGCGTTGAAATCCTGTTCCCCGGTATCAACGGAGGCATGGTCAGCCTCGTCGTCGATGAGCAGGAGAGGAAAACCTGAAACCAGCGGACGTCCATCGGCATCCTTGGAGTCAGCAACGTGATTCCGGATCCATTTGAGAAGGCGGTCCAGCACCGTCTTGTTCTTCTTGACCACAAACAGCCAAGGACGCTGCTCGGGCGAGATGGCCAGATGCTTTGCGATCCTGGTATTGAAGTCCCCGTTATCAGGTCGAGAAACTGCTGCCGTCCCGGTGACAGCGTTGCCGTGGTGGCCAGCACGTAGCCGGCCGCAGACAATGAATCCGAGATTCGGGTACCCAGCTGGCCTGGCCGTGTCGCGGAGGGCGAATGGGCCGCACACCAGCGGCCCATTGACTCGCCACTGCTCTGAGCAATCTGGGCATCACGACATCACTGACTGAACAGCCTTTTGAGCATCTCATCGCCCTGCCCCACCGGATCCTCCCGGATTATGGCTTCAGGTTTTCCCATCAGACTGAACAGCGGTAAATGCTTCGAGGAACTCATCCCTCCCTTTTTTTAAAGATTAAGAAAAGAAAAGAATAAGGGGTGTGGAGTGCATAAAAAATAATTTAAAAACAGATATTTGTCGTGCTTGTGCCGCGACCTATTTCTACTGAATCACTCTCACCCGCGACCTATTTCTACTGAAATTTCAGCCACCCGCGACCTATTTCTACTGAAATTTCAGCCACCCGCGACCTATTTCTACCGAAATTTCAGCCACCCGCGACCTATTTCTACCGAAATTTCCTGTGCTTGCTGTGGATAACTAGGCCGAAAATAAGTGGTGCGACCTATTTCTACCGAGTTACGCGACCTATTTCTACCGAGTTTTCGGGTCAGGTGCGACCTATTTCTACCGACTTCACGAAGGCATTTTAGGCGCTTCTCCCGGGCCCTCTGGTGTAGTCAGATAATATCTTTCTGGAATCCGACTGCCGTTTGTTGGCTGCTTTTGCCCGCCTGATGAATAGAGGATGAGGGTACAGTTGGAAAAGCACATCCATCAGCCTGTTCTTGGGTCCACGCCGCTCCTGGACCGTGAAGTCTCGCAGTATCCGTGCATCCTTGAGATCTTGAAGGGCCTCTTCCAGCTTACGGATACCATCCCTCTCACGGGCATATTCCAGAAGGCCGCTATCCTGCTTAACGGTTGAGAACAGCACCTCATAAGTGTTGTGATGGTTGGCTTGGGTGAAGTTGTGGGAAATTCGCTTGTGTAGCCATCGGGCAAGATGGGAGCGGTGCTGCATCATGGTGTGGTAGTCGTATTGCCGGTATGACACGGTGCGGATGCCTTCCGTGACCAGCGGGCAGAAATTGGCGTACCAGCGCGCCTTTGGATCTGACTTTAAATCCGTCTTGCTGACTCCCATCAGGGTGGTGAGGATGGTGGACTTGAACAGGCACTTGCCGTCGGACGAGAGAACTTCGACGCCTGCATCCACCAGGATGGCAAGAGCTTCCACGACCTGGGGGAAGGAAAGGGTATGACCTCGCTTGGCCAGTTCCTGACGCAGCATGTACACGGAAAAGCAAACTCCGCTATAGGTGTGGTCAGGGTGATCTTCAAAGAATCCGTGGGGCGGTTCCGTAGCAATTTTCCTCAGGGCATCTTCGACCAGCTCTTCCCTGGCGCTCGGGTAGTATTCGAGTTCTTTCCCTGATTTGTCGGTGATCCGCGCGGGTCTCAGCTTCACACTGAAAGCCCGGCCGCCATGATTGAAAAACCGCTCGATCTTTGGCAGATGGCCTTCGGGGCTACGCATCTTGGACATTTCCTGCCGTGAAACGAAGTATTTAGGCACTGAATCCCAGAACTCGATGGTGTTCGACAGTGCTTCCCGTTCTTCCTTCGAGTTGCACAGAAACGACTGGAAAAGTTGCAGTTGCATGCTGTTGAAGCTCGGACCAGACGGCGTTCGTTCGCCCTGCTTGCTTTTTCCCTGGCTCATTCTTCACTTCGCTCCTTGTTACAGGTCACGGGTGGCAGAAGTTGGCATCGTTAATTCTTTCCTCGATGCTCTTTCACGAGAGCAAAGCCCTCCCGCAGCAGATCCACCATGCTGATGCCGTGGGTTGCAGCGTAGGTTTTGAATTCCCGGTGAAAGTCTGGGGACACCTTGAAATTGAGGGGCTTCAACGCTCCGTCCTGGGGGCGTTTCAGATTGTCAACCACCGCAGTGGGCTTTGGGGCGGTGCCCTTTTTGGTTGATGCACCTGGCTGTATATCGACCACGCCATTGGAGGTTTTGGCGGGTGGCGGTGGGGGCTTAGCCATGGGTGGCGCTCCTCTTTTCGGTAGTGGATGCGGATAAATGGTCTGGGAAATAAAACCGATGGTATTGCTCATATGCGTGCTTTTCGCTAATTCGTTATTTAACGATAGCACGATAAAACGAATTCGTTAATTATTTTTTAACGAAAAAAAGAATTTCAGACGATAGAAGACGATCGCCTCCCAAACCCTTTGATTGATCTCTCAGCCGAACAACCCCCCTGCTGGAAGGCTTGGTGCGCCATCGACACCGAACTTGGCCGCAAGGGAGGGAGGGTGTCAACCGTCCAGTTGCTGTGCGGATCGACATCCGCCTGGGTGCTGGATCACCTCAAAATCTACACTCATCGGCCTACTGCCCTGGTGCTTGAGATACCGCACCGGCCCGTAATAGGTGAATGGCGCAGCCTTCCCCTGCTCCAGCTTGTTTTCCCGGATGAAGAGATGGATACCGATGCCCATCTCCTCATGATGGATGATCTCCCGGCCCCGCTTGCTCTGGGGCGTTGTCTGATTCTGGGTCTGCCAGTGGAA
>NZ_FOFO01000033.1 GCF_900110965.1 Ectothiorhodospira magna
CGGTTCACTCCGTTCAAGCGGGTCAAGGCGATCTTGCTGGAACGGACTGAGCGCCTCCGGTTGGGACTGCTCAACCAGGACTCCAGTTGCTCGCCTGGTCAAACCCGGGCGCTATCAACGGAGAGCGAATCACCGAATGAGCACTTTCGAGTATGAAATTCGGAACAGGTCCATCCTTCCGGCCCAGGGGCGGGAAAATCTTGTGGAGGCCGTGATGGGTAATGAGGGTCTGCTGGGGCTATGGGCCTCTCATTTCGGGATATCCATCCTCATCTGGGGATTGATTGCCATTGGTCTGCTTTATCTGGCCCGCCCCTGGTTGCGTCCGGTATTGCGGATTGTCTGTCGGTTGCTGGCCCGGCATCTTGGTGCGGCAGGCCGTGGTCTGAATCTGGCAGCCGCTGTCCTGCACCGCCGTCACCGGGAGTATTTGCGCGGTGTGTTACTGCTGCGTTTGCAGCAACAGGTGGCGCGGCGGTACCGGGGGATTCAATGCCGTCTGAATCGGGATCTGGGTGGCCATGCGGTTCTGCAGCGGCGCATCAATGAACAGATCAGTATTCTGGAGCGGGATTACCAGCGCACCCGGGATCAGATGCCCGAGGAGCCGGCCTGGATGAAAACCGCTCTGGCCTTGATTCAGGCACCTCCCCATCGGACTGACCCCCGGGTGGAACCCATGTTGCAGGAAATCCACGATACCCTGGCCAGGGCCAGTCAGGACACGATGGCGGAGTACCGGCACGAAAACCGGGAACGCATGAAGCTGCTGCGGGAACTGTTGCCAGAATGGCGTACCCTGGGAGATCGGGTGGGGGATCTGGAACGATCCGTGGCGGGGGTGGCGGATCAGGCCCGCCGTCTGGACGAGGCCCTGGCCCGTTTTCAGCAGGCCAGGGATGGGCTGTCTACACCCCGGACTGTGCTGCTGGCCTCCGGTGGCCTGTTGGTATTGGGGCTGACCCTGCTGCTGGCTTTGGGATTGACCGCCATGCTGGGATTTCACCTGCTGACCCCGCCCCTGCAGGGCATTTTGGGGATGCCATTGACCGGAACACAAGGGGAGAGTCTGTCTGTTCTGGCTGCGGGGGTGCTGGTGCTGGCCGCGGTCATGGCCGGGGGCATGGTCAGTGAGTCCCGCCGGATTACCACCCTGATTCCGGGTATTGAAAGCTGGGACATTGCCGGGCGCCGGCGCCTGCTGTGGGGCGGGGTGGTACTGCTGGTTCTGGTGACGATGGTGTCGGCCGCCCTGGCAGGTTCCAGATCACTGTTTGCCATACCCGACAACGTGGTGTACGGATTGCTGGAAGGGCCGCCAGAGGTGGCGCCGCCGGTGCTGGCCTGGTTATCGGTGTCCACCCTGATGGTGCTGGGTGCCCTGGCCGCCCTGTTGCCGGCTCTGGCCGCCATCCCGTTGCAGATGACCCTGCAGGCCGGCGGGGTGGTGGGCGGGGCTGTGGGGGTGGTGACGTTGCGCCTGACGGCCTTTATCCTGTTCCGCCTGGGTTGGCTGATGCATACCCTGGCGGATCTGTTGCCCCGGTGCTACGACCTGCTCATTTTCCTGCCACTGCAGGTGGAGCGTGTTGTGCGCCGGATGCGCCGCCGGAATAAATGATCAGCATTGCTCCCAGGGCAAGCCGTGGAAACGCCAGCCTCCCAGACTGGAGCGGTGATGGTGTTCGTCCAGTTCCCCTTCAAAGCCTTCGCCGATATGGTACACATCGGGAATGCCTTCCTTGATGAGCAAACGGCCTGCATCCAGGGAACGCTTGCCACTGCGGCAGATGAGGATGACCGGAACGCAGTTGTCCTGTGTGGTTTCGGTGCCTGCGCTGCCCAGCAGCAGCTTGCGTATTTCTGGCACAAAGCGGGGGTTGAGGGTCCAGTCCGGTTCATCCATCCAGGGAATATGGACCGCACCCACCGGGTGCCCCACGAATAAAAATTCCATGCTGGAGCGAATGTCCACCAGCAGGGCTCTGGGATTTTCCCGGAGCATCTCATGGGCCTCAAGGGGGGCGAGATGAACGGGGTCATGTTCATGCATGAGGCGGATATCCTTTGCACAGTGTTGGGGGAGGGATTAAAAATCCTCGTCGGGATTTCGTCCCTCTTGGCTGTTAGAGTAGGGCACCATGATCCACCCATGCAATCCATTTAATAATCCGTGACCACGCAGCAAAGGATATTTTTCGTGAAACACCCTTTGGCATCCCCGCCATCCGTGATGCTGGCCATCCTGTTGTTGATGCTGCCCTGGCCGGGGCTGGCGCAGGCTCAGACGACGGCTTATATTTCCGATGAACTCAGTGCCCATATCCGCACCGGCAAGACCCTGCAGCACCGTATCCTGCAGTTTCTTACCAGTGGTACGGCGGTGACCGTACTGCAGGTGGATGACGACGGCTATACATTGGTACGAACCGCCAATGACACCGAAGGCTGGATCGAAAGCCGCTTTTTGATGAACCGGCCCCATGCCCGGGAGCGTCTGGCCCAGGCGGAACGGCGGATTCAGCAACTGGAAGAAAACCGTGGGGAACATGCAGACCAGATTCGTGGTCTGAGGGCGGAGCGGGATCGGGAGATCCAGAGGGCCAACGCCCTTGACAGCCGGGTGGCTGAACTGGAGCAGGAACTGGAAACCCTGCGGGAAGTGGCCGCCGAACCTCTGGAAACCGCCCGTCGCAACCAGGCCCTGAGCGAGGCCCTGAGCCGGGAGCAGGCCCGGCTGGCTGCACTTCAGGAACAAAACCAGGTGCTTCAGGAAAATGTGCGCCGGGACTGGTTTTTGGTGGGGGCGGGGGTGTCCCTGGGCAGTCTGTTACTGGGGATTATCCTGACCCGGATTCGCTGGCGCCGGCGTCAAAGTGGCTGGATCGATTAACGCCGCTGCTGGCCAGGATACCGGCACGATTCGCAAGGGATTGCAAACGAAAACCAAATCTGTATAGCATAAAATGTGCCTGATTGCGGTTTCATCCATACACGTTTAACCAGGAGGAGGGGGTGCGCCCGGTTGTTTCATAGCACCGGGGCAAGGCGGCAGGGGCATCACAGATGACCCCGGACCTTGTTTGATCGCCCGAAAGATCCCATGCTGCTTGCTGTCCTGTCTGGATTTTTGCTTGCCGTGGCCGCGCCCTGGGTGCACCGTGCCCTGGGTCGTCATAGTGGCTGGGTGCTGGCCCTCCTGCCGGCGTCCCTGTTCATCTATTTTGCCACCTTCCTGCCCCAGATCAGCGGCGGGGGGCAGGTGGTCATCGAGTATCCCTGGATCCCCGGTCTGGATATCCAGTTGTCCTTCCTGGTGGATGGCCTGAGTCTGCTTTTTGCCCTCATTGTGTCCGGGATTGGTTTTTTCGTGGTGTCCTATGCGGGACGCTATCTGGAAGGGGAGCGGGATCTGGGGCGCTTCTATGTCCTGATCCTGGCCTTCATGGGGTCCATGCTGGGGCTGGTGCTCTCCAGCAATCTGATTTCCCTGTTTGTGTTCTGGGAACTCACCAGTATCACCTCCTATCTGCTGATCGGTTATCACCACGAGGAAGCCAAATCCCGCAAGGCCGCCCTGCAAGGGCTGTTTGTGACCGTGGCTGGTGGTCTGGCTCTGCTGACCGGTCTGATCATGATGGCGATGGTGGGGGGCAGCTACGAGCTGCATGAATTGCTTACTTCCGGCGATATCTTCCGTGAGCATGACTGGTATCTGGCCATCCTGCTGCTGGTACTGCTGGGATGCTTCACCAAATCCGCCCAGTATCCCTTCCATTTCTGGCTACCCAATGCCATGGCTGCTCCCACCCCGGTGTCGGCCTATCTGCATTCGGCCACCATGGTCAAGGCCGGGGTGTACCTGATGGCCCGTCTGAATCCGTCCCTGGGGGGCACCGAGGCCTGGTTACTGCTGCTGGGTCTGCTGGGTGCCGTGACCATGTTTGTCGGTGTGTTCATGTCCGTGCGCTCCACCGGCATCAAGCAGGTGCTGGCCTATTCCACGGTGATGGCTCTGGGTACCCTCACCATGCTCATTGGTGTGGGTACGGAAACCGCCCTGATGGCGGCCATGGCCTTCCTGCTGGCCCATTCCCTGTACAAGGGAGCCCTGTTTCTGGTGGCGGGTATTTTGGATCACGAAGCAGGTTGCAAGGACTTCCTGCAGACCGGGGGGTTACGCAGTGCCTTGCCCATCACCGCTGCCTTTGCCAGCCTGGCGGCCCTGTCCCTGGCCGGTGTCATCCCCATGTTCGGCTTTGTTGCCAAGGAACTGCTGTTCGAGGCGGTGCTGGAGGCACCTGCCCTGGCCGGAATCCTCACCTTCCTGGCGGTGGTCTCCGCCATCATGGTGGTGGCGGTGGCTGCCATTGTGGGTATCCGCCCCTGGTATGGGCCGCGGGTGGACACCCCCAAGGCGCCCCACGAGGCACCGCCGGCCCTGCTGGCGGGACCGGTGGTGCTGGCTTCCCTGAGCCTGCTTTTTGGGCTGGGGGCCGGACTGGTGGATCAAGGCATCATCGCTGCGGCGGCAGGGGCTGTACACGGAGCACCCGTATCGGTCTATCTGTCCCTCTGGCACGGCTTTAACCTGCCCCTGCTGCTGAGTGTCCTGACCCTGGCACTGGGCCTGACCCTCTATTTCAACTGGGACCGTTTCCGGGATTCCACCCGCTTTTTAGAGGTGCTCAATCGCTATGGCCCGGAAGTGGCCTACGAGAAATCCATGGCGGGTATGGTCTGGCTGTCCGAATGGCAAACCCGGGTGCTGCAAAATGGCTATTTGCGTTATTACCTGCTCACCATACTGATATCCACCGTGGCGCTGGTGACCGTGACCCTGATGACCCATGCCGATATTCTCATCGCTCCCGACCTGTCGGATGTGATGGTGCATGAAGCCTTCATTGTTGCCGTGCTGTTGCTGGCAGCCCTGGTATCGGTCACCACCCGGTCCCGACTGGGGGCGGTGGCCTCCCTGGGGGTAGTGGGCTTTTGTGTCGCCTTGATCTACGTGCTGTTCAGTGCTGCAGATGTGGGGATCACCCAGGTGCTGGTGGAGACACTCACCGTCATCATGCTGGTGCTGGTGCTGTTCCGTCTGCCGGGATTCCTGGGGCTGACCCCTACGGTGTTGCGGGTTCGGGATGCGGTGATTGCCCTGTCCGTGGGTCTGATGATGACCGTGCTGATACTGGCCGCCAGCGCGGTTCAGTATGCCGACAGTATTTCGGCCTACTTCATTCAGGAAAGCCAGCCCTCCGGCTATGGCCGCAATATCGTCAACGTGATCCTGGTGGATTTCCGCGCCCTGGATACCTTGGGTGAAATTGTGGTGCTGGCTCTGGCCGCCGTGGGGGTTTATGCCATGATCAAGTTCCGCGCCGAGGACAACAACTCGTCAACGACCCTCGAAAAATAAGGCAGGCGTGGCATGCTGCCCCGGTTCGCTGCCCTGGTGCTGCAGGTTTGAGTCTTCCAGGGAGAGCAAGAGCCGGTGGCAGGCATTCCCTGGGGGAGATGGGGCCAGCCCCGTCTTCACCGGCCCGGTAAAGGTTCTGTTTTGGAGCAATGATTGATGAGTCCACAGTTTACCCTGCAGTCCCTGATTCTGCGCACAACGGCGCATTTTCTGCTGCCCCTGCTGCTGGTGTTTTCTGTATTTTTGCTACTGCGGGGACACGATGAACCCGGCGGTGGCTTCATTGCCGGACTGGTAGCGGCGTCTGCCGTTGCCCTGTACATGTTTGCCCTGGATATCCATAGCGCCAAACGGGTATTGCGCTTTGAACCCCGGGATCTGCTGGGCTGGGGATTGCTGTTCGGGGTGATTTCCGGGGTGCCCGCAGTGTTCATGGGACAGCCCTTTTTTACCTCCCAATGGCTGGAACTGACCTTGCCGGTACTGGGAGAACTCAAGGTGGGCACGCCCCTGCTGTTCGACATTGGGGTCTATCTGGTGGTCATCGGCGGAGTATTGCTGATTCTGCTGTCCCTGGCCGAAGCAGAGGATTGATCCCCCATCGCCAGGGCGATTCCCCTATCATTCACGCATCTTAAAGCGGTCATCACATGTTCTTGCAACGCCGGATCCATAACACGAGTCTGGAGCGCCGGACCCCGCGGTGCGCACCAAAGGGTGCGGCGGGCGGGTGTCTCAAGGGAGATTGCCCATGGAAACCCTGATGGCATTCACCGTTGGCGGCCTGTTTGCTGCTGCCATCTACATGATGCTGCGTCGCTCGATTGTCAAACTGGTGATCGGGCTGGTGCTGTTGTCCAATGCTGCCAATTTGCTGCTGTTCACCCAGGCGGGCCTGTTGCGCGGCGCGCCGCCCCTGGTGCCCGAGGGGGCCATGCAGCCGGCAGGTATAGTGGCCGATCCCCTGGCCCAGGCCCTGATTCTGACTGCCATCGTGATCGGATTTGGGGTGCTGGCCTTTGCGGTGGTATTGATTCACCGCGCCTACGAGGTGGTGCAGGCTGATGATATGGACCAGATGAAGGATACCGACACATGAGGCTCGAGGTCGCGCTGCCTGTCATCATTCCCCTGTTCTTTGGGGCCCTGACGCTGATTCTCTGGCGCTGGCGTCTTGCCCAGCGCATCACCACGGTGATCGGTACCGGACTCATGCTCCTGTCCGCCCTGTGGTTGCTGTCTGCCACCTGGCAGGATGGCATCCTGGTGATGCACATGGGCAACTGGCATGCCCCCTTTGGCATCGTGCTGGTATCGGATCTGCTGGGTGCCATCATGGTGGTACTGGCGGGTATCAGCGGGTTTGCCACGGCGGTCTATTCCCTGACGGCCATGACCAAACGCCATGAAGCCTTCGGCTACTATCCGCTGCTGCACCTGCTGCTGGCGGGGGTGAACGGGGCCTTCCTGACCGGCGACATCTTCAACCTCTATGTGTGGTTCGAGGTGATGCTGGTGGCTTCCTTTGCCCTGTTGATTCTCGGTGGGGAACGGGCGCAGATGGAAGGGGCCATCAAGTATGTCACCCTGAACCTGGTATCTTCGGCCCTGTTCCTGTCGGCCATCGGTCTGCTCTATGGCCTGACGGGCACCTTGAACATGGCGGACATTGCCGACAAGCTCAGTTACGCCGACAATCCGGGCATCATCACCGTGATCGCCATGCTGTTCCTGGTGTCCTTTGGTATCAAGGCGGGTGCCTTTCCCTTCTTTTTCTGGCTACCGGCTTCGTACCACACCCCTCAGGTGGCGGTGTCCGCCCTGTTTGCGGCCCTGCTGACCAAGGTCGGGGTCTATGCCCTGTTTCGGGTATTTACCCTCATCTTCACCCAGGATGTGGACTATACCCATGAGATCCTGCTGTGGGTGGCGGCTGCCACCATGCTCACCGGGGTACTGGGGGCGGCAGCCCAGTTTGAGTTTCGCCGTATCCTGTCATTCCACATCATCAGCCAGATCGGTTACATGATCATGGGGCTGGCCCTGTTCACGCCCCTGGCCATCGTCGGTGGGGTGTTCTACATCATGCACCACATCATCGTGAAGGCGAATCTGTTCTTGGTCAGTGGTCTGGTGTACCGGCTCAAGGGCACCTATGAGCTTAAAGAACTGGGGGGCATGTACCGATCCCATCCCATGCTGGCCATTTTGTTCCTGATTCCGGCCCTGTCTCTGGCGGGAATCCCGCCCCTGTCTGGATTCTTCGCCAAGTTCATCCTTATCCGGGCCGGCGTGGAGGCCGAAGCCTGGTGGATCGTGGGCGTGGCCCTGTTGGTGGGTCTGCTGACCCTGTACTCCATGATCAAGATCTGGGCTGAAGTCTTCTGGAAGGCCCAGCCGGAGGAATATGCCAACCGGCCGGTCCACGGCAGTGCCGGCTCTGGTGTGCTCTATCTGACCATTGGCGGCATGGCCGCCCTGACGGTCTTCATTGGCCTGGGGGCAGAACCCATCTATCAGATCGCGGATGCGGCAGCCCATCAGTTGCTCAATCCGAGCCTGTACATTGATGCCGTCCTGGGGGAACGCTGATGATCGGTCCACTGGCCTCAAATATTCTGCTGGCTCTGGTCTGGATGGGCCTGACTGGCAATTTCACGGGTACCAACCTGTTCATTGGTCTGGTGCTGGGGTATCTGATCCTGGCCTCGGCCCTGCGGGATCAGCCGGGTTTTGCCGCCTATGCCAAAAAGGTGCCCAAGGCGATCCTTTTCGTCGGCTTTTTCATCAAGGAGCTGATTCTGTCCAACCTCAAGGTGGCTTATGATGTACTGACACCTACCCATTACATGAAGCCGGGCGTGATTGCCTTTCCCCTGGAGGCAAAAACCGATGCGGAAATCACCGTAGTTGCCAATCTGATTTCTCTCACCCCTGGCACCTTGAGCCTGGACGTGTCCAGTGACCGAAAAGTGCTCTATATCCATGTGATGTATCTGGAAGGCGAGGCTGAGGTGATTGAGAGCATCCGTTACATGGAATATCGGACCCTGGAGGTACTGCGGTCGACGCCCCCCGACTGAAGCCGTCGGGCGCTTGTAAAAGCAAACCGGGTTGACCAGCCCTTGACTGGGCAGAGCCTCATGGCCCTGTGGGTGGAAAGCCCACTCATTTTTCGACGGTTGCAATACCGCAGTCGCCATTTCTCCCGCGATTGAAATCGCGGGTTTCTTTGCGGAGAAATTTATGACTCGGTTCAACGGGGGCCATCATGCTTGAGTTTTCCATTTTTGTTGCCTATCTGGTGCTGGGAATTTCCCTGGTACTGATCTTTTTCCGTCTGGTGCTGGGGCCAAGTCTGCCAGATCGGGTGGTGGCCCTGGAGATGCTGGCGACCTTGACGGTGGGTTTCATTGCTGTCTACAGCCTGTCCAGTGGGGTGACCGCTTTTTTGGACGTGGCCATGGTGCTGGCTTTAACAGCGTTTCTGGCGGCGGTGGGGTTTGCCCGCCTGATTGCCAAGGGGGGAACCCGGGATGATGATTGAGTGGCTGGTGGATCTTGTGATCAGTCTGTTTTTGCTCACCGGGGTCGGCTTCATGTTTGTGGCGGCCCTGGGATTGTTGCGAATGCCCGATCTGCCCATGCGATTGCATGCCACCACCAAGGCCGGCGCCTTGGGGGGAGGATTGTTGATGATTGCGGTGGGCATTGAATTTTTCGGTGATGTGGCGGTAGCCGCCAAGGCCGGGGCCGTCATTGTGTTCCTGCTGCTCACTGCGCCGGTGGCTGCTCATCTGATTGGCCGGGCCGGCTATTTTGTGGGGGTACCCATGTGGCCAAAGACCCATAAGGATGAACTGGAAGGCCGCTACGATCACGAGACCCAAACCCTGATGTCTCCACCCGGTCTGGCGGACAAAACCCAGGACCAACAGCCCAAGGGCTAAAATGGCCTGCGTCATGTCCATGCCAAAGGAAAACTCCCATGCGTGAAAGATTGATGGCTGTGGTTTGCCTGATGGGGATGGCTCCCGTGGCCTCGGGACATACGCTGGACATCTATCTGAGCCAGAAGACAGCCCAGTTCAATTTCATCACCGATTCCAGTGCCATCGGTTTTGGGGGCGCTGATCTTTTTTTCGGGCTCTTCTTCAACGAGGACAGCGACTACATGCTGACCACGGGGATGAATGTCCGGGGTGTGCCTGCCGGTGAACAGCCCCTGACCTTCGGCGTTGGAGGCAAGTTGTATCTGGGGTTTGTGGATGAGCCGGATCAAACCTTTCAGTCTCTGGGGCTGGGGGGGGAAGTGCGATACACCATTCCTGCCAATACCCCCATGTTCTTTGCGCTTGAGGGCTACTATGCCCCGCCCATCACCAGTTTGAGCAACGGAGACGGGTTATGGGATCTGGCGGTGCGCTATGAACTGGAGGTGACCCCCGGTGCCGCCGGATTCATTGGTTATCGCCGGGTGGAGGTGGACCTGGACAAGCAGGAAGACTACCGCCTGGATGACCGGTTTCATTTTGGCATCCGCATCAATTTCTAGTGGGGCGCCACCATGACCACCTCTTCTGCTGGAATCAATGATGTACTGGAGATCATGGCGCGCTTGCGGGATCCGGAAACGGGCTGCAGCTGGGATCTGAAACAGACCTATGACAGCATCGTGCCCCACACCCTGGAAGAAGCCTATGAAGTCGCCGATGCAGTCGCCCGCCGGGATTTTGATGAACTGCGCTCGGAATTGGGGGATTTGCTGCTGCAGGTGGTGTTCCATGCCCGCCTGGCTGAAGAAGAAAACCGCTTTGATTTCAATGATGTGGCCCGTACCCTGGCGGATAAACTCATCCGCCGGCATCCCCATGTGTTTGCCGGTGTACGGTTTGCATCGGAACAGGCTCAACATGGGGCCTGGGAAGCGGCAAAGGCCCAGGAACGGGCCGAGCGCCAGGACGGCGCCGCCGGTCATCTGGATGGCGTTGCCCTGACCCTGCCGGCCCTGGTACGGGCCGCCAAACTGCAAAAGCGGGCGGCCAGGGTGGGGTTTGACTGGGCTGATGCAGCCCCTGTGCTGGACAAGATCCACGAAGAACTGGATGAAGTTCGGGCAGAGATGGGGGCAGGTGCCCCCCATACCCGGCTGGAGGACGAGCTGGGGGATGTCCTGTTTGCCGTGGCCAACCTGGCCCGGCACCTGAAGGTAGACCCGGAAGCGGCCCTGCGGCGCACCAATGCCAAGTTTGAGCGCCGTTTCCGCTGTATGGAAAGGATACTGGCCCAGGAATCAAGATCCATGGAGGACGAGTCTTTAGAGGCGCTGGAAACCCTCTGGCAACTGGCCAAGGCCCAGGTGGGTTAGGGCACCAGCCGCAGGGACAGATCCACGGCCTGAATATGTTTGGTCAGGGCGCCCACGGAGATGAAATGTACGCCGGTTTTGGCGATTTCCCGGATACGGGACAGGTCCACCCCTCCGGACGCTTCCAGTTTGCAGCGATCGCCCACCAGTGCCACGGCAGCCCGCATGCCTTCCAGATCAAAGTCATCGAGCATGATCACGTCAACGCCGGCCTCCAGGGCCTGACGGACTTCATCCAGGGTTTCCGTTTCCACCTCCACCGGCACTGCCTCGGGCAGGGCCCGGGCCTGGGCCACCGCCGCAGCAATGGAACCGGCGGCCATGATGTGGTTTTCCTTGATCAGCACCGCGTCGTAAAGCCCCAGACGATGATTCATGCCGCCACCGCAACTGACGGCATATTTCTGTGCTAGACGCAGACCGGGCAAGGTCTTGCGGGTATCCAGAATATTGGCGGGGGTGCCAGCCACCGCGTCCACATAGCGCCGGGTCCGGGTGGCGGTGGCTGACAGGGTCTGAAGAAAATTCAGGGCGGTGCGTTCCCCGGTCAGGACAGGTCGGGCCGGCCCGCTCAAACTGCACAGTCGGGTGTCGGGTTCCACCGCTTCCCCCTCCTGGCAATGCCAGGTGACTGTCACGGTGGGGTCCAATTGCCTGAACGTTTCCTCAAACCAGGCCTGTCCGCACACAATAGCCTGATCCTTGCAGACCACATGGGCCTGACACCGGGTCTGTGCCGGAATCAGGTTTGCGGTCAGATCGCCGGTGCCAATATCCTCAATCAGTGCCAATTTGACGGATTCGCGGATAATTTCGTAGGGCAAATTGAGGGACATGGTTGTCCTTTGGATCAGTGAGCGGTGATTAAACCTTGAACCGGCCTACCAGATGCTGTAGCTCATCCGCCAGTCGGGCCAGTTGTTCGGAGGCATGGGTGGTTTCCTGTGCCCCTTGGGCATTTTGTTCGGCGGCATCAGAGATGCTGGTCACGTTACGGTTCATTTCTTCAGCCACGGCGCTTTGCTCCTCGGCAGCACTGGCCACCTGGGCATTGACATCACTGATGGTGGTGACCGCCTGGGTGATGGCAGCCAGGGAGGATTCTGCCTGGGCAGCGCTGTCACGGCTGGCCTGGGCCGACTGACGGCTTTCATCCATGGCAGAAACTGCGCGACGACTGGCCTGCTGCAGACGTTCGATCATGGATTGAATCTCCTGGGTTGAACGTTGGGTGCGATTGGCCAGGGAGCGCACCTCATCGGCCACAACGGCAAACCCGCGCCCGGCTTCACCCGCCCGTGCCGCTTCAATGGCCGCATTCAAGGCCAGCAGATTGGTCTGCTCGGCAATGCCCCGGATCACATCCAGCACTTTGCCAATTTCTTCGCTGTCGTTGTCCAGTTCCCGAATCACATCGGCAGCCCTTTGCACCTCCTTGGCCAGTTGCTCGATGCGCTGCATGGTGCCGGAGACGATATGTTTGCCTTCCTGGGCTGCATCTTCCGCCTGCCGGGTGGAATCGGAACTTTGCTGGGCGTTGCGAGCCACCTCGTGGGCCGTGCTGTTCATCTCGGTCATGGCGGTGGCAAGCTGGTCGATTTCGCTACGCTGGCGGGAGACCCCGGCGTTGGTCCGTTCCGTCACCGAGGCCAGATCCGCCGCCGCCCGGGCCAGTTCCCCGGTGGAATGCAGCACCCGGCTGATCAAATCGCGGAAATTATCCATCATGGCGTTGAAGGCCATGGCCGACTGTCCAATCTCGTCCTTGCCATGAATGGGCAGGCGGTGGGACAAATCACCATCGCCCTGGGCAATCCCCTGTAAACCCAGGGTCATTTCCTTGAGCGGATTGGTGACAAAACGGCGAGTGAACAGGAACAGGAACAACAGCACCGGCAAGCTGAGCAGGGTGGCAACAAACAGGAAGCTGAAACCAAACCGGCGGGAGGCGGTATTGACATCCTCCAGACTGATTTGCAGGCTCACCCCCCCCAGCACGGCCCCTTCTGGCGCTACACCATGACAGAGGGTGCAGTTTTTGCCCAGATACTCATGCTCGTTGAAAACAGGCATCACTGCTCGCAGGGCGGAACGGTCCTCCGACAGGGATATGAAGGGTTGCCCGGTTTCCAGCACGTTGCGCTCGATGGCGTCCCTGGGCTGTTCATATTCGCTGCCTGGACCATATTGCCGGGATACATTGTCTCCCCGCAGCACCCGCAGGTCATGGACGTTTTGCAACTCGACAATCTGATCGAGGAACTCGGACCGGCGGTTGATGGTACCGGTGATCATCATGGTGGTCAGTCCGGCCATGGTGATTTCGTGCAAGGTTTCAGCAAAAGACTCGGCCTGATGGACAGCGGTTCGTCGCTGCTCCTGAACTGTCCACAGGGTCATGCCGCCCCAGGCCAATACCATTGTGAGCCACATGACACCCACAAGGCGAACCCAGATTGGCAAATCGTTGATACGTTGCATATTGATTCCCCAGGATACCTATTGGTCTGCGCGGCACTGTCCTGACCAGGCCCTTCATGGGGAAGGATATCGGCCGCATTCACATAAAGTTGATGATGCGGGCCAGACATGGCGCACCCGATGATTTTCAGATCGACGGTTGTTTTTCGCACTTGGGCGGTGTATTGCAAAACCATATCTGTCGCGTGGGGCTAGTCATGACTTCGCATCAGGCGTTGTTTCACCCGCCTGAGAAAGAACCAGGCACTGAATACCACAACAGGCATGGCGATACCCATGCCCAGGGTGGCGTTGACCGGCAGCCCCTGGGATTCCAGCCCCTTGAGCAGATAGCCTATCAGGCCCACGCCATAATACCCGATGGCAATGACGGACAACCCCTCCACCGTCTCCTGCAGTCGCAATTGCAGTTTGGCCCGGCGGTCCATGGATTCCAGCAGATTGCGGTTTTGGGCCTGAAGGCTGACTTCTACCCTGGCCCGCAGCAAGGCGGTCAACCGGGCCGCCCGCTCTGCCAGATCCCTTTGGCGACTACTGACGGATTCACAGGTGGCCACTGCCGGAGCCAGTCGGGCATCGAGAAATTCTGTGAAGGTTTGCAGTCCGACAATACGCCGTTGACGCAGTTGCTCCAGCCGTTGTTTGGTCACCCGATAATAGGCCCGGGAAGCCTCGAAGCGGTAGGTGGTCTGGGCAGCCATCGACTCGATTTCCGTGGCCAGGCCGGTCAGTTCGGCCAGAAGCTGGTTTTCCATGGGTTGTCCCGGAGTCCGGGAGGGCTGTTGTGCCATCTTGGTGGCCAGAATGGCCAGCCGTCGATCTGCCATGTCCAGGGTACGGCTGACCTTGCGGGCCATGGGCAGGGCCAGCAGGGTCATGGCGCGATAGGCGTTGAGTTCAAGCACCCGCTTGACCATGCGCCCGGCCTGGGCCTCGGTGAGTTTTTCATTACGCAGCAGGATACGGGCATAGCCGTCAGGGTGAATGCGCAGATCCGACCAAGCACGACCCAGCCCCCCCACCACCTCGGCACCGATGATGATATTGTGATCAAACAGGGCCGACAGCTCCGCCAGACTGCGCTCGGGCATGTCGCCGGATTCCAGCGCCACCGATACGGCAGTGACCAACTCTCCCGGGGAAGCCGCCAGCCACTGGGCCGGTAGCCGTTCGATCACCGGGTTGGCAAAGGGGTGAATAAACGGCCCCGGTTCGGTAAAGGTATAGGTCACAAATTCCGTATGTCGTTCCCAGTGCAGGCGGATATTACCCAGGTCTGCCACATGGTATTGACCGACGGTTTCCGGCACCGGGGCACCAAAATGCTGCAATAGCCGGATCAGGTGCCCGGTATTGCGACCACTGCCCCGTTCCCCGCAGATGAAGGCCAGGTGCGAGACCCTGGCGGGTGCCTTGATGGGCTCAAAGGTACGGGCATGCAGTTCGGTGGTGACTGCATGGCGCAGGGGGTGTTCCTTGAAGGGCAGCGGCATGGCCGTGAGCGTCCTGTTTATTCCACCGCGGCAAAGAGTGCTTCAGCTTCGATCACATGGCAACCGGCAGCCGAGAGGGCGTCGATGGCCCGGTCCGGTTCCTCAAAGCGAAAGATCAGGGCGGCCCGGTGGTTGCGTCGCAGGGAGAAGGCATACATGTACTCGATCTTGAGTTCTGCCTTGCCGGCGGCCTGCAGCACCTCGGCCAGACCACCCGGACGGTCCTCCACGTCCACCGCCACCACCTCGGTGAGCTTCACCACCCAGTCATCGGCCTTGAGCACCTGGGCGGCCCGCTCCCAGTCCCGCACGATCATGCGCAGGATGCCGAAGTCCGAGGTATCCGCCAGGGACAGGCTCAGGATATTGATGCCCTCCCGGGACAGCAGGGCCAGGGGCTCGGCCAGGTGCCCGGGACGATTCTCCAGAAACACGGAAAGCTGTTGCAGCTTCATAAGTCAATACTCCTTGACGCGGGCCGGCTAGATGGCACGCTTGTCGATCACCCGCTTGGCCTTGCCTTCGCTGCGGGCGATGGTGCGGGGTTCCACCAGGCGCAGGGCCACGCGGATGCCGATGATCTGCTCGATGGCCTTGGCCAGTTCGGCGCGGACATCCTCCAGGGCGCGGACCTTGTCGCTGAAGACCTCGGGGGTCACTTCCACTTCCACCGCCATCTGGTCCAGGCCATGGTCGCGGGTGAGGATGATCTGGTAGTGGGGCAGGGTGCCTTCCACCGCCAGCAGGGCCGCTTCCACCTGGGACGGGAACACGTTCACGCCGCGGATGATGAACATGTCGTCCGAGCGGCGTCCCACGCGACGGATACGGCGCAGGCTACGGCCGCAGGCACAGGTCTCGGTGATGATGCGGGTGATGTCGCGGGTGCGGTAGCGGATGATGGGCATGGCCTGCTTGCTCAGGGTGGTGAGCACCAGCTCCCCTTCCTCGCCGTCGGGCAGCACCGCGCCGGTCTCCGGATCGATGATTTCCGGATAGAAATGATCCTCGAAAATATGCAGGCCGTCCTGGTGCTCGCACTCGCTGCCCACCCCGGGGCCGATGATCTCCGACAGGCCGTAGATATCGTAGGCCCGGATGCCGGCCCCGTCCTGGATGCGCCGGCGCATTTCCTCGCTCCAGGGCTCGGCGCCGAAGATGCCGGTATGCAGGGGCAGTTCCCGCAGGTCCAGCCCCATGTCGTTGGCCCGTTCGATCACATGGATGAAGTAGCTGGGGGTGGCGCAGACGGCGCTGACGTTGAAGTCCTTCATCACCATCAGCTGGCGCTCGGTGTTGCCGCCGGAAACGGGGATCACCGTGGCCCCCAGGGCCTCGGCCCCGTAGTGGGCGCCCAGACCGCCGGTGAACAGGCCGTAGCCGAAGGCGTTCTGCACGATGTCGCCCCGGTGCAAGCCGCAGGCGGCGAAGGTGCGGGTCATCACCTCGGCCCAGACATTCAGGTCGTCACGGGTGTAGGCCACCACGATGGGCTTGCCGGTGGTCCCGGAGGAGGCGTGCAGGCGCACGATCTCGCCCATGGGGCTGGCAAACAGGCCAAAGGGGTAGGTGTCGCGCAGATCCACCTTGACGGTGAACGGCAGCTGGGCGATGTCGTCCAGGGTCCGGATGTCCGCCGGGGTCAGCCCCCGCTCCCCCATGCGGGCGCGGAACAGGTCCACGTTGTCGTAGGCGCGGGTCACCACGGCGCGCAGGCGCCGTAGCTGCACTTCCCGCAGGCGTTCCACGGGCAGATAGTCGGGTGCACTGGCAGGGTGGAATCCACCCTCCACGTCGTTCCAGCGTTCGCTCAGCATTCAAACCCCCTCGATCACTTCCGGGCGGGACAGTCCCGCTCCCAGCTTGCGCCCCAGGGCGAAGGCGTGTTCATTGACGGCATGGAGCTTGGGCGGGAAGCATTGATGGATGGCCGCCACCCATTCCTGTTCGGAGAAGTCCATCACCATGGAGGCAGCCCCCAGCAGGGCCACGTTCAGGCTCTTGCGATTCTTCAGCTCGCCCTCCGGGATCAGGTCCGGCGTGATCAGGACGCCGCCGGGACGCAGCCAGCCCAGATTGAGGTCCACCTGAGTGGATTCGAACACCATCAGGAAATCCGCCTCGCCCATGGGCACCATGGGGCTGAGGACCTGTTTGCCGATGCGCACGTCGGTGGTGACGGAGCCGCCACGCTGGCTCATGCCGTGAACTTCGCTCTTCTTGACCTGCAGTCCGCTGGAGAAAGCGGTGGTGGAGAGCAGGTCGGATGCCTTGACCACGCCCTGTCCGCCCAGGCCGGCCAGCACGATGTTGGTAACTGCCATTGATGATCCCCTAAAGATTCGTTGGATGGGTCATTCCACTGGTGCGGCCGCACAGCCGCCGGCGGCGCAACGCTTTTCCGCCTCGGCCTTTTCCAGCTTGCGGATCAAGGGCACCGCCAGGATGCAGGGCCGCTCGGCGATCAGCACGGACAATTCGTCCCGGGCCATCATGTCCTTGAGGATCTCCTCGAACTTCGCCTCATCCTTCTGCGGGTCCACCACCTCCACGTTCTTCACCCCCATGGCCTTGCACACGGCCACGAAGTCCATCTTGTTGGTCGGTTCGTGGTTCAGGCTGCGGCCGGTGCCCGGATGTTCCTGGCGTCCGGTCATGGCGGTGGTGCTGTTGTCCACGATCAGGACCACATGGCCGGTGGGCGGCGGGTTGTACACCATTTCGGCGATGCCGGTCAGACCGGAGTGGACGAAGGTGGAGTCACCGATGACGCTGACCACCCGCCGGGCCTCGGCCTCGGGCAGCACATGCCGCAGGCCCAGGCCCACGCCGATGGCGGCGCCCATGCACACGCAGGTGTCCATGGCCTCGAACGGGGGCAGCACCCCCAGGGTGTAGCAGCCGATATCCCCCGAGACAATGCAGTCCAGGCGGCTCAGGGCCTCGAACACCTCCCGGTGGGAGCAGCCCTGGCACAGTTCCGGGGGCTTGCCCCGGGGACGGGGCGCCTCGGGACTCACGTCGCCGGCGATGATGCGGCGCACCCGGGTTACGTTCAGTTCACTGAAGCGGTACATCTCCGGCTTGCCTTCCACCTTCAGCCCCGCCACGGTGAGGGCTTCGTACAACAGGTGATCCCCTTCCTCGATGACGATGCACCGGTCCACGCTGTTGACGAAGTCGGTGATCATCCGCATGGGCAGCGGCCAGGTCACCCCCAGGGCCAGCAATGTCGCGTCGGGGGCAGCCTCCCGGGCATGCATCACCGAGATGCCCGAGGCAATGATGCCCAGGGACTTGTCGCCGGGATAGATACGGTTCAGGCCGCTGTTTTCGTTCCAGCGGGCGATTTCTTCCATCTTGGCCCGCACCTTGTGGTGGGCCGGACGGGCATAGGCGGGGATCATCACCCGACCGGGGATGTCCCGCTGAAAATGGGGTTCCAGGGTGGATGGCCGGGGTTCACCGGGAATCACTTCGGTCTTGGCATGACAGATGCGGGTGGTCATGCGCAGGATCACCGGGACGCGCCAGCGCTCGGAGAGTTCGAAGGCGGCCAGGGTGAAATCGTAAGCCTCCTGGGAATCGGCGGGCTCCAGCATGGGCACGATGGCGGCGCGGGCGTAGTGGCGGTTATCCTGCTCATTCTGGCTGGAAGCCATGCCCGGATCATCGGCGGAGATCAGCACCAGACCGCCGGTCAGGTCGATGTAGGCGGCAGTGAACAGGGGGTCGGCGGCCACGTTCACGCCCACATGCTTCATGGTGACCAGGGTCCGGCCACCGGCAAAGGAGACCCCCAGGGCCACTTCCAGGGCCACCTTTTCGTTGGGGGACCACTGGGCGGGACCGCCGATGAGGGAGAAGGCTTCCAGAATCTCGGTGGAGGGGGTGCCCGGATATCCGGTGCCGAGGCGGACGCCGGCGTGGAGAGAGGCCAGCGCGACTGCCTCGTTACCGCTCAACAAAAGACGTTCGGTCGATGCCATGGTTAGCTGCTCTATGTAGACTATTGAGGGCCACGCCCACTGTCCGGCAGGCCGGAAAGGCGGGCAGACAGCCCGGAAGTCTACATGATTCAGCGTGTGGGGCCACCCTTGAGTTCAATCAACTTGGGGTGCCCTCAAGATCCACGGCCCCCTCCCTCTCCCTGGAAGGGAGAAGGAGAGGAATGGGGGGGCGACCTTATGACCCCGCTACCCAGGCCGTGCACCAGCCTTCGGCGGCCACCAGCTGGCCGGGGAACACGGCACAGGGCCCCCAGTCGCCACCGGTATCGGTGTACAGCAGACAATTGGCGCAGTTGCTGCCTTCCACAAAGGCGGGATGATCCGTCGTGGTGGCATCATGGGTGTAGGCCAGAGCCTGAGCGGTCTCAGAGCTCTCATCCACCTTGTCGGCGGCCTGGGCGGCAGTGGCCCAGCCCAGAGTGCCCACCACGGGAACGGCCACCAGGCCATAGGCACCCAACTGCAGGAAACGGCGGCGACTTACGGTATTGTTCAGGGTTTTCATCATTATTCTCCTGCTCGCTAAAGTTTCAGAACACTGGCCGGGGAGATGACGGTCCTTCCTCCAGCCTCGGGTACAGTTTCCCTTAGCATGGCTGAACACAACATGAACGGGACAAAGACCGCGTATCGGAACTGATGTGCGGATTGTCCCCGCTTTCCTTGACACCTTTCGGTATACGGACTAGCGTCCATGTATAGACTGGTTTTAGTGCGCGGATTTTTGTGATGAACATCAGCGATGCCATCGGTTCTGCCATGATGCCTGTCGGGGCCATCGCCCGGCCGGATTTTCAGCGTCTGCCTGGGGCGGAGGAGGAACGGCCAGGCCCCGCCGGCCCGGTGGAGGAAACCCAAGACACCGAAGCGACCACCACCGAGCGTGAAGGTCCCCAGGCAGTGACCGAGCTGACCCCGGAAGAGGAGCAGGTGGTCCGGGAGCTACAACAGCGGGATCGGGAGGTCCGGGCCCATGAGCAGGCCCATATCGCTGCCGGTGGCCGTTATGTGACCGGCGGTGCGACCTACGACTTTCAGACCGGTCCAGATGGTCGCCGTTATGCGGTGGGAGGAGAGGTGTCCATCGACACGTCCCGGCCCGCCGACCCCCAGGAAGCGATTCAAAAGGCGCGGGTGATTCATGCTGCGGCCCTGGCACCGGCAGATCCTTCCCCCCAGGATCATCGGGTGGCTGCCCAGGCCCGGATGATGGAAGCCGAGGCCCATGCTGAACTGCGTCTTCAGCGTCAAGAGGAGGCCACCGCCGAGGGACAGCCCATGGCCAATGACCAGGAAGAGGAAGCCAATCCCATGGCAGCCCGGGATCGTCTGGCCCAACGCTTTGCCGAAGTGGATCAGTTGCCCGGAGAGCCCCTGCTGCGTGCGGTTGCTTGAAAACCCGGCCTGGCCCATGCTGTGACCCTCTGGTCCTTCCCGAGGTCAACCGATGCATCTCCGATTCGTCCGTTTTTCATCTCTCCGGGCGCGTGGCTGTCTGCTTCTGCTATGCCTGCTCTTACTGGTTGGCTGTACCGGCATCCCCAAGGGGGTGGAGCCGGTCCAGGGGCTGGACGCCGAGCGGTACCTGGGCACCTGGTACTCCATCGCCCGGCTGGATCATTCCTTTGAGCGGCGTCTGACCGATGTCACCGCCCATTACGCACTGCGCGAAGACGGCACCGTCAGCGTGCTCAACCGGGGCTATCACCCGGACCGGGAGGTCTGGCGGGAGGCCCAAGGGGTCGCCCGGTTCATCGACTCTCCCACCGTGGGCCGGCTCAAGGTATCCTTCTTCGGACCGTTTTATGGTGCCTATAACATCATTGCCCTGGACAAGGACCACTACCAGTACGCCATGGTGACTGGTCCCACCCGTTCCTATCTCTGGATCCTGGCACGTAGCCCCGAACTGGACCCCAACGTGGTCCGGCGGCTGGTCACGCTGGCCCGGGAACTGGATTACGACGTGGACGGACTCATCTACGTGACCCACACACAAGGAGACGACGCTTGAACACGCATCCCCTGTTGATCGGTGCCGCGGACGGCCATCCGGTAGCCATTACTCCGTCCATGGCCAATCGCCACGGCCTCATCGCCGGCGCCACCGGTACCGGCAAGACCATCACCCTGCAAACCCTGGCCCAGTCCTTCTCGGACCTGGGGGTGCCGGTGTTCGTGCCGGACATCAAGGGTGACTTTTCCGGCATCGCCGTCCCCGGCCAGATGAATGACCGGGTACGGGAACGGGCAGGGCAGGTGGGCCTGGATGATCTGGAGATGCACGGCGCCCCCACCGTGTTCTGGGATGTGTTCGGCGAACAGGGCCATCCCCTGCGCCTGACCATCGCCGACCTGGGACCCACCCTGCTCAGCCGGCTGATGAACCTCAACGAGACCCAGAGCGGGCTGATGCAGCTGGTATTCCGGGTGGCCGACGACAATGGCTGGCTGTTGCTGGACCTGAAGGATTTGAGGGCCATGGTCAACTGGGTGGGGGAGCAGCGTCAGACCTTGAGCCGCACCTACGGCAACATCGCCCCCGCCAGCCTGGGGGCCATCCAGCGCAATCTGCTCACCCTGGAGTCCCAGGGGGCGGAGCAGTGCTTCGGTGAGCCGGCGGTGACCCTGGAGGATTTCCTGCAGACCGATGAGCAGGGGCGGGGCGTGGTCAACATCCTGCACGCGGAGCGTCTGTACCGGGCCAGTCCCCTGGTGTATTCCACCCTGCTGCTGTGGCTGCTGTCGGAGCTGTTCGAGCAGTTGCCCGAGGTGGGCGACGCGGACAAGCCCCGTTTCGTCCTGTTCTTCGACGAGGCCCACCTGCTGTTCAAGGATGCCCCCAAGTCCCTGACTGACCGCATCGAACAGGTGGTACGGCTGATTCGGTCCAAGGGAGTGGGGGTGTATTTCGTCACCCAGAATCCCCTGGACCTGCCCGAGCCGGTGCTGGGGCAACTGGGCAATCGCATCCAGCATGCCCTGCGGGCCTTCACCCCTCGGGATCAGAAGGCAGTGAGGGCAGCGGCCCAGACCTTCCGGCCCAAGCCGGGTCTGAATACGGAGGCGGAGATCCTGTCCATGAGCACCGGCACTGCCCTGGTGTCCGTGCTGGACGAGCGGGGCCAGCCCACGCCGGTGGAACGCACCTTGATTCGCCCCCCTGCCAGCCGCATCGGCCCGCTGAACGATGCCGAGCGGCGGTCGCTGATTCAATCCTCGCCCCTGGCGGGTGTCTACGACACCCCGGTGGATCGGGAATCAGCCTATGAAATTTTGCAGCGACAGGCCCAGGCGGCTCTGAGCGAACCCACCGCGACGGTCACCACCCAGCAGGCGGCCCGCAATCGTCGTGGCAGCGGAGGTACATCCCGGCGGGGCGACAGTGTGCTGGCGGCCACCGCCAAGAGCACCGCCCGAGCGGTAGGTACTCAGATCGGGCGTCAGATCGTGCGGGGTCTGTTGGGTTCTCTGACGGGGAAGCGGCGCTAAAGGAAACCCCGCGTGCCCCCCTCATGGCCCACGCTATTAATCCGGCAATCAAATAGATCCAAATCATCCGGTGGACACGGCCCGGCCCCGCTCCAGCAGCAACCGTGCCCGCTTCTCCGAGCAGGGCATCAGGGGCTTTTTCCTCTTGTCCAGTACCAAAACCGCCATTTCAAACCTCCCAAAACAGAACCCTTACGAGTCCAGTGAGGTGGGGCTTGCGCCCCATCTCCCCTCGGGAATGTCTGCAACCAGCTCCTGCTTTCGCGGCGACTGGAACCTTCGGCGCTTTACCTTTCGCCAGCATGATCCCAGACTTCCAGAGCGGCGGACTGAGGAAGCATCCGCCGGTGGGTCTTGACGACCTGTTGCAAACGTAGCGGTTTTTCACCGCTGACCCTGGTCAACCCGGTTTGCTCTCACAAGCCCTCGACCTCAGTTGGGGGTAGTTGACTAAAGCAGAGCTAAAGTTTCCGAGTTTTGATATGCGGCCAGCCAGACATAAGGGTGTATTTGGCGAGGAAAGTCGATGTTTTGGTTATAAACAAAGCGCGCCCAGCAATATCGTCGCGACATTAGCGATTGCTAATATAGGGATTGGATAAAGGAGTTGGAGGAGGCAAAAAAAAGCCAGAAAAAT
>NZ_FOFO01000035.1 GCF_900110965.1 Ectothiorhodospira magna
TCTGGCCTGAGGCCGCCCACTGCTGGACCAGATCCTTCCAGAAAGCGCGCTTGCGCTGTCGGATACCTCTGCTCATCCGCCACATCCCCTCTATTACTTGAGATCGTGCCGGTGACGATGGAGGATCAGTGGGGACTATGGAATACGGGGGCTACCGGACGGGTACAATCAATCTGTCAGAGGATCATCACTGAAGTGGATCGATGACGGGGGCAGATCCAGGCTGTAGCGGCGTGGCCGCGCGCCACCGTCGTGGATGAGATAAGGCCCTGCCATTGTCCCCAGGGCTGCTCGCAGTCGCCGGTGTAGCTTGGAAAGTGCTTGGGAGAAGTATTCCCCGTCCATGCCATGTGCCAGAGCGCGTTCGGTCTTGTCCAGGTCTGCCATGGGGTCGCTCAGTTCTTTGAGCATCTGCAGGTAACGCTCGGCCCATTCCGGATCCGGTACTCCCTTGCCAGGCGCTTCCAGAGGGGGGTCGCCTTCCGTCGCACGTCGGGCAAAGAGGCAGTAGAGCGCCATGTGGGATGGGGAAAGGGTCAGGGTTTTTCGTCCCAGACGGACTTTGCGCGTGGGGAGATGCAGTCTGACCGATGGAGGAGCAAGGCCCTCTTGGGCGGACTCCACCACCTCCTTGTAGCTGGCTTTGCCTGCCATGAGTCGGTCATCAAGGCCATGGCGCAGACTGACAAAGGGAATCTCCGCCAGAGTGACCTGAGCATCGCGGGCATCGACCAGATTATCGTCGTTGCGGGTGGTCAGAACACGTGAATCCCGGCTGGGATAGAAGAAGTCCCAGGTTGATTCGAACGGCTTGCTCACCAGGACATGAGAGAGTCGATCTTGGGGGCGCCCAAAAAGGGACAGGGCATACCCCAGGAAAAATCCCATCGTCTTGCGCCCGCCAGCAATGGAGACATGCAAGGCACTATCTTCGTCATGGGTGAGTTGGCGCACCTGCTCGGTGATGAAGTCTGCTGCCATCAGATTATCCGCCGGAGTGCGGATATCCGACAGAGGCTGCCCCTGGGCATCGGGAATAACGTGGATGCGAGTCTCATCAAAGGCAATATCTGGAAGGTCGTATTCCTCTCGCAAGCGGTGGAACCAGCCCGGCTCACGCGATAGTAGTGCGAGGCGGGCGCGTTCTGCCCCTTCGGCGGTGGTCACCAGATGCACCTCGTTGGGCAGTGACTCCGGATGGGGGCCGGTGGCCAGTGCATAGAGGGTTTCCGTGACTACCTGAGGTGCCAGGCCCGTTACGGCCAGCAGGATGCGTCGCTTAAACCGGCCCGGATCAATGCGATCACCGGGATGAGAAGCCGTGGATGGCATGGAAGTGTGTGTGCTCATTCCGTGTTTGTTCTTGTCCGTTCAATGACAGTGGCCGTCAGTGTGCCCTGGGCGGTGGCAGACCGTCAGCGTGGCAAGCTTGCCAGGCTTTTTTTCAGGAATTCCCGAAGCTGGCGAGGATTCTTGATGACCTTCTGAAGAGGAACGTACGACGGAGGCGTGCCATGAGCCACTGCGTTGCGGATTTGGGCAAGGTCATCCAAGGAGGTATCAGGGTGATCCGAGTCATGTCGCCCCTGTCGGGCAAGACTGATTTCCCGATCATGGACTGCCTCGCGATCCCGGCGATTCAATGGATTTTTCGCCGATTGCTCGCAGGCCCAGGTGATTCTGGCCTCGAAAGCGAGGATGGCACAGCGCTGGTAGTCGCCGCGTTCCAGTGCACGTTGGGCCAGGTGATGCTGCTGCTCGGAAGCCCGCTGGTATTTTGCCCATTCCAGCCGTTGCCGAAGGCGTTCCCGGAATAGCTCACTGGCGCCTTGCAGCGGCTTGTCGAGCATGGGAAGTACGCTGAGGAGTTTTTGTGCAGCATCATGGGTGTTGAGTGTGATCTCATGAAACGCAGCCTGGCGCAGGCATTCCGCCTTGTCATCAGGCAGGCCGTCACGGCGTAGAAGATCGGCGAAGACGCTATAGTCGCCGCTGGCATCAAAGCGCTCCAAAGCCGAGATCCACTCTTGTACGGCGTGCAACCCGTCCAGGCTCAGCACTGGCGTGATGGGATCGCCAGAGTCGGCATCGGAATAAGCCATGTCCAGCGCACCATACCAGATGCCTTCCACTTCGAGCTTCTTGATGCGCTGCAACATGAAGCCGGAGAGAAACCCCAACATGCCAAAGTGACGGAACCCATGGGTGACATCCAGGGTGATCCGGCCAGGGGCTTTAACCTGCTCGGCCATGGTCTGCAGGATCTCCAGTTGCTCTTCTATATCACGCGCTGCAGGGATGAGTCGGGTGCTGATCTCCCGCCCCGTGGCCAGGCTGAGGAGGGGGGGCAGCTGGGCGACCTGGTTGGCCGTCACAGCTTCGTTTCCCTCTGCTTCCAGCAAACTCATGCGTAGATCTTCATTCGCCCCATCACTGATGTGATCCTCAAGCAGGGCGCTCCACATGCTACCTGCAGTGCCGAGGATCAAAAGTCGGTCGGGTTGGGTGTAATTCGCCAGGGCAAGGCCGAAATAGGGGGTGGTGTGGCGTGTGCCATCAGGGAACAGATAGTGGGCTTTTCTGTATCCCGTGGTATTTCCGTTGTTGTCAGTAAGCCTGCCACGACCCAGGAAGGTGATCAGTGTGTGATTTTTCATGATTTGTCCTTATTTTTCAATAATATCCAGGCTAGTTTAGCCGGCAGGCCCCTTGGCCCATGCTGGTTCCAGCGCCGATATGGATGAAGGCTAGAATGGAGCCAGGTTATCCGCCGCCAAGTGAAGTGAACCAACCACTCCGTTCATTGGGCACACGTGCCACGTGGTGTGGCCAGCCCATCATGTCCAACGGTAGGTCAAATCATTCATAGAAACAATGGGGGGGCGGGCCTTTGGAACCCTGCCGGCAAGCTTGCCACAACCCCGGTGGCACTGGTATCCCCTTAATCTTGGCATTGTGGGGTGCGGCCCGTATGACGGTGACATGACTGATTGTTCAACCCTAACATTCCAGATATTGTAAAATGGTAAAATCAATTTTATTTGGTCAGCTAATGAAGTTTGGAGGTTGTATGAAAAAGATAAAAACAATTTTTTTATTGATCGTGATTTTTTCCTTATCTGCATGTATCGGTGGAAGCGGTGGAAGCGGTGGAAAAGAGGATTCAAGTGAGGAATTGGTATATTCTGTTGCCGGGGCATGGTCCCCCGAACCGGGCTTGGTTTTTAATTTTGAAATGCTGGGGATAGATTCAGATGGAATTAACTATCAAGGACGTATGATGAGAGCCAACCGGGACTCCATCATGCACAGTGGTATGCTGGTTGTTCCTGTCGAATCTTTGATTGATATTTATGATCAATTCGGATACAGGGATATAATAAATACCATGACTTATATGGACTATCATGGTCACATGATATATTTTGAGGATCTTTCAACATCCACTCGATGTGTACCGGTTTCTCCTTATAAGCTTCCGGATGTCATGCGTATTGGGGATTTTGGAAGAAACAATGACATTGAATGCACGGATGGAACATGGATTGAGAGCCGTTGGTGGCTTGAAAGAGATTCAGGTCAGCGAGCCAGGCTTGTTGAGCTGCAGTTGATAAGAGACACGTTCAGCCATCAGGTTTTTAGTAGTTCAGAGGCTTCAACAGTCATCGACAAAAATGGCAACATTTATTCCGTGGAGATGAAAATTGATCTTCCAGATTATGGCTACTGGATAAAGTTATGGTCTAATAATTAATATAAAAAGCCCCGTTCGGGGCTTTTTTTAAAAGTACTAATTGAGATGATCGTATGTAATTTTTGCTTGCTCTTTTTCTTTCTTTATATCAAAAATTATTTCTATCATTTCATGAGCATCACGAATGCATGAGTATAGCATTTGCTTATCCTCATTCTCGCATTTTGACTGTTGTCCTGGGTAGCGTGTCTCGTAGAATCGCATTGCGATATCAAGAACCATTTGTTTGGTTGTATAGTCATTTTCTTGCATGATAAAAACCCTGTATTTTTATGGTTCAATTCAAGTTAATGGAAAAATATTTTTTTACCATCTTACCAAAGATGGTATCGGTGCAAATGGTCATTAAAAATCGGTTCTACTAAGTAATTAAAAACGAACTTTTATTCAAAATTATATTGAATCATTTATTTCATCATTACAGTTTTTTTGAGGCAGTAATCGGAGCGAAGGGCAACGCTTCCACGCAGTGGAAAAAGGTGATTTTTTCGCGATAAGGACCACCTGGAGGTGTGTAGGAAATCCGATACTCACCCACAATCTTGCCCTGGGTGAACCCTTCATCCAGCAACCATTCCAGCAGATCAACGATGCTGCCATCGGGAAGGCGACCACAGAAACCACGAGCGACAAAAAAACCATCGCCAGTGCGCAAGGGGTGGATGGAACGCGACTGACTACTCAGCCAGTTTACAATATCTTCCATGCGATTATTCACTTCGAATGTCCCTTCAGATTCCCTGGTGGTTTTTTTATGTTCGAGGTTTTTTCTTGAAGATCTGGAAAGTCTCAGAATGGATCTCTGCAAGGATTTTTTTGACGCATTTTTCTCGGGAGATGTTTTTGACGCTTTGATTTCAGGTGTTGAATCTTCGGCATCCTCGAATTCATAATCAATTCCCTCATCATATTCATCCGTGGCCTCAGGCAGGGGAGAGAATTCAAATGCTTCAGGCCCACCCAGGTAGCACTCCCAATACTCGGAATCAAAATCATCAAAGTTTTCACTCCAGTCCATTGGGTTTTCGATGTAAGAATTTTTCATCTCTGGAGCCCTTATCTATTCTAGGTATTGGTTTTTCTGTATGGGTACCGCTTTGTGACTCCAATACTAGTCTTTTCTTCCGGGATTGATGGTCTCTTGCAAGCTTGCCACCTGCTCGTAAATAGGTCGTGCCCATCCCGGGACAAGCTTATGCAGCGATGGAGATGCCAAGATTTTTTTCCAGCAGGTTTCAAGACAAAGGCGGGTAGACCCAAAAATCGCGTCACACCAGCCGCCACTTCTCTGGATATCGTGCAGATGGGTCATGGGCTGGCTGTCTTGAGCATTCCCCCTGCTAGGCGTAAGCCAGGAGGGGGAGGGTAGGGTCAGCCGTGCCCTTGTGACCGCGCCGGGGAGGGGGGGAGGATGGTGGTCATGGAAGACCTGAAAGTGGCGTCCATGAGCCGTCGCCCCAAGGCCAAGGTCGATGACCGGGGGTTACTATTCAGGCTATCAGTTTTTGCTCAAGCCGAGAAAAAACAATAAGTTACAGCACGAGATTATGACGCCATATGCTTGAAGTGTTCATTTCTCGTTTCTGAACACAAGCTGCAAGCGCTACATATAGTAGATCTACGAGCTTGAAATACTAAATATAGTGCCTGAATGGTAACGAAAGGAAGGCCGCCTGACCAACAGCCATACACCAGATTTGACTATTACTCCCCTTCTTCATCAGGGAAGTGTTGCGACTCTAGCGGCAAAAAAAAGCTTTATAAAGCAATGGTTTAAAGCCTGTTTTAAGCTGATCAAAAAATGACCAAAGAGTTGGCTAATTTTTAACCACCATGCCGTTCAAAAAACACACCCACTGACCCTATCAAATCCCAAACCTCCAATCCAGCAAAAACACTTCCTGCTCAGGCGGGCTTAGGCTGGTCAACCCAGCCTGCTTTCGCCCGCGACGCGGCAGGCAAGCTCCCGCCTTCAGGTGGAGGTAGTTGACTCCCCACGAAGCAATGCCAATTCCCCCTGTCTTTCCGGCTTTGATTTCTTGCTCCAAGGCAGCAGACGCACGGTTTCGGCAATGGCATTCGCTGCCTGACGGCGCAACTCCGGTGACTCCCACTGTAATGCGGCTCGCAGTAAATTCACCCGGTCGCTGGCCACCTGGCTGTTGGGTGAGAGGGTGCCAGCGGTCCGCTCCTGTGCCAGCGTGGTCAAAAGGGCTTCGATCAGACGTTCCTCCTCGCTCATGGCCGCCATTCGCGCTTCCCGAAGGGCCGCCTCCCGTGCCTCCTGGTCGGCCAGGCGTTGACGCTCCCTTTCCCTGGCCTGGGACTCGTCCAGGATCTTCCAGAGCACCTGCTTGCGTTGTTCTGTTTTCCGGCGCCAAATGGCAATATCCCGATTTGCCAGGTTTGCCGGCCAAGAGGGTAGGTCGCGCTCATCACGATATGGCTCCACCAGCAACCAGCCAAAGGGCAGCAACTGACGACGGGCCTGGCGTTCATTTGCGGCTAGCCAGAGGGTTTTTGCCTCGTCCATGAAATCTGGTTGCTCGCCCTTGCCTTTCATGATCTTGATACTGCGTACACCACTGAGGGTCACGGATTCAGCCCCACTATGGCGCCCCGCTCGCAGCAGGAATGCCCGCCCTTCTTCCAGCGCACTACCCACCGGCCCGGAAAACAGACTTTCCATCCATGATGACCACTGGTCGTCCAGATAGCCCATTGCCTTCATCAGTCTGCATTCGCGTTCCAGGTGCCCGCGATAAAAGCGGTTACAGGCGGAGACGATGTCATCCAGGGAAAAAGACAAATCAGGCCATTCATCACTCCTCACTCCGCCTCGTTCCTGCACTGACAGGCTGCCCTCGAAGACCCTGGGAACGAACCAGGGGAGACATTCCAAGAGTTGATACAGCCCCTGCTGTTCCGCCCGGGATTGCACCAAGGTACCGCCTCGTCCGGTTACCGGATGTTTCTTGCGGTTGAGGGCGAATCGGACTTCGGTGGCAAAATCCTGATTTTGCGTCAGGCAAGCATCCCCGATGCGCACCATGCGCAAGGGATCCTTGGAAAAGGTGCCTTGCAAAAGGGATTCCTGTAGTTGTTGATGGCTTCTGATCCCAGGTGGCAGTCGGCGGCCCTGATTGAGGTGATCCAACAGGGCGGTGCGGATGGCACCCTTGAGTCCACTGCCTGGTAGGATGGATGCGCCCGTGGCGGATGACCATGCGGTACGCTGAATCTCCAGTCGATTCTGCACAGCCTTGCCCGAGGCTTCATATTGAGCCACCTGACCAATCCTTTCCTTGTAAAAGGCTTCCACACTGGGATTTACATGGACTTCCCGGCGGGATACCGGAATGAGTCGCTCCCGGTTGCGATAAAAGAAGGACTGGATCTCCAGCAACATCCGTTCTCCGGGGGGGCGCTCCAGGAGAGCGTTGAGTTGCTGGCGGTCCGCCGCCGGCAGAACCTGGATGGCTGCCAGGGCATCGAATTCATACAGGACACCGTCCTCGATCACATAGTCCGTGGGGGAATAATCCTGCCCCGTGCCCATATGAACGGGTGATAGAGGCGTGATCTTCAGTGTCCAGTGTTGCATCATGCTCATGAAGCCTCCCAGTTGACCCGCACGGCGGCATAGGGCGCATAGCCTTGCTGTACCGTATCCGGCAAAGCTTTGGAGATCCTGCCCTGCCCCCCGAGACCCTGGCCGATGACGGTATGTACCGGCATGGTATCAGGGCCGAAAACACCCCCTGCCGCAGCCAGCAGTACGGGGGTTTTGAAAGGTCCGCCGGGCGCGAAAACAGCTTGCCCTCCATGCCGACCGAAACGGGTGAACACCTCGTAGAAGGCCCGATCCGTCGGAATCCCCAGACCCTGAGGGGCACAGGGAGCCAGGGTAAAACAGGCATTGGGCTGAGAAGGCGCGGTGAAGCTGGCGGCTTCCACCGTCAACACCTCGAACTTGCCCAGGCCGATACTGGCATCTCGCCCATATCCGGTCAGACCGATATCACGCAGCAGCAGGATGGCTTCATCCGCTGTCAGACATTGGGTATTCAGGACCAGATACACGTCCAGTCGGATGCCCGGGCTATACCAGTGCTGGACCTGGGTGTAGGGGGCAAATGCGCCCGGCCCGGTGGTGCCGCTACAGCGGTTGATGCTGTTATGGGGCTGAGGGCGGTTCACGGCCAGGCTGGTGGCGCTTGCCTGGGTTGCCACTGCGGTATCATCCACCGATAGTGCCAGCCACTTCTCCATGGGCTGTGACAAGGCATCGATGGGTATCCAGCGCCGTTTTTTGAGTGCCTTGCGGTCTGCATCTCCCACCGGTGCGTAGCGATAGAGCGGCAATGCCGGGCGGGGCAGGAAACCGGATGGGAAGGCATCGGAACAGACGGCAAAGGGGCGACCGTCACCATCGGTGTATCCTTCCAGCAATGCCTGTAAGCGCAACTCTCCCCAGCGGTTGCGTGCGGCCCAGCAAAGCTGACCGAACAGGGTATCACCCCGGATTGGGCCTCCGAAGGCGGAGCGGGGTTCAATCACGATTCGCAGCATTTCCATGGCGCGTCCTTCCTTTCAAACCGTCACGGCTGCAAGACGCTCCTGCAATGAGGCACCCTCCCAGGTGAGGTCGGTAAAGCGCAGCTTGCCGTAGCCCCGTGATCCGGAACCGCCCAGACCGGTCAGTTCCAGCAGACGCAGACCGCGCAGGATATCCTCCATCAGGTCTTCCCCATCAATCACCCTGAGGGTGAGACGGAACTCGAACCGGGCGCCGGCCGGTACCCGTTCGGTATTCCTGGGATTTTCAGCCACGCCCTTGATCCGGTCGATCATATTTTCCGACTTGGTTTCCGTGAGCAGCAGATTCTTGCTCTGCATTTCGGCCACCCAGTCCCGCTCCAGATTGCAATCCCAGAAGGCCAGCCGGGTGGGGCCGATTTCCGTCACCAATGACTCTTCCTGGCTGGCGCCTTCCGGCGCGCCACCGAACAATCTCAGGATGTTTCGTCCCGCGTTGACTCGGTTCTCCGGCAGGGAACGGATGTGCCGAAAACCCAATGGCTTGCCCTGGGTCTCTGAAACGACGCCGGCCCGCCATTCCATCAGACTGCGCATCTTGCCCTTGATACTGGAGCCGGGGATGTAGGGCTCGTGGGTAAACGGGTTCTTGATCACCGGATTGTCGGTCCCCCCGATGTGCATTTCCGTATTGCCGCTGCCGATATGCAGGCCCGAGATCAACTCGATCCGGCCCTGGATCTCTCCAATGTGTGTGAGCTGCATGAATCCTCTCCTCCCGTATCAGTCGCTCGGGCGTTCCAGCTTGTAAAAACCCATGAAGGCTTCGAAAAATAGCTTGCAATTACGCAGGGTCTGGGGGGTGTTTACCTGGCTCAGGCAGTGGTGTATCAGCATGACGAAATTTGCGTCCACATGGTTTCGGCCCTGCGCATAGGCGGCCTTGGCGTTGAGCATGCGAATGAAGGGGAGATATTCCTCAAACCGTGACTCGTCCCGGCGAACTTTTTCCTCCCACATCACCAACTCGTCGTAGAACTGGCGAATCTGGCTGGGTTTGTTTTTTCTGGAGTCTCCTGCCACCTCTCGCGCTGTCTGACGGGCTACGTCGTCGAAAAGCTCGACGGAAAGGGGAGTCGCGTTCAGCACAATGCGGGTCGTGTTCAGGGTGGACTGGTCCCGATGATGGGGGCGGTCTGTACCGGGACGTCCCGGGCGACCGCGATGGTTTCCCTGCGGCATCATGGATTCCCTCAATAGCGATGTTGATAGAGATAGGTGAACAGGGCCAGTTTGAAGGCACTGCCATGGCGGCTGATTCCGCCGCCCAGCAGGGTGCCAAGACGTTCCTGCCAAACCATGCGCGCCCTGGCATCCATGCCTCGCTGGCGTTCGAGCAGGCGGCGGGTGCGGTAAACAAAGCGGGAATTCCACAGGGCGTCCTCAATGGGACCGCTGCCCTGCTGAAGGCGCCCCGCCATGTCGGCCAGGAACTGAAGACCGTAAAGGTAGCCGGTGGGAAGATTCAGCTCCTTGGCGACCCGGTCAATCTCATCGCCAATGGTCCATAATGCTTCCCATTCTTGCCAGGACACGGTCTGACCAAAGCAGGTTACGGCGTTCTTGACCAGCAGACCTTCCCGGTCGCGTCTGCCCTTGGAGTGATCCAGTGCTTCTTCCGTCAGTTGTCCCATTTGACGCACCGGCAGACCCGGCTTGGTCATGGAAAGCCCCGCAGAGAAATGGATCTGGGGATTCCCAGCCACATAACGGGAAAACTCCGTGCGCATTTCCCTGGCCAACTGCATGGTGCTATGCCACGGACCAATAAGAAAGAAATCGTCCCCGCCGGCAAAGACGGTGTATACAGACGGGCGTTTGAGGCTACAGTGCCAAGGTAGCCAGACGGCAAAAAAGGCATTCATCTGTCGTGAAAGCGCCGCCATCTTGGCAAAGGTGGGGGGCTCTAAACCGGATTCGAACAGCAGGCCAAGATTATCCACATCCCCCTTGAGGGTCATCAGCGCCTCAATCCCTCGATAACGGTGCTGTTCATCGGGTTGTCGGTCATCACAGGCCAGGTGCTCCAGGGTTTTTGGGGCGTCGGGTTCCCAGCCGTCACGCAACTCCGCCGGCAGGCGCTCGTAGCGGCCTTGCTCCCAGGCATTCTGTTGGCCAAAACGTGGTACATAGCCATTGATGAAGCGTCGGGCGTAACCGTTGAACAGGGGGGCATCCCCTTGCCTTGGAAGCGTGAAATCCCAGACTCGTCTCAGGTTGCCAGTGCGAGCTATTGGTCCGAAACGGCCTGACTTTTCCTCCTCGCCCGTGAACTGCACGTAGTAGCCGAATATCGGCAAGGACAGGGTATTGTGATCGAGAGATTCCCGTGAAATCAGTACCCGGCTCTGCGTGACCAAGTGGCGACCCACTTCGATCTGGTCCGCCGATAGCTCGCACATCGGGATACCATCCTTGAGCCGGGTGGCCGGGGAACGACCATCCACGGCGCAGACACCAAGCACTGGATCGAACCGGTCAAGAAACCCCTCGAACAGGGGCGACGGGGAGCTTGTGGCACAGAGGTTGAATCGCCGAGCCTTGGCCTCCTGCAACTGCTCGAACAGTCGTTTCATCAGTATCCTGAAGGGGGGGTCTCCGTTCACGCGGCCACGGAGAAAATCGTTGCAGCAGGCGGGTAGCCATGCCAGACCGATGCCGGACTGCCCATGGCAGTGTTGCAGGAACCAGTCATCAAGCACCGCCTGTACACGTCTGAGTGCCGTCACCGTGGCTTGTGTATGGGGGGCGACGATCAGGAACTTGCCTGCGGCATTGTACGAAGGGGTGGGGGGCTGCGGTGTATTTTCGCATCTTTCCGGCGCCGGGCGGCGGCGGGGTCTCGAAGATGTAGGCGTGGGCGCAGGCATGCAGCAGCATGCAGGATCTGCAATGGGGTTGACGGGTGACGCAGACGGCCTTCTTGAGGGCATGACCGAGGGTGCCCCGCCAGGTGGAGCCGGCAAATCGGGGCAGTGTGACCGGGGTTTGTGCCTGGAACCACAGCCGGTAACGGGCCAAGGGCAGTTTGATGGTCTGTGACGTCATTGGGCTATTTCCTTGCCTCCGGACAGGGTTTGCGGACGGCTTCGTATTCTTCCAGCCGTGCCCCCAGCCGTTCCAGTGTCTCGGCGGATAATTCCTGTCCTCTCAGTTCCGGGGGCAGCGACAGGCTCAGGTGAAGATAGCGGCCGCCTCGTTCGCAGACCCTGGCCACCAGGTTGATGGGCAGGGTGCCGATGACGGTGTCACCGGGATGGACGAGTTCTATCTCCAGATGATCCAGGGTGCGATCCACGGGAATACCACGCCTGGCAGCCCAGGTCACGGCGCCGGGGTGGCGGCTGATGAAATAGGTTTTGCCCATGGTGTGCAGACTCCAATGTGGAAGGTTGTCTGCATAAGTTTAAGCAGTTTGGTCCTTATCTTGGCCCCGGCAAGCTTGCCTTGCTTGCAAATCAGGGATCTATTTTCGTTAGCTGAACTTTCCGGCCGACCGCCTATGAGCCCCTGGTATGCCTGCATGGACTCGGCCCGTGAAGTTGGGTCCATCCCCCCAGAAGGGGGCCTGAGCCAGGCGCATGGGGGCATGGCGGCGTTCAGTGCCCGTCCGTGTGGGGCAGGATCTTCTGCAGGGTGTCCAGTGCTGCATCGTATTCGAAATCGCGAACCAGTCTGACCAGTCGGTTACCCGAATCTCCCAGCCGGGAGGTGAGCTGTGCGCGGTGACTTTCCAGCAGATCGTTGGCCCGCGTATTGTTCTCCTCCAGGTAGCCCCGCAATTGCAGCAGTATCGACGTCAGATCCTCAGATGACGAGGGTAGGGTGGCCACAGGGTCAAGGGTTGCCAGAATGCCCTGAAGGGCATCCACGAGCGCCTGCAGCTGTTCGTCCAACCCGCGGGTGGACCTGTATGACGTGTTCTGTGCGGTGCTGTATCTGCTGCGTGACCTGGGCCGACAAGAACCGACACCCGCGTTGCGCTATCGTGCGGAGGAGATCTTTGCCTGCCGCGCTTAGCGTAACTCCATCATAAAATCAAACCCTAAAAAATCGAAGATCGAGTTTGAGGACAAGCCGCCGCACACCGTGTGTGGACTTCGAACCCAATCCCATCACGCCATGGAGGACCCCAAGCTAATGAAGCAGGCAAGCTACTACTTTGCTTACGGGTCGAGCATGTGGCCTGAGCAGATGCAGCAGCGTTGTGCGGATGCCAGGAAGATCGGTTCGGCACTTCTGCCAGGCTGGCGATTCCTGATCAACAGACGCGGAGTGGCCACCCTCCAAAAGGATGCCTGTTCGGTGTGCTGGGGCGGAGTCTGGAAAATCTCCCGCGCGGATGAGTGGTCATTGGATCAGTACGAAGGAGTGGCCACAGGGCATTATCAAAAGGTGGTTCTTCAGGTGCAGCTGCGCAACGACCGCTTCGTGGACGCACTTACTTACATCGATCGCCGCAAGCAATCCGGCGTTCCGCGCGATGGATACCTGATCAAAATTTTAGGAGGAGCCGTAGCCTTCCGACTGCCCAACGACTACCTGAATGAACTCCTGGGTTGGGCTGGCAAAGCGGAACTGGAGCAGTGGAGGCAGATGGCATGAAGCCGGATCTCGTATTCGTTTACGGCACCCTCAAACGTGGCCATGGCAACCACAGGGTGATGCAGCGTGCCGCGGGAGAGTTCATCGGTGAGGCAATCACAGTAGAGCGTTTCCCTCTTGTGGTGGATGGGTTGCCGTACCTCTTGGACAGCAGCGGCGAAGGCCACCACGTTATTGGCGAACTCTATCGGGTGAGCGATGACGCAGGCTGGTCATATCTGGACCGCTTGGAAGGGCATCCAACATTTTACCGCAGGCGCGTGATCTCGTGTGAGGTGGACGGCGTTGTCATGGATGCCTGGGTGTACTTCCTGCAAGCGCCGGACAGGAGACTTCGTGAGTTGGAGGCGGTTCGGGAGTACACCGACAGGATGGTGTATGCTTGACGAGCACCCGGCCCAGCGGTGGATGGGCTATCGACTCGTTGCGGTGGACGGCACCAAGGTGCGGCTGCCGCTCAACGATGACTTGGCCGAGGCGTTTGATACCCAGGGAAACCAGACCCAAACCCAGAGGCCGATGGCGCTGCCGGTCAGCCAGCAGGATGTTCTGACGCGAGTGCCCCTGAGTTGCGAGCTGGCTCCAATGCGAATGGGGGAGCGCTTCCTGGCAGAACGCCTGCTCAGCGGCCTCAACACCGAAGATCTGGCTCTGTATGACCGAGGGTTCCCTTCCTTTGCCCTGTTCGTGGCCCACCGCGACGCCAAGGTGGATTTCTGTGTCCGGCTGTCCAAGAAATTCAACACACAGGTCTCCCGTTTCATCGCCTCGGGCCAGACCGAGACGGTGATTCACTGGACACCCACCGCCAAGATGCGACGGGACTGCGCCCGGAGTTCGGTAAGAGGATGTAAACAGGCCGCGCAGGGCCGTGAAAACGGCCTCTGTGAGGTGAAATTCCCTGTTCGTGAGAGCGATCGCAGTCATGAAGGATTCACGGCCTTGCTTCGCATGACTTATTCAGCATTTCCCTAGAGTGGCTAAGCGGGTGTATAACATGGCATGTGTTTTGAATCAGGTGAATGATTGATGAAAAACGAGCAGTTGATTGCTGATTTGCGCAAAACTCTTTTGCAAGCTAAGGTGTTGAATGATGTCTTGGACGCCTTTTTTGATCTGGTTGAGCAACAGGATTTAGTGGAGCGTTCTAGCCCTACCAAGGACAAGAAGCTTAAACAAATTGTCAGTTTTATCGTCCGTACCATGTTGCAAGACGAAAAGGCGCAGCCCAAGATATTGATCACTCATCTCAAGGGAACTGATTTTTACCATGGCATGGTTCAGGCTTCCGGCAAATTTGGCCAATTTTTGTACTTCAAAGATATTGATCATGGCTTGGTTGGGCTTGGCTCAATGGCAGGCCCGATGGTTCATGCGGCACGTTTCAGTGTGGCGGAAATCGATAAGCCGACAAGTGGAATCATTCCGCCGCTTGGTCCTGAGCGCTACAGCAAGCATTGAGAGGCCTGATTCGGATGTGCACTGCCCCATCACCTTTCTCACGCCCCGTTGGGCAATCACCCGGCTGGCGTTGTGATCGGCATGATCGGTCTGGCCGCAGCGTTGACAGACAAATCGGCTTTGACTGGCCGATTGTCTGGGTGTAGGTTTTGATACTTCCCCAAGCGCTATTGAGGATCGCCTTATTGAGTCCAGCCTTGGCTTTGGCACCATTGGCCACATTAGCCACGGGGCGACCCTGGTCATTGATCTTGGCCTTGGGGCGACGCCTCATGGACGCTACTTTCAGGTCTTCCACAGCAACGGGACATTCGCGCGGCCACCGAACTGGCCCGGCAGATTGGAGACTGACGACATGACCAACGTGACACTGAAGCCCTGGGACGCAGTGGACCACCTCCACACGGACGAGGACATGGCCCTCTATCTCGATGCCTGCTTCGCTGAAGATCCCGGGGACGGGAGCCTGATCCGGGCCGCGCTCGGAGACATTGCCCGAGTCCGCGGTATGACCCAACTGGCCCGGGACACCGGCATGGCTCGCGAGGGGCTGTACAAAGCGCTGTCCAGCGAGGGAAACTCTGAGTTCACCACGATCATGAAGGTTGTGCGCGTCAACCCGGCTTGCTCTCACAAGCCCCCGACTTCAGTCGGGGGTAGTTGACGCGATGGAACTCAGTGTCTGGGTGCCTCGCTCAGCAAGGCTTCCAGCGTCTCTGCCTCCAGGATGGCATCCGCCCATGTTTCCAGTTGCTCAGGGCCGGCCTGGTCGAGCCGGGTCTGCGCCCATGTGGGGATCGCACCGTACTTCTTGACGATCAGACGGGCCAGCATGCGACGGGTACCTTGCTCACGTCCTTGCTCTAGCCCTTGCTCCAGCCCTTGCTCGAGCCCCTCCTGGCGCCAGCGTTCCGGCCATTTCTTGATGCGTTCAGCCAACATGGTGTGTACCTCGTGCAGTTCCTGTAGATCGTTCAGCTCGGGCAACTCCATGCCGGGTGCCCGATGGGGGAGCAACACGCGCCGTATCCAGACCACGAAGGCCCGGCGCAGGCTCGTTTGCTCGGGTGCCTTGAGCCAGTCGACCAGCTTGCCCAGGACATTGAGCATCTCCTGCTCATCACGGTTGTTCTCCAGCTGGAAGAGGGCCGCGACCACATTGCGTGCCGGCTCCGACCAGGCCGGGTCGTTGACGATTGCCCCCTCGTCCAGGAGGAGATAGCCAAGGGCAGGG
>NZ_FOFO01000054.1 GCF_900110965.1 Ectothiorhodospira magna
AATAGAGGGGATGTGGCGGATGAGCAGAGGTATCCGACAGCGCAAGCGCGCTTTCTGGAAGGATCTGGTCCAGCAGTGGGCGGCCTCAGGCCAGAGCAAGGCGGCCTTCGCCCGTCAGCATGGGGTCACGCCCCGTCAGCTATCGCAATGGGCGGCGCGGTACCCGGAGTGGGTGCTGGGCGAGGCTGAGCCAGGGCGCGGGCCTTCGAAGCCGACGGCCGTGCCGCAGCGGTTTTTGGCGGTCCGCACGGTGGAGGACAAGCCCGATCCCGTGGCCCTGTCGCTGCAGCCCGGGGTTGGACCGGTGGTCGTGGCATTGGGCAATGGCCGCCGGTTGGCACTGTATCCGGGGTTCTGCGCGCAGACCTTGAAACGGGCCATACAGGTGCTGGAGGCATGATCGGCTGGCCCACGGGGATGGCCATCCACCTGGCAGTGGCGCCGGTGGATTTCCGCAAGGCCTTCGATGGCCTGTGTATCGAGATTGTTGAGGTGCTGGAGCGGGATCCGCTCAGCGGCGAGCTGTTCGTCTTCCGCAACCGGGCCGGCGACAAGCTCAAGGCCCTGTACTGGGATGGTCAGGGCTTCGTGATGATCTACAAGCGCCTGGAGAAGGGGCGCTTCAAGTGGCCCCATCACGCCGAGGGTGATGCAGAGGAGGTTCGGCTCTCCCGCAGCCAGTTGCAGGCTTTGTTCGAGGGCATCGACTGGCGGCGCCTGGAAATGCCCCCACGATGCCTTGCCACCGCCACCGGTTAATAGATAATTATTATCTATAAGTCAGCCAGTTAGCGCGCCATGAATGGTAAAATGCGGGCATGTCGAACACCGCTGCACAAGGCCTGCCGACGCCCCCTCCCAACCTGCGCGAGTCTCAACTTCGCGCCGCCGTGGCAGAGCGCGATGAGATCATCACGCAGCAGTCCCAGCAGCTCGTTCAGCTGCAGTCCACGGTCAATGAACTGAGCGAACAGCTGCAGCGCCTCAAGGACCAGGTCCTTGAAGCACAGCGCAAACGCTTCGGGCAAAGCTCCGAACGCGGCCGTTACCTCCAGGAGGATCTATTCCATCCGCTGGAGGCACCCATCCCCGAGCAGGACGAAGAAGAGGCCGCCGCCCAGGCGCCCACGAAACGGCGCAAGACCCAACCGCCCCGGGGCCGCCGTGCCCTGCCACCGGAACTGCCCCGGGAGACGATGCGCTACGACTACGACGATGAAACCCGGGCCCAGCTGGAGGCACAGAACGGTGGCCCGCTGGAAGAGATCGGCGTCGAGGTGACCGAGACCCTCGAATACGCCCCCGGGCATCTGTACGTCAAGCGCCATGAAGTGCCCAAGTATGCAATCCGGGGTGATCAGGGTGAGCGCACCATCGTCTCCCCACCTCGGCCCTCGCCGCCGATCCCCGGCGCTCAGGTGGGTGCCAGCCTGCTGGCCCATACCGTGATCAGCAAGTTCGCGGATCACCTGCCGCTCAACCGCATCAGTCAGCAGCTGGCCCGGGATGGTTATGACGTTCCCCGCCAGCGGCTGTGCGATTACGTGCTGCTGTCCGCCTCGGTCCTGGCCCCGCTGGCCGACCTCATCCGCCAGGATGCCCTGGCCAGTCCGGTGTTGCACAG
>NZ_FOFO01000038.1 GCF_900110965.1 Ectothiorhodospira magna
GGTAAGACCGAATCATCCCCGGATGATCCGGCACGCCCCGTGAAGCGCGAAACTCACGCCATAGCCTGAAAGGCTTGGCGGGAGTAGTTCATCGCTATGAGGTGGAGAACGGGTCCACGGAACAGCTGCGGCAGCAGGTGGGACAGTGGTACGAAGACCACTATGCACCTTTGTATGCGGCCCGTAGCGGAGGGCTGACCGCACCGCTGGGAAATTGGCTGGAGGCCATGTCCCACGAGGCCCTGCTGATCCAGCGCTATTATGTGGTCGACAATCCCCATGATCCGGAAGACCTGAAGGCCCTGGTGGACCGCCGTGACGGCAGCATCTACGGGCAGCAGCATCTGCGTTATCACCAGAGTTTGCGGGATACCCTCGAACGCCTGGGGTTCAATGACCTCATGCTCATCGATGCCCAGTCCCTGGCGGTGATCTACTCGGTGACCAAGGGACCTGTCTTTGGCACCTCTCTGCGTCAGGGGCCATTTTCCGACAGTGCCCTGGGGGCGTTGGCCCGGGGCATGATGGAAAACCGGGGCGCGGACGGTTTTCGCATGAGTGCCTTCGAAGACTTTGCGGGACGCTTCAATGAGCCGGTGGTCTTCATCGGCGTGCCGGTCTTTCATGCCATCCACAGTCCCGAGCGCCCCCTGGGCATGCTGGTGGCCGAGATCCCCGCGGCCCGTTTCACCCAGATCATGACCAATGCCGGTGGTTGGGTGCAGGCGGGGCTGGGGGCCACGGGAGAGTCCTATTTGGTGGATGACCGCCATCGTCTGGTGACCGAATTGCGGCCCATGCTGGAGGATCGCACGGCATTCCTGAGCCGGTTGCAGGTGGCTCGTCCCGCCGCCCTGTCCCCGGATTTTCACCGTGCCGCCGATCAGGGCCGGATTGCCGGGCATCTGACCCTGGATACCGGTGCGGTTCGCGCCGCGCTGGCGGGTCATGGGGGCATGGGCCTTGAGGAGGATTATCTGGGACGGACCATGTTCATGGCCTGGACTCCCCTGGAGATCGCGGGCCATCGTTTTGCTCTGGTGACCCAGCAGGATCCTCTGGAGATCATGGCGCCATTGACGCAGATGCGGCGGAATCTGACTGTCGGCGCGGTCACCGGCGTGATCCTGCTTTCATTGCTGGCGGCCCTGGCCTCCTGGTGGTTCGCCCGTCTCATCAGCCGCCCGCTGAGGGATCTGGCCCGCAACATCGGCGAAGCCGCCGCTCATCGGGATCTGACCCGTCATTTTTCCAATGGTCGCCGGGACGAGATTGGCATGATTGCCACCGCCCTGGATGGTCTGTTTCGGGAACTGGAATCGTTCATCGGCGGCATAGTCGACCGTTCCGGGCGCACGGCGGTACTGGCGGACGGCAATGCCGCCGTCAGCGCACAGTGCCTGTCCTCGGTGCATGATCAGCGGGCCGCCCTGGATGAACTGGACGCGGAAGCCACCGCCATGGCTTCCGCCACGGATCGCATTGTGGAACAGATGCAACAGGTTGCCGAATCCGCCTCGTCGGCCACCCGGCTGGCGGAGGGTGGTCAGGCCCAGGTGCGGGATGTGGCCGGGCTGATGGATGAACTGGCCCGGCAGGTGACTCAATCCAGTGAGCATCTGCAGTCGCTGGAGATCGCCGCCGGGGATATCGATTCCGTACTCACCACCATTCGCAAGATTGCCGAACAGACCAATCTGCTGGCCCTGAACGCGGCCATCGAGGCGGCCCGGGCGGGCGAACAGGGGCGTGGCTTCGCCGTGGTGGCGGAACAGGTGCGCGGTCTGGCCGCCAATACCCGCGAGGCCACGGGGCGCATCCAGGGCATGGTAGAGCGTTTGCACGGCAATATGCGGGAAGTGGTGGAGGCCATGGATAACGAGCGGCAGACCGCCGAGCGTTGTGTGACCGAGACCGGCGAGGCGGTGACGGCACTGGTGTCCATTGGGCAGGCGGTGCGGGCCATTCATCGGATCACGGATCAGGTGTCCGGGGATACCGATGTGCAGCGGGGCAAGACCCTGATCATGCGTCAGCGTCTGGAGGCCCTGCTGAGGGAGGCGAACCAGACCGAAACGGCCATGGCGGCGCAGGCCGAGGCGGCCCAGGAGCAGAAACAGGTGGCGGCGGCGCTGGATCAGGCGGCGGGGTGTTTCAGGATTTCATCACCCCACGGGGCATCGTCCCAGGCATCGCCCCTCCCGCCGCTGGCGGCACCAACCCATCAGCCCCGCCCGAGGGCCTTGAGAACGGCATCGGCGGCGCTTTCCACCACCTGACGAGGTTTGTCCACGCCGATCCACTCCACCCGGCCGTTGTCGATGATCATGGCATAGCGTCGGGAGCGGATACCCATCTGGCTGTCGGTGTCGTCGGTTTCCAGTCCCACGGCCCGGGTGAAATCCCCGTTGCCGTCGGACACCATCATGATGCGGTCGCCCACGGCGTGGATGTCGGCCCAGGCATCAAGGACGAAGATATCGTTTACCGCCAGGCACAGGAGCCGCTCGATGCCGGCGGCCCGCAGTGACTCCGCCCTGTGGATGAAGCCGGGCAGATGGACGCCGGAGCAGGCGGGCGTGAAGGCACCGGGGACGGCGAACAGGGCGCTGCGGTAGCCGGTGAAGAGTTCCGTGGTGGTGATGGGGTGGTCTCCCGCCGGTGTCATCACGCGCAGGGTGACCTCGGGGATCTGATCGCCGACCTGGATGGGCATGACGGGCGCTCCTTGAATCAATCCGGGTGGAGCAGTGTAGCCGCTCGTTGAGCAATAGATAAGTATTAACGAGATTGTGCTATGGCTTGATCATGCTGACCTCACGAAAGTTGTTCTGGATGGCGTCTTCCCTCGCACGGGAAATCTGGTCAGCAACTTCCCGCGTCCATCGGGGGGAAATGCCGTGACGGTGCACAGATGAGGTGGTTCATGTTGGTAACGCGGAAGAAGGCGTTCAACCCATCGGAACTGATCCTGTTCGGGGGCTGGGGGCTGATCACCTTTCTGTTCGGCCTGGCAGCATGGTTGCTTGAAGGTGGCGCCTGGGTAGTGATTCTGGACATGCTCCATTGGACTTCCGCCTTTGCCCTGTCTCTGGCCCTGGCATGGCGGGGCATGCGCCTGGCGGCCACGCACGATGCGGATGTGCTGTTCTGGCTCGTTCTGGGGGCGGGGCTGATGCTGGTTGGGCAATTGGTCTGGAATCTGCAGGTCCTTGCCGGCTGGAATCCTTTTCCCTCCCCAGCCGATGTCCTGTTCCTGGCGGTGGGCCCCCTCTGGATGATCGGACTGATGCGCGCATTGAAGCTGCATCTGCCGGTGGATCGTTTCCACTCGGCGATGTTGGACATCTGCGGCATGGTCTTTGCCCTGTTGGCGTTGGTACTTATCCTTTACATGCCCCATGGGGAGCAATTCTCCCTGACGGCCCTCCTGGTGCTGGTTTTTTACCCGGTGGGTTTTTTCAGTGCCGCTTTTTTCGCCTTGCTGATGATTCCCGCCATGGCCCTGCGTCCGACACCAGCCCATCTGCTGCTGGTCGCCGGCATCATCGTCCACGGACTGACCTGGATGCAGTGGAACCTGATGTTACTCAATGGCGAACTGCAGGCGGGCATGGCTTTCAATATGGCCTTTGGTCTGGGTGCCCTGTTGCTGGGTCTGGGTGCCCGCTGCTGGCGAATCGAGGTTCGTCACGAGCCGGGGTACCTCAATGCCTGTGAAAGGGTCATGAACCATGTCCCCCTGCTTGCCATGTTGCTGGCTCTGGCGCTGCTGTTCCATTTTTTCCATGCCCTGGAAGAGGGTGGGTTGGAGCGGGGCATCATCTTTGCCTGCTGTCTATTTGCACTGCTGTTGGTTGGTGTACGCCAGACCCACATGCTGGAGGTGCTTGAGCGTCTGCGCCAGGCAGAAACGGCCATTTTGCAGAACCAGGAACAGATGTTCCGGCTGGCCCATTTTGATGCCTTGACGCATCTGCCCAATCGACTGTTCTTCGAAAACCAGATGGAGCACGCCCTGCAGATAGCTGCCCGACGTCGCGACCGGGTGGCCTTCATGCTGGTGGATCTGGATCATTTCAATCAGATCAACGACATCTATGGCCACCATACCGGGGATAGGTTGTTGTGCGAAGTATCCGCCAGGATCGAACGATCCCTGGATGGTCGGTGCACTCTGGCGCGCATGGGGGGAGACGAGTTCATGGTGCTGGTGGAACAGTGTCGCTCCAGGACGGAGGTCGCGCGGCTGGCCGAGGGCATCCTGCAATCCTTTTCCCTTCCCTGGCTGGGAAGCGGGATCGATCCGCATTTTGCCACTGCAAGTATCGGCATCAGTCTGTACCCTGACGACGCGACCACGGTGGTGGAGCTGATTCGTAACGCGGATCTGGCGCTGAATCAGGTGAAATCCAGTGGTCGCAACGGTTATTGCTTCTATCTGGAAGAGTACACGCACATTGCCCGCAAGCGACTGGAGCTGAGTTCCCTGCTGCATCGCGCCCTGCCAGAAGGGCAAATGCAGGTGATGTATCAACCCCAGTTGGATGCTATCGGGCAACCCGTGGGGGCAGAAGCCCTGTTGCGCTGGAGCGTGGATGGTCAGCCGGTTTCTCCCGAGGATTTCATTCCCCTGGCGGAAGCTAATGGGCTGATCGTGCCCATCGGGGAATGGGTGTTCCGCTCCGTTTGCCGTCAACTGGGGTGTTGGCGGCGGGACGGCGTGGCAGTCAATACCGTGTCCATCAACATTTCGGCAATACAGCTGCGAGGACAGGATTTTGCCCGGAAACTGGTGGGCATCGCCCGGGAGGAAGGTGTGCCACCGGAGGCAATCATGCTGGAAGTGACCGAATCAGAGATGCTGGATGACGATATTGTTGCCACCGTCATGGCCTTGCGCGAAGTCGGCTTTGGCCTGTCCATCGATGATTTCGGCACCGGGCAGTCGTCCCTGGTCAAGCTCAAGAAACTGCCGGTGAGCGAATTGAAGATCGACAAGGCTTTCGTGCGTGACATTGCCCATGACGAAGGCGATCGTCAGATCTGCGCCATGATTCTGGCCCTGTCCCACGCGCTGGGGCTGACAGTGGTGGCGGAAGGGGTGGAAACACCGGAGCAGTTTCGCCTGCTCCGTGACATGGGCTGTCATCGTTTTCAGGGATGGTTGTTTTCGCCTGCGGTGGAGGCCGATGAGCTGGTGATGGCAATGCCCGATCTGATGGCTATGTTTTCCAGGGGGCATGCTTGAAATGATGAAAACAAGATCAATCCAGTCCTTTATTGCGACATTGGTAGCGGTCTGCGTTTTGGTATTGGTTTCCGGCTACCTGTTCTATTCACTCCACTCCGGCGCCCGTACCCAGTCCTTGCTGGAGGAGCGGACCGCGGAAGAATGGGAGGCTTTGATTCAATCCCACCTGCTGGCCCTGGTGCAGACGCAGACTCTGGAGTTGCAACGGGTGTTGCAGCGCCCCGTTGCCATGGTGCGCACCTTGGCCGAGGTCAACCTGCAAATGGGGCGTACCTATCCCGGGGGGCAGCACCAGTCAGCCATGGGGCGGGAGGAACTGACGTCTTTGGCACGATCAATCCTGGTTGCGAATCCAGGTCTTTTGAGCGTCTTCATTGGCTGGGAACCCGATGCCTTTGATGGTAGTGATGCCCTCTATGCCGGGATCACTTCTGAAGGTTATGACGGTACCGGTCGTTTCATGCCCTGGTGGTACCGAGATGCCCAGGGTACATATGTGCTGGAACCCTTGGTGGCCACTGTCATGGAAAGCACCTCCTTGCTGCCCACCGGGGTGCGGGAAGGTGAGTACTATCTATGCCCCAAGGAAACGGGCAGGCTGTGTATTATCGACCCCGCTCCCTATGAAATCAGCGGTCGGACGATGCTCATGACCTCGTTCAACGTGCCGCTCATTCTGGATGGGCGCTTCCTGGGTATTGTGGGCACCGACATCTCTCTGGATTTTATTCAATCTCTGCTTACGGCCACCAACGAGGGGCTATATGGCGGTGCGGGTGAAATGGCGCTGATCTCGGGCAACGGCCATCTGGTGGCTTCCACGGTTGCGCCCGAGGGGCTGGGTGAGGAAGCCGGTCGCTGGCTGCGCCGGGATGATCTCAAGGATATTCAGCAGCGTCCGCTGGATGAAGTCCTTTATACAGTCCAGGAAGGGGGGGGCATCACCTGCAAGGATCGAATTGTTCCTGAATTTCAAATTGGACGAAGCAGCGGATAGCGTCTGGACTTATGTGCTCTCCCTGCCCATGGAGACGGTCATGGCGGATCTGCGTACATTGCACAGGGATCTGCAAGAGCAGCGGCATGCCGATACCCTGGGCATGGTCTTGATGGGCTGTTTCATGGCCGGTCTGGGATTGCTGGCCGCCTGGCTACTGGGTCGCCGCATTGCCGAGCCATTAAGGGAAATGGTGAGCATGCTGGATGATATCGCGCGTGGCGAGGGCGATCTGACCCGGCGCCTGCAGGTGGAGCGTCGCGATGAACTGGGGGCCATGGCTGCTGGATTCAACGCCTTCCTGGAAAAACTCCAGACCATGATTCAGGCCGTTGTTGTTTCAGTGCGTCATGTCGGGGATGCCGCGGGCGATAATGCCCGTATTGCCGTGGAAACCGACGAGGCGGTACAGCGACAGCAATCGGAAATCGATCAGGTGGCCACGGCAATGAACGAGATGACCGCCACGGCCCATGATGTGGCAGGCAACGCGGCCCATGCCGCCGAGGCTGCGCGGAATGCCAGGCAGACAGCCGGGTTGGGTCGCGCCCTGGTCAAGGATACTGTCGGTGCGGTGGGCAAACTGTCCACTGAAATGTCCGGGGCGGTCGAGGTGATCGAGAGTCTTTCCCGGGACAGTGAAAATATCACTGCCATTCTGGTAGCAATCCGTGGGATTGCCGAGCAAACGAACCTGCTGGCCCTGAATGCCGCTATCGAGGCCGCCCGCGCCGGCGAGCAGGGCCGAGGGTTTGCGGTGGTGGCCGATGAGGTGCGTAACCTGGCGCAAAAGACCCAGCAATCCACTGGCGAGATACAGACCATGATCGAACTGCTGCAGCAAGGGAGCCGCAATGCGGTTGCGGTCATGGCGGACAGCCGCGAACGGGTGGAAGGTACGGTTCGCCAGGCCGCCGAGGCCGCCGAGGCGCTGGAGCGTATCGATCAGGCCATCATCGCCATCAATGATCTCAATGCCCAGATTGCCAGTGCAGCAGAGGAGCAAAGTGCCGTGGCGGAAGAAATCAACCGCAACGTGGTCAACATCGGCGACATGGCCCGGCGGGTTGCCGAAGGGGCCGAGCAGACCCGGACCGGAAGTGAGCAACTGGCCCGGGAGGCGGAAGAGCAACAGCGTCTTGTGAAGCAGTTCAAGGTTTCATAGAGGCTGCACACATGTGACAGCCGGCTCCCGCGCAGCCTATTATGGGGCCATGCGTATTCTGCAAAGGAGCCGATCGGTGAAGATCTCGGACTATCCCGGGCACCTGAGAAAACTGGTGGAGCAGGGTGACCTGCGACGCATGCCTCGATCCCAGGCCTGGGCGGTGGGCATGGCCCGGGCTGCCATGAGCATCGGCAAAGAGGTCTCCGCCGGTCAGCTCAACCTGCATGCCATGAGCCTGGTCTATACCAGCCTGCTGTCGGTGGTGCCGCTACTGGCCCTGTCCTTTTCCGTGCTCAAGGGGTTTGGTGCCCACAATGCGGTAGAGCCATTCCTGATGACGGTGCTGGAGCCCTTGGGCGAGCAGGGCGAGGAGATCGCCGCCAACGTGGTGAGCTTCGTGGATAACATGCGGGTCGGGGTACTGGGTTTCATCGGCCTGATCTTTCTCTTTTTCACCGTGGTCGGCCTGATTCAGAAGGTGGAGGCAGCCTTCAACTACATCTGGCATGTGACCTGTCCACGGGGCTTTGCCCAGCGGTTTGCCAATTATCTCAGCGTGGTTCTAGTGGGGCCGGTACTGATCTTCTCTGCCCTGGGCATCACGGCTTCGGTGATGGCCACGGATATCGTACAAAGGGCCATGGACTATGGCCTGGTGGGGGAGTCGGTGGCATTGTTGAGCCGCCTGGTGCCCTATCTGCTGGTGATGATGGCTTTTGCCTTCATTTATGTCTTCGTGCCCAATACCCGCGTGAAGCCGCTGCCCGCGTTGGTGGGGGCGCTGGTGGCCGCCCTGCTTTGGCAGAGCACCGGTTGGGCCTTTGCCGCCATGATGGCCGGCTCCACCCAGTACGATGCCATCTATTCCGGGTTTGCCATCGTCATCATGGCGCTGTTGTGGCTGTACCTGAACTGGCTGATCCTGTTGACCGGTTCCCATGTGGCCTTCTATGTGCAGAACCCCAGCTATCTGCAGGTGGCCCAGGGGGTACCGGTGAGACTCTCGGGGGATCTGCAGGAGCGTCTGGCCCTGAGGGTGATGCGGCTCACCGCGGAGCGGTTCTATCGGGGCGAGGGGCCAACGTCCAGGATGCGGATGGCCCGGGACTTCAATCTGCCTGAAGAGGCCCTGGTGCCGGTGCTGGAGGCGCTCAAGCAGTCCGGTCTGCTGGTGGCGGCCAGCCATGAGGTTGCCGCCTACGTGCCGGGGCGGGATCTGGAGCAGATCAGCCTCAAAGAGATCCTGGATTCGGTGCGTGGCCATGGCGGTTCATTGCTGGATGATGGGTTGCCCGGCGAGGATCAGCGGGTGGACCGGGTATTGAAAGCGCGGGACGAGATGCTGCAGGCGCGTCTGGGCACCATGACCCTGAAGGCCTTGGTGCTCGATAAGCAGGATTAATATCCTCACCGCCCCTGCTGTCCGGTTAATGCCGTTCTTTCCAACGTCGCCAGAGCCCCTTTTCCAGTTCCACCAGCACCAGCACGAATACCCCGTAGCCCAGAATCAGACCCCAGTGTTGCAGTGACAGCGGCGCGCTCTGGAACAGCAGGTTCATCACCGGCGTGTAGACAAACAGAAGCTGGGCCAGCCACATGGCTCCGATGCCCCACCAGATCCAGGGATTGGAGAACGGATGGGTGCGGAACACGCTGCGGGTGAGGGAACGGCAGTTGAGCAGGAAGAAGCTCTGCACCACCACGAACAGGCTCACCGCCAGGGTCCGGGCTTCCTCCAGACTCGCCCCCTGGGCCAGTGACCACTGGAACAGACCAAAGGCCCCCAGCAACAGCAGGGCACTGACCGAAAAGATGCGACTGATGATCTCTCCATTGAGCAGCGGCACATCGGGCAGCCGGGGTGCCCGGCTCATGATCCCCGGTTCCCGAGGCTCAAAAGCCAGCATCAAACCCAAAAATACTGCGGTGGTCATGTTCAGCCACAGGGCCTGTACCGGCAGCACCGGCAGGGTCAGTCCCAGCAGGATGGCCACCATGATCACCAGTCCCTGACCCAGATTGGTGGGCAGGATCCAGGTGATGAACTTCACCAGGTTGTCAAAGACATTGCGCCCCTCCTCCACCGCCGCCTCGATGGAGCTGAAATTGTCGTCCGCCAGCACCATGTCCGAGGCATCCCGGGACACTTCCGTGCCGTTGATTCCCATGGCAATGCCAATGTTGGCCCGCTTGAGGGCGGGGGCATCGTTGACCCCGTCACCGGTCATGGCCACCACATGGCCCCGGGTCTGCAGGGCCTCTACCAGCCGCAGCTTCTGCTCCGGCGCCACCCGGGCAAAAACCGAGACCTGATCGGCGGCCTTGCTCAATTCATCCGGCGAAAGTTGGGCCAACTGTTGCCCGGTCAGGGTCCGTTGCTGATCTTTGTCCCGACCCTGGATGATGCCAATGCGCTCGGCAATGGCACGGGCGGTGAGGGCATGGTCTCCGGTAATCATCTTTACCCGGATGCCGGCCTTGCCACATTGGGTGACAGAATGGATCACCTCCTCCCTGGGGGGATCAATCATGGCCTGCAGGCCCAGAAAGATCAGCCGTTTCCCATCCTGGTCCGGGTCGGCAATATTCAGTTGGGTGGTATCGGTTTCACCCATGGCAAAGGCCAGCACCCGCAGCCCCTGGGCCGCCAGGGTGTCTACGTGTGTCTGCAGGTGTTCCGGGTCGATGGGCACCAGATCACCCTCGGCATTCATGGCCTGGCCGCAATGGGCAATCACCTGCTCCGCCGCCCCCTTCATGTAAATCCGGTGGCCTTTGTCATGGTGGTGAAGCGTGGCCATGTATTGTCGATCCGACTCAAAGGGGATCACATCCACCCGCTGCAGCCGGCCATGCATCTCGTGACGATCAAAACCGGCCTTGAGGGCACTGGTGATCAGTGCCCCTTCGGTGGGGTCACCGTGGACGGTCCAGCGCCCATCCTTTTCCACCAGTTCGCTGTCGTTGCATAGCAGTCCTGCCAGCAGACAGTGATGCAGGGCCTGATGCTCAGTGATGCCGCTGGTCATGGCTACACCATCCTGCAGAAGCTCGCCCACCGGATCATAACCACCTCCGGTGAGTTCAAACCCTGTACCCCCGGCGATGATGCGCTGCACCGTCATCTGGTTCTCGGTCAAAGTGCCGGTCTTGTCGGAACAGATCACCGTGGTAGACCCCAAAGTCTCCACTGCCGGTAATTTACGGATGATGGCGTTGCGCAGGGCCATGCGGCGAACCCCGATGGCCAGGGTGATGGTGACCACCGCCGGCAGCCCTTCCGGGATGGCGGCCACCGCCAGGGCCACAGCGGCGATGAAGGTATCCACCCAGTGTTGACCGTAGAACAGGCCCACACCAAAGGTGACCCCTGCCATTGCCAGGATCACCCACAGCAGAATCTGGCTAAAGGCATTGATTTTGCGGGTCAGTGGGGTTTCCAGGGTCACGGCATCATTGATCATGCCGGCGATTTTGCCGGTCTCGGTATGGTCGCCGGTGCCGATGACCACGCCCCGACCAGTGCCATAGGTCACCAGGGTGCCGGCAAATCCCATATTACTCCGGTCCGCCAGCACCGTATCCCGGGCCATCTGGCCGGACTGCTTTTCTGTGGGTACGGACTCTCCGGTCAGGGCGGATTCGTCGATCTGCAGATCCCGGCAGGACAACAGACGCAGATCAGCCGGCACCTTATCGCCGGAAGCCAGCAGGACAATATCGCCGGGCACCAGATCGGCGGCGGGAATGGTGGTCCGGTTGCCATCCCGGATCACGGCGGCGGATGAGGAAAGCATATCCTTGAGGCCATTGATGGCATCCTCGGCCTTGGATTCCTGAACGAAACCGATGATGGCGTTGATTAAAACAACGCCGAAGATCACGGCAGAATCAATGTACTCCCCCAGGGCCAGGGTGACGGCAGAGGCGATGAGCAGGATATAGATCAGGGGATTATGAAACTGCAGCAGCAGGCGTTTGAACCAGGAAGTCTGTCGGGCTGCCGTCAGGGTATTGGGACCATGGGTGGCCAGCCGTTCACGGGCCTGCTGTTCCGTAAGCCCCTGTTGCTCGTGAGTATCCAGGGTTTCGAGCACTTCGTCATGGTGCAGGTGATGCCAGAGATCCTTGAACGATGTCGCCATCGTAAACTCCTGTGGGCCTGTTGGGATTCAGCAAAAACCCGCGTGAACCCTCGCCCACTCGGGCGGGGAGGTCAGCGGGGGCCGCGCAAGCGGCCCTATTCTGGTGTCTTCTGCCCCTGAGC
>NZ_FOFO01000004.1 GCF_900110965.1 Ectothiorhodospira magna
CTGCTGGACACCCTCAAGGAACTGTTCGAGGCCAACGAACCTTTGTTCCGGGGCCTGTACATCCACGACCGCTGGGACTGGAAAACCCGTCATCCCGTCATCCGGATCAGTTTTGCCGATGGGGTCATGAGCAGTCGTCGGGCGCTGGATCAGCACATTGAAGAGCTGTTGCGTGAACACTCTCAAAGGCTGGATATTACCCTGAGCAATGAAAGTATTCAGGGGCGGTTCCGGGAATTAATCACTGGGACTCACCAGCAGCACGGCCAGCGGGTGGTGGTCCTGATCGACGAATACGACAAGCCCATCCTGGATAACATCACCGATGCCGACGTGGCTCGTGAACTGCGGGAGGGGCTGAAAAACCTCTATTCCGTCCTCAAGGACGCCGATCCCCATCTGAAGTTCTGCCTGCTCACCGGTGTGTCCAAGTTCAGCAAGGTCAGTCTGTTCTCGGGGCTGAACAACCTCAACGACATCACCCTGGACAAGCCCTTTGCCCCCATCTGCGGCTACACCGATGAGGATATCGATACCGTCTTTGCGCCGGAACTACCGGGCCTGGATCGGGAACAGATCCGGCAGTGGTACAACGGCTATCGCTGGGGGGATGAGACAACGCCGGCGGTCTATAACCCGTTTGACGTACTGCTGCTGTTCCAGAAACGGGAATTCCGGCCTTACTGGTTCGAAAGTGCCACGCCTACATTCCTGGTGAAACTGCTTTCCGAGAGAGGTGTCTTCACCCCCCGTCTGGACCGTCTGCAGACCAAGGCCAGCCTGTTGGGCCGCTTCGACGTGGACGAGATTGCCACCGAGGCCCTGTTGTTCCAGACCGGCTACCTCACCGTGCACAAGGTGGAAGAACCCATCACCGGTTACTGGCTCTATACCCTGGGTTACCCCAACCGGGAAGTGGAGGCCAGTCTCAACCAGGCTCTGCTCCCGGCCCTGGGCATGCCCAGGGCGGCCCAGCAGCGCATCAGTCTGTTTCGTGCCCTGCAGGCCCATGACCTGCCGGCCCTGGAAACCCACTTCAAGGCCCTGTTTGCCGGCCTGCCCCACGACTGGTACCGCAACAACCCCATTGCCCAGTATGAAGGCCATTATGCCAGCGTGTTTTACAGCCACCTGGCCGCCCTGGGACTGGCCATCACCGTGGAAGATGCCGGCAACACCGGCCGGGTGGACATGACGGTAGATTTCAATGGCCACATCTATCTGTTCGAGTTCAAGGTGGTGGAGCAGGTGCCGGAGGGCAAGGCGTTACGGCAGCTCCAGGACAAGGGCTACGCCGACAAGTACCGGGGGCAGGGCAAGCCCATTCACCTCATCGGCGTGGAGTTCTCCAGAGAACAGAGGCAGATCATCGCTTTTGACGTGCTGGGCTTGTGAATCTTTGGAGCGGGTCTGCCCGCGAAAATGCCGGGATAAACCCAGCACAAGCTTTTTTCGTCGCTCCCGCGCAGGCGGGAGTCCAGAACTGTCACCCTTGTCTGGATTCCCGCTGGATATGGAGGCCCTGCAAGGTGCGGTGAAGCGTCTGGCGCCTCTCAATCAACAGCGCACCGAATCTGGAAGGTTTTCGGACTCAATCCCCACCTTTGAAAAAAATTTGAAGCGCTTCATCTGGTACAAGGACGCTGACACCATACTCCATTTTGTAGCCCGGCTGCTGAGGCTTTTGTCGCGTAGGAGCCGGACAAATATTATAGATATTTACTTTTGAATCGGGACACTAGTTAGCAGTTATACCGCTACCTTCAAAAATATGCTCTCGATACCAAGCAAATGTTTTTTCGATACCATTATATAAAGATATCCGTGAGGTATATCCAGTTAAGCCAGTGGTCTTGCTCATATCTGGCACTCGTCGCTCCGGCGAACCCGGTGGAGGATATTCTTCTTGAATTAATATCTTACGACCAACCACCTCGTGACATATTTGCGCTACCTCACGAATCTTAACCTCTGGATCTTGAGTTCCAAGATTAAGGGTTTGTCCCTCACACTTAGACTCAAGCATCATTCGAATGAGCATTTCTAAAGCATCATCAATATAACAGAAGCAGCGAGTCTGATTTACTGAAGGTACCAGAACATTATCCCCATCACGGGCATACCAAGCCTTGCTTAATTGGCCAGGTACTACATGAGCTAATCCCATCCGAGGTCCATACACGTTATGCGGTCGAAAAATCGTATAAGGAATAGCCGATGCATGACACAATACCTCCCCAGCAATTTTTGATAACATATACGACGTGCGCGGCCGAGATAGCTCAGTAACTGCCAGCGGCGTTTCCTCAGGGGTAGGAATAGGCAAATTAAAATATTCTAACGTACCCGCGTAAACCTCACTTGTAGACGGAAAAAGAAAACGCTTGAGATTTTTTTGCCTACGGGCCAATTCAATTAAATTTCCCAACATTTGCATATTATCGAGCAGGACATGATAAGGTCTCTCCATTACATGCACTACGCCAATAATAGCAGCTAGATGAAAGATATAATCAAAATTTATGGGAAGGGTAGCCACAGCCTCACGATCCAGGCAATCTAGGCTACTAAAACTCACTTCTGGATGGGAAAGTAGTCGCTCCAAATCTGCATCTCTCACTGCCCTTGAAAAGTTATCCACCAAGTGAATACTAAATCCTTCTTCCAATAATTTGTTTGCCAAATGCAATCCAATAAAACCGGCACCACCGGTCAATAAAACCTTTTCATTCATTGCCCATCCCCTACTCCAATGCTCTCTATTTTGATACCGTGCTCGCGAAAGACACGTCGCTGAAATGCATTAAATACCATATGGGCATCCAGCACCAATATGCGATCTATGTCCACCAGCCATTCCACTAAATCCAATTTCTGATACTGACTATGAGGGACTGCGAACATTATAGCATCAAAACTTTTTGTACTAGGAAGTTCACTTGGGATCGCCATATCTAGTTCTTCCCAATGACGCACGAAAGGATCATGACATACTACTTCTGCTCCGCGCTTTATCAATTCCCTATACACCGTCTCTGAAGGCGAATAACGGGTATCTGCTACGTCTTGTCGATAGCTCACACCACACAATAAGATTCGGCGATCTTTTACCGATCCACCTAGCAATTTCTCTAACCTATTCACCCCATGATGGGGCATCTCTGTCGCGGTCTTTACAGCTAAACGGGAAAAGGGAAAATCAAGATCATAACCGAATAGCTGTTTGGACGCAGCAGGGGCAAAAGTGGGATCTTTAGTTAAACAATAACCTCCAATCCCCAATCCTGGATAACGAATGTTATGATGTGTAGGTCGCATCTGTATCGCCTTCACTACCTCGAATAGATCAATGCCTATCTTTTCTGCATAGCGTGTCCATTCACTAATAAAAGAAATATTAACCGCTCGATAAGTATTTTCCATCACCTTGGCTGTTTCCGAAGCCGTGGTGGAAGAAAGTCGGGTCAAGGGGTAATCCTGTATATTGATAATTGTAGACAAAAAAGCCTCACAGGCATCTGCTGCCTCTGGTGTATGCCCAGAATACACCCGCCAGAAATTGATTACCGAATCCAGGTAGTCCTTTCCTGGCATGACTCGCTCATAAGAATGAGCTAACCGTAACTCAGAAGCTTCTAAACCTCGATGCTGAAGTTCCTCGGTCAAACAGGGAACCACTACCTTTTCGCACGTACCTGGTGGTACCGTAGTCTCAATGATCACCAGAGCATCCGGTCGCATATGCATACCAATAGTACGAATAGCCTTCTCGAATCCATCGAACTGAAGCTGCGGCTCTTCGTCCAAAAACGGTATATCCAGATGTACGTCCACTACGATGATATCTGCTTCCGCGTATACCGAATCATCGGTTGTGGCTCGCAGGTTACCGTTGGCATGGGCTCTGGCCACCGCTAGATTGAGCTTAGGGTCGCTGGTCTCGAATGGAAAATACCCCTCATTAAGGGCTGCCACTCGTCTGAGTCCATTCTTTGTAGGTAAATCTACTCCCAGTACGTCATAATGCGGGCAACCCTGCTCATCAAGAGCCAAGGCAACGGCGGTTGCCATAGCCGATCCGACGAAACCTAGGCCTTGTATACAGACTTTCTGCATAAAGATATACTCCTTTTTGAATGAAGATTAAACAGAATATAATCCGAGATAATGACAATACATGGAAAATAAAAATGATAGCTTATAAAATTAGAAAAAACCAATAATAATCATTTTCAATACTGGGTAAATTTATTTAAAATAATTTGATTTTAAATATTTTAATTAAGCATAAAAAAGGAAACAATTTATGAGATTTTTATTAGTTGCCTATGATAATGGATCTTATATACATGAGTTTCCAATAGGGCTTGGATATATTGCATCAGTAATCAGGAAAATGGGTGTTGATGTTGAGGTTTATAGCCAAAATATGCATCATTTTCCGGATGAACATTTGACTGATTACTTAGATAAGAATAAATTTGATTTTGTTGGCGTTGGTATTATTGGTGGTTATTATCAATACAAAAAAATACTTTCTATATCAAAAGCTATAAATAAATCAAGAAATCGGCCATTTTATATCCTTGGAGGTCATGGTCCATCGCCAGAACCAGAATTTTTTTTAAGGAAAACAAAAGCTGACTGCGTTGTAATTGGCGAGGGTGAGATTATAATCAAAAACCTTATTAATGCAATTCAGAATTCATTATCTTTGGAATCGATCAGAGGGATTGCTTATTGGGAGAATGAAAATTCAATAAAAATAAATAATAGAGAGGAATTGATAGGTAACATAGACGGAATAGAGTGGCCTGCATATGATTTATTTCCAATTGATTATCATAGATTGATCAGAGGCGTTGGAATAGAGAAAACAGATTTTACAATGGTCATGCTCTCTGGAAGAGGGTGCAAATTTACATGTAATTTCTGCTATAGAATGGATGAGGGTTTTCGTCCCAGATCGACCGAATCAATCATTGAAGAGATTAAATTTCTTAAATCAGAATACAGAATAAATTACATCATATTTTTTGATGAACTATTAATGTCTTCAGTTTCAAGAGTGGAGGAGCTCTGTAATTCTTTTATAAGGGAGAGATTGAATATTAAGTGGTCCTGCAATGGAAGGCTGAATTATGCTAAAAAAGAATTACTTCTTTTAATGAAAAAGGCTGGGTGTGTTTTTATAAATTATGGAATTGAAGCAATGGATGATGTAATCCTGAAGACAATGAAGAAGGCCCTAACTACAAAAGTCATCATAAAAGGGATAGAGTCGACCCTGGAGGCAGGTATCAGCCCTGGCTATAACATAATTTTTGGAAATATAGGAGAGAATAGGGAAACTCTGGAAAAGGGTGTTCAATTTTTATTGAAGTATGATGATGGCGGTCAGTTCAGAACCATCAGGCCCGTCACACCCTATCCGGGAAGCCCTCTTTACTATTATGCGATCAATAAAGGGTTACTTGGTGGATGCGAAGATTTTTATGAAAACAAGCATCTCAACTCAGATCTTCTCTCGGTAAACTTTACAGACATGACTGACGATGAGTTTCATGAGGCTCTTTTGGAAGCTAACAAAAGGCTAATAAAGAACTACTTTGATAAAAAGACAATGGAAACAATTGATCAAGCAAGGAAGCTTTATCTTGAAAGTGACAGCAACTTCAGAGGATTTAGACAAACGTAGCATTTTTATAAAATTTTTATAATTTTAAAAACAGTCATGAAACTTTTTTTTGAGTAGATCAGGAAAAGAAGAATGCTGCTCAATAATCTGGACAATGGCGTTGCTTGCTCCTCCATATCCATAAGGATTTTCAATAAACTTTAGATTCGATTGAAATTCATCTGAGAATAGTTTATTTATCGCATTTTTTATACTAAATTTATCAGGTTCACAATCAATAACACTAGAAGCTTTTAATCGGCCTTTTTGTCGATCCCCGATATTTATTGTGCCTGTGTTTAAACTGGGCGCTTCTATTAGTCCACTAGATGAGTTTCCTATTACTCCATTTACATGATAAATACAAGAAAGGTAACGTAGTTGACCAAGAGATGTATAAGCCACAGCCCGTGGGTGATTTGAACAGAACAAACGAATTTTTTCTAAAATCACACGGCCATCCGTGTCTGAGTTAGGCATGGTAAATATTAGTCCTGTATCCTCTAGTTCTTTTAGCGCTGCAAGCAGTTCATCTACCTGATTTGAGCTAGTATTTTCCTCTAAAGTCACAGGATGAAAAGTGATTAGTAAATTTTTGGGTGCGAATTTGAATGCCAGTGAATCCTCAAGCTGTTCTCTGGAAAGTAGTTTAAGTCGCAGAATGTTATCGATACCAAGACCACCTACATTAAAGACATACCTTGGGTCTTCACCAAGCTGTATTACTCGCTTTTTATATTCCTCTGCGGCAACAAAATGAAGATGAGACATCTTTGTTAAACTATGTCTTATGGCTTCGTCAAAAGCGCCTTGTGTTGTCTCTCCTCCATGCAAGTGTGCAATGGGAATCCGTGCAATCATGGCCGAAGCCGCAGCGGCAAAAATTTCATAACGATCTCCCAGCAGCAACATCAAATCAGGTTTCAGATCATCCAGGGCGTCGGCAAAGCCGATCATGCCCAAACCCATGGACTTTGTGACACCCACTTTTGTGTCAGAACTTAGCAACATTTCCACTTTGCGATCTATTGTAAATCCATCCTCTTCAATGGCTTTGATCGTCATTCCGAATTCTGGTGATAAATGCATGCCAGTGGCGATGAGTTGCAATTCCAAAACTGGTGAGTGACGGATGCCTTCCATCACCCAACGCAACAGGCCATATTCGGCGCGGGTTCCAGTTACCACACAGATTTTTTTCATCATTTTGCGCGAGAAACCCCGTCCTTCAGGGCGGGGAGGGATAGCGCATCGTGCGCAGCACGATCACGCGGCCTTGGTCGCGTCCTCCTGTATCGGTTTGGGTTGCAAGGCATAGCCATAGCCATCAGCTCTTTGCAGCAGGCGGCAATGACGGTGTGAAATCCCCTGAACCACACCCTCCCGGGTTTGGATATTGAAACTGCCGCTGGCGCGAATGGCCACCCGGCCCTGATAGGTGCCGGCCTTTTTGCCGGTCGGTACGTTGGCCTGCACCAGATCTCCGGTCTGAAAGCCTTTTACCTGTTTTTGCCGCATCAGGTAGCCACGGGGAAAGCCAAAGCGGTTGAGCCGGGTGCGCTGATAACTGCCCCGGCCCGTGGCCCGTGCCGTCAAGGTGGGCACGTTCCAGTGGGTGATGGCAGTGACTGGCCCGACACAGGCCGCATCCAGGGCGTGGGTCTTGGGGATACCCAATCGCTGTCGATTGTATTTGGTGCGGCCACCGCTGCTGGTGATCACCGGCAGGCCCGTGGCCTGAAGCTGTCGGAATAGCGCCCAGCGGGTGCTGTTGACGGCAGCCGCATCCTTGAGGGGGGCCTTGGCCTGGGCCTTGATCCGTTGCAGGCGCCTGGGATCATCGGCCAGAAACACTGCCACGGGCTGATTCCCCTTGGTCTGATTGCAGTCGCGACAGGCCAGGGTCAGATTGCTGACCCGATCCGAGCCGCCCCGGCTTTTGGGGTGAATATGGTCGATCTCCAGGGGCACGTTCCTGGCGCCGCAATAGGCGCAGCACCGTTGCCATTTCTCCAGCAGGTATTCCCTGACCTCATAACCGTGCAATGTCCCCTGTTGGTATTCAATGCCGCTGATTTCTGGATTGTCCATCGCCTGCATATCAAACCGGACCCGCTCCATGGTGATCTCCGTCACCGGGGCCAGTCGGCACAATCGGTTTACCCAGGCCATCGTGGTGTCCACGCGATGTTGCAGGCTCGGGGCCAGCCGGCCTTGTGGCCGGGTCCGGTTGTGGAACCGGGGCGCCCGGTAACGTAACTGCCCCCGCCGCCGCCGGCGAAAGGCCCGGCGCTGGGTCAATGTATCCTTGATCTGTTGGCCCCGGTGTTCGATCTCCATCAGCATCAACACCTGTTGTTGCTCTGGATCCGCATCATCCTCCCGGATCACCGTGACTCCGGTGGTCTTGCTGCCGGGGTCAATCTTGATCTGGATCGGCTGCAGCACAGATTCCTCTACCGTGCGATCCTTGAGCCGGATGGTGAACGGACGCATCCGGTGGACCACGGCCCGGCCCCGCTCCAGCAGCAACCGTGCCCGCTTCTCCGAGCAGGGCATCAGGGGCTTTTTCCTCTTGTCCAGTACCAAAACCGCCATTTCAAACCTCCTAAAATAGAACCCTTACGAGTCCAGTGACGTGGGGCTTGCGCCCCATCTCCCCTCGGGAATGTCTGCAACCGGCTCCCGCTTTCGCGGCGGCTGGAACCTTCGGCGCTTTACCTTTCGCCAGCATGATCCCAGCCTTCCAGAGCGGCGGACTGAGGAAGCATCCGCCGGTGGGTCTTGACGACCTGTTGCAAACGTAGCGGACTTTCACCGCTTTCCCTGGTCAACCCGGCTTGCTCTCACAAGCCCCCGACTTCAGTCGGGGGTAGTTGACCACGTAATCAACTCGTCGACCATGTAATCCCGCACAGCAATTTTCCCCATCACCTCATCCCAGCGCATCGGCGAGATACCGGTTCCTGGCCGCTTGGCAGTCACATTCTCCGGGGTAAATGGCTCACCGGCACGAATGGGACGTGATGCGACCAGTGACTTGCGGGCGATGGCCCGGTTTTTGGTCTCACTGCTGCTCGGGCGTTTGATACCATCACCCAATGCCTGCTCAATATTGCGAATAGCCTTTACCATGGCGGTAAACTCGTCTGGTTCCAGGCTGGCCCTGTGGTCTGGACCGGGGAGACTGCGGTCCAGCGTCAGATGTTTCTCGATCACCGTGGCACCCAGTGCCACGGCGGCAATGGGTACCTCAATACCCTGTGTGTGGTCGGAATAGCCCACCGCTACCCCAAGGGCATCCCGAATACTGCACATGGCCCTTAGATTCACATCAATCATGGGAGTAGGGTACTCAGTATTGCAATGCAAAACGGTGATTTGTGTTCGCGGAGTACCAGCCGCCTCCAGGACTACCAGTGCAGACTCAATCTCCCCCAAGGTCGCCATGCCGGTGGATAAGATGACTGACTTTCTGAATGCACCTACATGCCTGAGATAGGGCAGGTTGGTGATCTCCCCTGAAGGGATTTTGAAGCGCTCAGCCCCCAAGGAGGCCAGGTAATCGAGACTGGCTACATCAAAGCCGGTGGAAAAAAAACCGATACCTCGTTGCCGGCAGTGTTCAATGAGGGCATCGTGCATTGAATGTGTCAGTTCCAACTGCCGCAGCATGGCAAACTGCGACTCGTGGTGATCGGTGGTTCGAGTCTGGTAATCGGCTTTTGGTGCTGTGCGGGTCACAAGACGTTCGGCGATGAAGGTCTGAAACTTGACCAAGTCAGCACCGGCTTTCGCAGCCACATCAACCAGCTGCCTGGCCAATTCTAAATCACCATTATGGTTGACACCGGCTTCAGCGATGATGAGGGTGGTTTCAGTCATAACGATGTCTCACAATTTGACCGGAAGGAACATCCCGCATAACGATTTGACCCGCTCCAATGATGGCGCCGCTGCCAATCTCGACACCTTCCCTGATAACAGCGCCGCTGCCAATAAAGCAGCCTTCACTGATACTGACCCCACCGTTGATGCGTGCACCGGTTGAAACATGGCAATGGGCAGCAACTCTGGCATCGTGTTCAATGAGCGCATGGCTGTTGATGATGCAATTTTCACCAATACATGCATTGGCATTGATCAGGCTACCATGCATCAGGATGGTGCCTTCCCCTAATGTGGCGTGGCGGGAGCAGTAGGCATCAGGGGATTTCACCACCGGAAGCTGGCCGCCGTTTTTCTTGATGATGGAGAAAAGACGCTTTCGTGTCTCGGGACTTTTGATCTGTCCCACGGTAATCAGGGCAAGAGGAATCTGGGTCAGCAGGGACGGTAAATCCTCATCCGAACCCAGTATTTGGTAACCCAATATCGACTCCATTCCATCTGCAGGCGGTTGTATGATTCCGGCAATCCGGTACATGGCCTCGGCTTCGATCACATCAATACAGGCGTGACAATGGCCGCCGCCCCCAAGAAGAAGCAGAGATTTCACACCAACCCCGCGCTACTGGGCAAATTGATGATCCGTCGAACCAGGGAATCCGCCACCGGTAATGGCGCATGAGGACAATGCCGATAGGGCGCCAGTTGGTGCATGGGGGTCCAAGCCGGACGTGTCATCAGTCCAGCTTCGTTGGTGGCATTCAGAATAGCATCACGTTGATCCGCGACGGTTTCATCCAGAATCAGTGCCTGAAGCCAATAATTACTCTCACAGCCTACTGGCTCCTGCACCAGATGCACGGCTGGCGTATTTGCAAATGCCCCTTGATAAGCCACGGCCAGATGCCGCTTGGACACCAAAAAACCGGGTAATTTTTCCAGCTGGGCGCAACCGAGGGCGGCATTGAGGTTGGGCATGCGAAAGTTGTAGCCAATTTCGTCGTGTACGTATTCCCATCGGTGGGGTTGCTTGGCTGTGGTTGTCAGATGCTTGGCGTGATCGGCCAGCTTTTCATCCTGGGTCAGGATGGCACCTCCACCGCCAGTGGTGATGATCTTGTTACCGTTGAAGCTCAAGGCGCCTAGTTTCCCAAAAGTACCGGTGTGGCGACCCTGGTAACGACTGCCAAGGGACTCGGCGGCATCCTCCACCAGGGCCAGGCCGTAATCATGGGCAACGGCCATCAGGCCCTCCATATCACAAGGATGACCAAAGGTGTGCATGGGGACCAGTGCGCGGATAGGGCGGCCGGTGTATCGATTTCGGGTGCCGCCGGCCACCTGTTCGCTACAATGTGTCAGCCATTCTCGCAAGGCAACGGGATCGAGTCCCAATGTTCCCATTTCACTGTCTGCAAAATGGGGGGTAGCCCCCAGGTAATGCACCGCATTGGCGGTGGCGACAAAAGTCAGTGTCGGCACAATGACCTCATCACCTGACCGGACCCCAGCCAGTTGCATTGCCACCTGCAACGCTGCCGTGCCGTTGACGACAGCCACAGCACGACGGGAACCCGTATAGTCTGCCAGTTCCCGTTCGAACCGGTCGACATAGGCGCCTACGGAGGAAACGAAGGTGGAATCGATACAATCCCTCACATAACGGTGCTCATTGCCCTGGAAACGGGGTTCGTGCAAGGTCTTTGGGGCAGTGCCCAGAATTTTTTTTAGGGTATCCACAATAACGATTGATAAGCATGGCGGCATTTTTTTAATTTCTTTTGTTATTTATAAAATATTCGGCTAATTGCCAATCCAGGGGAGTATCAAGATCAATGGATCTTTCCTGAGGCATCAGATATCCCAATGTTTCTTTACCCAAAAAACTTCTGTTTCTGATCAACCAATCTGTGCGCGCCAGGTAAAGCGCACCATTTAACGCATAGGCATCCGGTAATTCCTGCCTACGGGTAATCTCAGGACGATCAGGTATCAGTGGGTACAGTGTGCCCGAAGCATCCTTACTATACATCCAGTAGGGATGCTTATCTACATGACAAATTGAAACAGCGGAGGTTGATTCAGGTGAAGATAAACATAGTTTAACGATGCCTTCAATATCTTCTGCTGTTCGCAGCGGCGATGTGGGTTGTAGTAGCAATACCCAGTCATAATCGGGGAGATGTTCCAAGGCATGAAGGACCGGAAAAATTCCTGGCGTATCATCTTCGGCCAATGCTGCAGGCCGCATGAAGGGGACATCTACACCCATCTGGCGGGCCACCGAGGCAATTTCTTCATCTTCCGTGCTGACAATGAGCCGGTCAATGGAATTGGCTTGCATGGCCTGATCTATGGTCCAGCCGATAAGGGGTTTACCGGCCAGGGGTTTGATGTTCTTTCGGGAAATTCCCTTGGAGCCACCCCGCGCGGGTATGATGGCGAGTAATTTCATTGCCATTCCCCATGTGCACGTTCAAGAGTTTCTGGTAAACCAATATCCAGCCAATATTCATGAATTGGGAATGCGCTGATCCTGTGTTGGCTCTGAATGGCATTCTCCAGCAGCATGGGCATATCGAAGAATTGATCTTGTGGTACCAGATCAAGCAAACCGGGATCGAGCATATAAATGCCTGCGTTGACATAGTGGGTCAATACGGGCTTTTCTTCAAGTCCAATAACATCCAATTGATCCATGTTGACAACGCCATAAGGAATCTGCGTCGTATGTTCACGGACACACAGGGTTGCAGCGGATTTTTGCTCTTCATGAAAGCGTAAAAGATGCTTATAATCCACGCGAGTCAGTACATCTCCATTGAGCACCATCAATGGTTCGGTGGGGCGTTCTGGTAATAAACTCAAAGCCCCTGCGGTACCTAACGGTTTATTTTCCTGCAAGTATTTTATATTTACTCCCCATGATTGACCATCCTGGAAATGATCTATAATATGATTTTTAAGATAGTTCACCGAAAAGTAAAAATTGAAAAAACCGGCTTCGATACATTGCTCAAGAATAATTTCCAATAGTGGCTTACCACTGATCCTCAACATGGGTTTGGGGCAGGATTCCGTGAATGGTCGCAATCGCATGCCTTTTCCACCTGCCATAATGACCACAGAATTTGGTAATGAACGTACTTTAAGCAATTCTTCCATCAGGAAGATTTTTACAATACATCCTTTTTCATCAAGCACAGGAATCTGATAAAGTAATTTCCTGCGCATGAGTTCCAGCGCTTCTTTTTCAGTTGCTGATATTGGCAACCATATAAAATCATGCTGCATGATCTGATCTACATAAGATTCCAGACTTGTTCCACTTAGAATTCCACGCCGAATATCACCATCGGTTACAGTACCTAAAAGCCGTTTCTTTTCATCTACAACAAATGCGATTTTCATTGCCTCCCGATCAATCACGGCAATGGTTTCACGTATCGATGTAGTGGGTGATATTTTACAATCAGAAATATTTTTCACGGTGGCGCCTGATTTTGTCGCTTTAAATCTACGGCAAAATAGCAACAATGTACATGGATTGATGATTGGCTTGAGATAAAATTGCCGTCCCTGTTTTCTGGAGCATCTGGGTTCTGAGCAAGCGTACCATCTCGGAAGCGTAATCTGTATCGGTGATCCTGCTTTTCATTGCTCCCATGCCATCAATATCAGTGGAAAGAAAATTAATGGCAGATTCCATTCTGTTTTGCAATGCGCCCAATTCAGTGCGGACCTTCGTTACCTGATCGATGATATAATCAAGAAGTACCAGACTTTCTGCGGCTTCAAAACTACTGTTTACCCTGACAGTATTTAGATTTCTTTCTTCCAGATGCAGGTCATGGTTCTGAATTTGAATACCCAGACTGCCATCATTGTGAAAAAGATCTGTGCTGGTCATGGAAAAATCAATACTGTCACCGATATTGGCCTTGAGCATGATGTTACCATGAATCACTTCTGCCCTTACACCCGTAGCACTGTATTGATGGTTAATACCAGATGCAATTTCCTCAATAGAGGTGGTCCCTGAAATTTGAAAATCTTCACCATTGAGGGATGCCTGAAAATTAACGGTATTACCCTGGCTATAATGGGTGGAAAGGTTTCTGATATCTGCAGCATCAAGTATGTTATTGGCAGTATAGGTGTTTTTTTCAATACCATTATTGGAAATATTAAACTGTGAAATAGTCACCGACTGATTGGAAGAATTCACGAACTGAAGATTATTTCCCTGAATCTGGGCCTGCAATGTAGTGATGCCCATATCACTCATTGCCGCATTGATGGCAGTGTCAAGATTTTCTCCTTCTGCCACGGTGAAATTAATTGCCGTTGTATCCACCATGAATGAACCACTACCACCACCCGTAGTATTTAAATCAAGATCTGAAATATGTACGCCTGATAATGATTCAACAGTGGGACTTGATAGCTGTGCTGGATTGACAGTTAATGGATTACCCGATAAAACTACGCTATGACCCCAGCCTGAATGATTAGAAATTGAGTGAAAAAGAATATCTCTTGATTCAAGTCTTTCATTGACAAACGAGAAAGATAGCTTTCCAGAAAAAGAACTGAAATTAACCGATAAATCAAGGTTTCTATCTATAAAGATATTGTTGATAGTCTGTCGTAGATGATCCTGGGTATTTCCTCCTTGATAACCTTGAATAAAAACGGGTTGCCCATCAATATTAAACAGAAAATCTGTCACTGCCCCTGAATGAAGAGCCCATCCTAAATGAGCACTACCTGGGTCCGCATGATATGTCAGGTTACCAATACCCGGCGTAAAAGTTCCAGGAGCCATTTCAATGGTCGAACCTGTCTGGCTGACAAAGGTGTTGGCAGTGTCCTCAAGGTTGAAAGCGACGGTTATACTGGTATCTGAAAAGTTTTTAAATACCATATCCTCATCTTCAATGGATACCTGAATAAATTCAGGTAAGGCGGCTGCTACAGCATCCATCAAGTGAACAAGACTGCCTGCATTGTTCACTGCAATAGCAGTGCTGCCAACGATGACATTTCCAGAAACTCCTGCCCCTGTTGAAAAATCCAGTCCATCGAATCCTCCAATACGCTTTGAACTGGGCTGAGTGCCCAAGTCGATGACTAATAAGTCTTCGGTTCTTCCCATCATGAAACCCAGTTGGGTATTTCTGACATCTATACCTGTGGAAGTTAGTGTTTGCGCTTCTTGCGAACCCATTTGAATTAAAAAATCACCAATGCTGCCATTGAGTATCGCTTTATTGTTAAAACGGGTATCTGTAGCGATTCTGCCAATATCATGAATAATCTGATGAATTTCTTCGCCAATTTTTTGGCGATCCTGATGGGTATGGGTGCCATTGGCTGCCTGAACGATCAATTCCCTGGTTCTATGCAAACGCTGTACCATGGACTCCAGGCCAGCTTCCGCCGTTTGCACATAGCTGATGGCGTCATTGAGATTGCGAACGGCTTGAATTGATCCCCGGATTCGACTGTTGAGACGTTCGCTGATGGCCATACCAGAGGCATCGTCTGCAGCCTGGTTGATGCGTAGTCCGGTACCGAGTCTTTTAATTGTATGATGTAATTGATTTTGTGAGTTTTTTAAGTGGCTTTGCAGTGTCAGAATCGTGACGCTGGTGTTGATCGTTTGAGACATGTCCCGTGCTCCCCGGTATTCCCCGTGGCCATTAATATTTTTTTGGCGCGCCTTGGCATGGATATCGGCAAAAAAGAGGCAAGCTTTAGCCGTTGGCGGCAAAAAATTGCCGCTGATAGCGGAAAAATATTGCCTTTATTTTTTGGTTCGATTTTTGCAAGTAATCTTTTTGTCTTTTTTAAACTCAAGGAAATTGACTAATGAATGATCAAAATTTAATTATTTCCACCAGTGAGGAAGCAGAAAAGTATCTGGAACGGGCCAAGCCGGCCCTGGAAAATTTGATAAGGTCTATTCGGGAATTCAAAAATGAAAATGACATGCAAGTGCTTGGGCAAGCTGTGGAAGGTTTTGACTGGTTGAATCAGTATGCGCAATCCATGCAATCCTTGATAGCCGAATCTTATCCTGTTGTGGCAGGTGAGTTTGCCCAGTTTGAAAAAGATATTTCTTTCATCATGTCTCAAATGGTGGAAGGCAGCAGCAGTCAGGATCATATTTTAATTGCTGATCTCATGGAGTATGAAGTGATCCCTTTGTTTGATGGTATGAAAGATACCATCACTCGCATCATCAATGAAATTAAAAATCATTCATGATTTATAAATCAGGAGAAATCATGGTGAGTATGGAAAGTATTTTTGAAAAAAATATCGCTGCTATTAATAAAAGAAATCCTAATTTCTTAAAAAAAATTGATCTTGATGAAATTTCAGATGACCTTTTTTCTGTTGAAGGCAAAAGGGGAGCATTAACCTTAAAAGCCAGGGATTCCAGTGGTGAGTATTATCTGCATAGCCCTTATGATCCCGTGAGGGAAATGAATCAACTGATTGATCGGGAATTTTCTTCTGAAGAAAAAATCTTTAAGGAGGCCCGATTTTTTATCGTGATGGGAATCGGGCTGGGGTACTGTCTTGATGCTTTGCTGCCAAGACTTAAAAAAGGTCAGAAAGTCATCTTGGTGGAACCTAGAGATTCTGACTTTATTTTTGCCCTGAAAACCAGGGATTTTTCAGAATTTATTGAAAATGATGCCATTTCAATCGTTGTTCAAAAAGACCCTGGGGTAGCAGCAGCCCATGTATCCCATTTGATTTGCTCGACCATTCAGCGCTCCTGGAAGTTGTTGTTACATCCTGTGATGATGCGAAGAAATTTCGATTTTTCAAAGCAGTTTGTACTCAAGCTAAGGGGCAATCTGTTTGGCATCATGACCGGAATGAATACAGAAATTGGTCTTTCCCATCTTTTTGCCAGTAATGTGATCGAAAATATTCCAGATATCGTGAGATCACCGGGTGTAAATTCATTCATTAATGCCTGGAGGGATAAGCCAGTTATTGTGATTGCCGCCGGTCCTTCTCTGGATAAGCAAATTCCTCTGTTGAAAAAATATAATGACAAAATATTGATGATATCAGTAGGTGCCGCATGGAGAAATCTTTCATCAGAGGGGGTTCAGCCGCATATATTGGCTGCTGTTGATCCTCAGGATATTAGTCAGACGGCATTCAATGGTCTGGAATGCAAGGGTAATTGGCTGTTGGCTGATACAGCCACCAATCGAGGCGTGGTGGGAGGGTTTAAAGGTAAAAAAATATTTTCTAATTCCTATGAAAAACTTGAAGGTTTTTTAACTCATGTCTGTGAAAAAAAGGGGGTTCTTGGGTCAGGGGGTTCAGTGGCTCATATTACTTTTAATTTTGCCTTAAAAATGGGAGCTAATCCTATTATTATGGTGGGTCAGGATCTGGCATATACAGATAATCTGACTCACACCAAAGGGCATGTGCATAGAAAAGTGGTTACTGTGGATGATGAGGCTTTTGAAGTTCCGGGATATTATGGTGGTAAATTAAAAACCAGCATTCAGATGGATACCTTTAGAATTTATTTTGAAGATCTCATCAAAATTCATCCCGAATCAAGAGTGATCAACGCCACGGAAGGTGGGGCAAAAATAGAGGGAACAGAACAGATGCCGCTGGCGGAAGTGATGGAAAAATTCGCAGGCGATGATGTGATTGATATAGAAAATTTATGGCCGAGTAATCATCATTTTTCTCAGAACACAGAACAGGCTATTGATTACATTAATGAGATTATTGAAAAAATAAAATCGGCCAAGGTGCTAGCCAACGACATTCTGGATTCATCAGAGCGACTAAAGGTGGCGCTGGATGAAACAGATTCCGAAAAAAGTTCTGCTGCCATCGACATGGAAAAGTTTTTATTGAAAGATTTATATGCCCAGTTCAGGGAAGTGGATGAAAGTGCAATCTGGCTGATTGAATCTTTTACTGCTTCTGCCAGGTACGGGGTGTTGCGCTCCATGGATGAGCGGGATGATAAGTTGGATGTTGAGGAAGGTGATGAGGAAAAAGAGATGGATGATGCTAAATCGGAAGGTATTAAAAATATTGATTTAAATTCCGAGTTTTATAGGAATATTGCTACTGCTTGTGATGCTGTGGTGCCTGCGCTGGAGAAAACCATTGAAAAGATAAATAATTTTTAGGGGGATGTGCTGGTGTCTGAGGCGTAACTGATAACTGGATTCCCGCTCTCGCGGGAATGACGGCATCCTTGGCATTTCTTATAAACCGGCATTGAAATGCCGGTTTTTTTGTGCCTGATATCGGCAAATTTATGCCGCTAATCGGATTTAATTTATCAAATTATTGATTTTAAATAAAAAATAACCGGCAAACTTTTTCCGCTGGCGGCTAAAGTTTGCCGCTTGATGGCCGATAACCCAATCAGGCTCCTTGCGCCTCAAAATCCGAAAACCCATTGGGGGGAGCGCCGTCATGGCACTGGTCATCAATTCGAATATCGCGTCCCTGACTGCCCAGCGGCAGTTGAGCATGAATCAAATGAAAATGATGCAGACCTTCGAGCGCTTGTCCTCGGGTCTGCGGATTAACCGGGCCAAGGATGATGCGGCCGGTCTGGCGGTGAGCGAGCGGATGACAGCCCAGATTCGGGGGTTGAACCAGGCAGCTCGCAATGCCAATGACGGGATTGCCATGATCCAGACCACGGAAGGGGCACTCAAGGAAATCAGCGCCAATCTGCAGCGGATGCGGGAACTGGCGGTGCAGTCGGCCAACGGAACTTATGAGGCATCCGACCGAGCCGCCATGCAGGCTGAATTTTCAGCACTGCGCATGGAAATTGGTCGGGTGGGGACTCAAACCCAGTTTAATGGGCAGAATGTCCTGCAGGGCTTGGGGGCAGCTACCCGATTTCAGGTGGGGGCGAACGCCAATCAGACCATTGATTTCCATTTTGATCAGGTATTTGCACCGGGGGCTGTTGCCGGCGTGGCCATTGGTACACAGTCAGTGCTGACCGTTGGGGGGGCTGCAACGGCCATCACGACGCTGGATACCGTCATGAGCGCCGTCAATACCTACCGGGCCAGGATGGGGGCAGTGCAGAACCGGCTGGAATCGGCAGTGATGACCATCACCAATACGGCAGAAAATCTGTCGGCGTCTCGTTCCCGCATCATGGATGCGGATTTTGCCCAGGAAACGGCCAATTTGACCCGGTATCAGATCCTGCAGCAGGTGGGGATCTCGGTGTTGGCCCAGGCCAATCAGAACCCCAATCTCGTCTTGTCTCTGCTGCAGTGATGGCTCTTGTGGGCCTGGCCGGTGGCCATTGACTGCCATGGGCGGCAAAAAAATTCCGCTCTGGGTCTAAAGCTTGCCGCCTGGAGGCCGATAACGGGTTTGAGAGCGGCAAGCTGTCGCCGATCAGGGGCAAGGCAGTACCGCCCGATACGCAACAGGTTTTTGTACTTTTCGACAAGCTGCGTGGCACTTGTCCAAAATCAGGAGAGTCATCATGGCACAGGTCATCAATACCAATGTTCCTTCCCTTAACGCGCAGCGTAACCTGAACATCACCCAGGGGAAGATGACGCAGACGTTTGAGCGTCTGTCCTCGGGTCTGCGGATCAACCGGGCCAAGGATGATGCGGCCGGTCTGGCGGTGAGCGAGCGGATGACAGCCCAGATTCGGGGTTTGAATCAGGCGGCTCGTAATGCCAATGACGGGATTTCCATGATCCAGACCACGGAAGGAGCGCTTAAGGAAGTGACCGCCAACTTGCAGCGGATGCGAGAGCTGGCGGTGCAGTCCGCTAACGGCACTTATCAGAATGACGGGGACCGTGAGGCGATGCAGGCGGAGTTTCTTGCGCTTCGTGCAGAAATTGGTCGGGTGGGTGCCCAGACTGAGTTCAATGGACAGGCTGTGCTTTCTGGGCTTGCTTCCGCGACAAAATTTCAGGTGGGCGCAAATAGTGGGCAAATCATCACTTTTAACTTTAGCGGTAAATTTACTTCTGCAACGATACGTGGAGTCGCTATTGGCGATAAATCAATATCTACTGCTGCTAACGCAGCCCTTGCCATCACTCGACTGGACTCGGCATTAGATACAGTCAACGCCTACCGCGCCGATCTGGGCGCAGTACAAAACCGTCTGGAATCGGCAGTCATGACCATTACCAACACGGCGGAGAACCTGTCGGCGTCCCGTTCTCGGATTGTGGATGCGGACTTTGCCCAGGAGACGGCGAACCTGACCCGCTACCAGATCCTGCAGCAGGCAGGGACTTCGGTGCTGGCCCAGGCCAACCAGAACCCTAATAACATCATGTCCTTGCTTCAGTAGTGATAAATATGCTTTATAAGCATTAACCCTTTTATTTTTGTGTCAATGTAAAACCAGCGGGGGTCTACGCACAGTGGACTCCCGCTTTTTTTGGCCTGTCTCCTTTCTCAAACTGTGTCATTGACTGTGCCGGCGGCCATCGGCAACCGTTAGCGGCAAAAAAATTCCGCTTTGAGTCTAAAGCTTGCCGCTTTGGGGCCGATAACAGTTTTGAGAGCGGCAAGTTGCTGCCAACCCAGGGCAAGGTGATACCGCCCGGCACACAACAGGTTTTTATACTTTTTGACAAGCTGCGTGGCACTTGTCCAAAATCAGGAGAGTCATCATGGCACAGGTCATCAATACCAATGTTCCTTCCCTTAACGCGCAGCGTAACCTGAACATCACCCAGGGGAAGATGACGCAGACGTTTGAGCGTCTGTCCTCGGGTCTGCGGATCAACCGGGCCAAGGACGATGCGGCCGGTCTGGCGGTGAGCGAGCGGATGACAGCCCAGATTCGGGGTTTGAATCAGGCGGCTCGTAATGCCAATGACGGGATTTCCATGATTCAGACCACGGAAGGAGCGCTTAAGGAAGTGACCGCCAACTTGCAGCGGATGCGAGAGCTGGCGGTGCAGTCCGCTAACGGCACCTATCAAGACCCCCAGGATCGTACCGCCATGCAGGCAGAGTTCTCTGCACTTCGTGCAGAAATTGGTCGGGTGGGTGACCAGACCGAGTTTAATGGGCAAAAAGTGTTAAGCACTCTTGGTAGCGTTGATTTTCAGGTGGGTGCTAATGCAAATCAGGTAATAGATTTTAATTTTAATAAGGCATTTACAAGCGCAGCTGTTGCTGGAATTAATATTGGTACTGGGGAGGCAAGCGTTGCAACGGTCGGTGACGCAGCCTCTGCCATCACTCGGCTGGACTCGGCATTGGATGCCATCAACGCCTACCGCGCCGATCTGGGCGCAGTACAGAACCGCCTGGAATCGGCAGTGATGACCATCACCAACACGGCGGAGAACCTGTCGGCGTCCCGTTCGCGGATTGTGGATGCGGACTTTGCCCAGGAGACGGCGAACCTGACCCGCTACCAGATCCTGCAACAGGCGGGGACTTCGGTGCTGGCCCAGGCCAACCAGAATCCCAATAACATCATGTCTTTGCTGCAGTAATACCTGTCCATATTGATGCACCTGGAGGCCGAAAGGGAAACCTTTCGGCCTTTTTTGGTTGGGGTGACCACAATGGCGGCAAAAAATTGCCGTTTTTTTGCAAAATGGCTCAAGCTTCTCCTTCAGGGGCCGATAAGAAGCCTGAGGAGCGGCAAACTTTTGCCGCCGAACGGCAAAAAGCCGCCGCTTCTGACATGTTGGTCAATTGTTTTCAACCCTTGGCAGGCCCCTCGCAGTTGGGTGGGGCTGCCCCAGTAGATAAGGAGCGCCGTCATGGCACAGGTCATCAACACGAATGTTCCATCGCTGAACGCGCAACGGAATTTGAATATCACCCAGGGGAAGATGACGCAGACGTTTGAGCGTCTGTCCTCGGGTCTGCGGATCAACCGGGCCAAGGATGATGCAGCAGGTCTGGCGGTGAGCGAGCGGATGACGGCCCAGATTCGGGGCCTGAATCAGGCGGCGCGCAACGCCAATGACGGGATTTCCATGATTCAGACCACGGAAGGGGCGCTCAAGGAGATTACCGCCAATCTGCAACGGATGCGAGAGTTGGCGGTGCAGTCGGCCAACGGCACCTATCAGGATACTGGGGACCGTACCGCCATGCAGGCGGAGTTTGCTGCCCTTAGATCAGAAATTGGTCGAATTGGCGTTGATACTGAGTTTAATGGAAAAGGCGTGTTAAGTGGTGGTTTAACTAATGTCGCATTCCAGATTGGTGCTAATGAAGATCAAGTAGTATCATTTAATTTTAATCAAGCATTTACGTCAGCTGCCGTTGCTGGTGCAACTATTGCCGGAGGTGTTGATACTGCCGGTAATGCCGCTACAGCAATCACTAACCTTGATAACGCATTGAGCGCAGTGAATGGCTTTCGCGCCAATTTGGGTGCCCTTCAGAACCGCCTGGAATCGGCAGTGATGACCATCACCAACACGGCGGAAAACCTGTCGGCGTCCCGTTCTCGGATTGTGGATGCGGACTTTGCCCAGGAGACGGCGAACCTGACCCGCTACCAGATCCTGCAGCAGGCGGGGACTTCGGTGCTGGCCCAGGCCAACCAGAATCCCAATAACATCATGTCCTTGCTGCAGTAATACCTGTCCGTATTGATGCACCTGGAGGCCGAAAGGGAAACCTTTCGGCCTTTTTTGATTGGGGTGACCACAATGGCGGCAAAAAATTGCCGTTTTTTTTGCAAAATGGCTCAAGCTTCTCCTTCAGGGGCCGATAAGAAGCCTGAGGAGCGGAAAGTTTTTGCCGCCGAACGGCAAAAAGCCGCCGCTTCTGACATGTTGGTCAATTGTTTTCAACCCTTGGCAGGCCCCTCGCAGTTGGGTGGGACTGCCCCAGTAGATAAGGAGCGCCGTCATGGCACAGGTCATCAACACGAATGTTCCATCGCTGAACGCGCAACGGAATTTGAATATCACCCAGGGGAAGATGACGCAGACGTTTGAGCGTCTGTCCTCGGGCCTGCGGATCAACCGGGCCAAGGACGATGCAGCAGGTCTGGCGGTGAGCGAGCGGATGACGGCCCAGATTCGGGGTCTGAATCAGGCAGCTCGCAACGCCAACGATGCGGTGTCCATGATTCAGACCACGGAAGGTGGACTCAAGGAGATTACTGCTAATCTGCAGCGGATGCGGGAGTTGGCAGTGCAGTCGGCTAACGGCACTTATCAGGATACTGGGGACCGTACCGCCATGCAGGCAGAGTTTGACGCTCTGGCGGCAGAAATTGGGCGTATTGGGACAGCTACTGAGTTTAATGGGACTGCGGTGCTTAACTCTGGTGGCGAAAAGATTTTTCAAATTGGCGCGAATGAAAATCAAACCATTACTTTTGATTTTGATAAAACATTTACAGCAGCATCAGTGGCTGGTGTTGCTATTGGTACCGGCGTAGGAGACGTCGCTGATGCAACCGATGCTATTGGTGAATTAGATGATGCTCTGGATGCAGTCAACGCCTTCCGCGCTGATCTGGGCGCATTGCAAAATCGCCTGGAATCGGCAGTGATGACCATCACCAACACGGCGGAAAACCTGTCGGCGTCCCGTTCGCGGATTATGGATGCGGACTTTGCCCAGGAGACGGCGAACCTGACCCGCTACCAGATCCTGCAGCAGGCAGGGACTTCGGTGCTGGCCCAGGCCAACCAGAACCCCAACAACATCATGTCCTTGCTGCAGTAATCCGGCAGTTGTTTTAGTGGTGTGAACCCGACGGGAGTCTCATGGTTGTGGGACTCCCGTTGTTGCAAAAGCGCAGGCCGCGCCGATGTGACGGGGGTTCGATGGGCTTCCGTGGCCCATGAGCGGCAAAAAAATGCCCCTTGAGGGCTAAAGCTTACCGCTTCGGGGCCGATAAGGAGTCTGAGCGGTGGCAAAAAGCTGCCGGCACCGGAAAAGATTGTCCTCATCATGGCAGGTACGGGTCATCAGCTGGCCGGCTTGCCACGACCAAAAGGAGCGCCATCATGGCACAGGTTATCAATACGAATGTTCCTTCCCTGAATGCTCAGCGTAATCTGAACATCACCCAGGGGAAAATGACCCAGACCTTTGAGCGCCTGTCCTCGGGTCTGCGGATCAACCGGGCCAAGGACGATGCGGCAGGTCTGGCGGTGAGCGAGCGGATGACGGCCCAGATTCGGGGTTTGAATCAGGCGGCGCGCAACGCCAATGACGGGATTTCCATGATTCAGACGGCAGAAGGGGCACTCAAGGAAATCACCGCCAATCTGCAACGGATGCGGGAGCTGGCGGTGCAGTCATCTAACGGCACCTATCAGGATGCGGGGGATAGAGCTGCCATGCAGGCGGAATTTTCGGCCCTGAGGGCTGAAATTACCAGGGTGGCAGAACAGACCTTGTTCAATGGTACTAGTGTGTTGAATGATGGTGGCAGTATTAATTTCCAGGTTGGCGCCAATAATGGACAAGTGATTGGTTTTAATTTTGATACAGAATTTAGTGCTGGTGGGCTTGGTATTGACGCTGCAACTGTTGCCACTTCTGGCGGTGCTCCTGCAGCGATTACTACAATCAGTGCTGCCCTGAATACTGTGAATGCATTCCGCGCCGATCTGGGCGCAGTACAGAACCGCCTGGAATCGGCAGTGATGACCATCACCAACACGGCGGAGAACCTGTCGGCGTCCCGTTCGCGGATTGTGGATGCGGACTTTGCCCAGGAGACGGCGAACCTGACCCGCTACCAGATCCTGCAGCAGGCAGGGACTTCGGTGCTGGCCCAGGCCAACCAGAACCCCAACAACATCATGTCGCTGCTGCAATGATGTAAACTAAAGGGGCGGTACGCCTGTCCACCACAACGGCTCAGGGGGGAAAGCCCCCCTGGGCCTGCCTGAGTCCAACGGTCAAATGTGGTAGGCTCGCCCTGTTCCGGCGGCTGTCATACCACAGTCGTCATCCCTCCCCGCCCTGATGGACGGGGTACCTTGCGGAGGACTGGTGACAGATGGATATTCACGCCAACCCCATGTCGCCGACGATAGACCGATCGGCATCCCGATCCGGCACCTCACCGCCGGGGGGCAAGCCTGTCCCGGCCCAGTCCCCCAATATGCCCCCCCCCGTATCCGATCCCCTGGCTTTCAAGGGACGTGATCCGGCAGATGCCGATCCCAACAAGACCCACGCTCTGGATGCTGCCGTGGAACAGATCAACGATTTTGTCCAGGTCATCCAGCGCGACCTGGAATTTTCCATTGACGACGCCACAGGACATACCATCGTCAAGGTCTTTGATCGCCATACCCAGGAATTGATCCGACAGGTGCCACCGGAGGAGTTTTTGGCCATTGTGGCACACCTGGAAGAAGTGAAAGAGGGACTCCTGGTCAAGGAACAGGCTTGATGGCATCTTTATTGCTTATTTTTTGCCCGGGAGTGTTCCAGTAAAACCATGCATAAAGGTGGTCGTTTGCCCTTGAGTCGAGGTTTTGCGATTACCGGGAGGTCGTGATGTCAACAATCAGCGCAATGGGTGTGGGTTCCGGGATTGATATCCGGGGCCTGGTGGATCAGTTGGTGGCCGCCGAGCGTAAGCCCAGGGAAATGCAGATCGAACGCAGTGAAACCCGGATCAAGGATCAGATGTCCGGGCTGGGCCGGCTTAGAAGCGCCCTGGCCACCTTCGGCGATGCTGCCAATAAATTGAATCAGGCGTCAACATTTCGCCAGATTGAAACCAGAGTGACCTCCGAAGGGGTGCTGTCGGCCACCGGCACCAGCACGGCCCCCTTGGGTAATTACGATGTGAATGTGGTCCACCTGGCCCAGGCCCAGCGGATGGTCACCCGAGCGGATATGTTCTCTGGTGTGACGGATTTTTCCGCTTCGGGCACCGCCCTGGGGTCCGGGGAGATGACCTTCAGTTTTGAGGGCGGTGGCTCTGAAACCATCACCATTGCCGATGGTGCCTCATCGTCCCTGAATAGCTGGGCGGCAGCCATCAATAGCCAGTCCAGCCGGCTGACGGCATCGGTGGTGGATGATGGCAGTGGTCCCCGGATGATTTTGACTTCTGCCGAGACCGGCCAGGCCAATGCGGTGACGGGGATTGCCGTGAATGCCGATGATCCCAGCAGTCTGATCGGAAACTTTGCCGCGACCATGTCCGGTCTGGCCCAGAACGATACCGATGGTGGTTTCACCCTGCTGCGGCAGGCCCGGGATGCCGAGGTTCAGATCGACGGCATGACGGTGACCCGCAGTACCAACGAGATCAGCAATGCCATCGATGGCGTGACCCTGACCCTGTCCAGCACGGGGGATAGCCGGGTGATTGTGGGGGAAAAGCAGGGCGCTGCCCGCACAGCGGTGGAGGATTTCGTCAAGGCTTACAATACCCTGATTGGGGAATTTTCCCGGCTGGGGGCCTTTGACAAGGATTCCAATACCGCCGGTCTGCTTAACGGGGATGCCACCCTGCGGTCGGTCCAGACCCAGCTGTACCGGATCATCAGCGATCCGGTGGGGCCGACGGACAGCCCGGTGAGAATCCTGGCGGATATGGGCATCAGTACCGAAAAGGACGGCACCCTTAAAATTGATGATGCCCGGCTGACCCAGCGGCTGTCGGAGGATCGGGAAGCCCTGGTCAGTTTCTTCACCGATGGGGATCATGGTCTGGCCAAGCGCCTGGGGGGGTTCGTGGATAACTTCACGGGCCGGGACAGCCCCATCAATTCCCGTAACGACAGTCTGCAACGGCAATTGCGGGGCATCGAGGATCAGCGGGAACGGCTGGATTACAGCATGGAGCGCCTGGAGATGCGGCTGATTTCCCAGTTTTCCGCCATGGACGCCATGGTGGCGCAGATGAACCAGACCAGTGATTTTCTCAGTAATCAGATGGCTTTGATGCAGGCCAATACCCGGGCCGCCCGTCGCTAGTGTGGCTTCAGATTTTGCCCCATTGGCCGACATAGGGTCAGAAGCGTTAAGATGTTTTGAGCCTTTTGACCGGGAGGATGGCCATGCATAAAGCGATCAATCAATATCAGCAGGTGGGCGCCGCTGGCGCCACCTTTGCTGATCCCCATCGTCTGATCGAGATGCTGTTTGACGGCGGTATCGATCGATTGGCCCAGGCGCGGGGTGCCGTGATGCATGGCAACCGGGCCGCGAAGATCAAGCTGATTGGCAAAGCCTTTGACATCATCGGGGGACTCAGGGGCGGACTGGATCTGGAACGGGGTGAGATTGCCCAGAATCTGGATGCCCTGTATGACTACATGCAGCGGCGGTTGGTGGTCGCCAATGCCAGGGATGATGTGGAGATCATTGACGAGGTGTCGCAGTTGCTGGCGGAGATTCGGGATGCGTGGAAGTCCATTCCCATGGAGGCCCGCAAGAATCCCCAGGCCCATTTGAATACGCCAGTGGCTGAGCCGGTGGCCGAGGTGTCCCAGGTCTCCGGCGAGGAAAGCCGCTCATCTTAAAAAAGGGGAACCCCCTTCATGACCCGAGCATTCGTACCCAGTTACCTGGAGGACTTTCGCTGCGATGGCCCCAACTGTCCCGACAACTGTTGTCAGGGCAGTTGGAGAATCAGTGTGGACGAGTTGCATTTTAAACGTCTGCGAGCGGTTCATGACCGGGAACTGACCCCCTTGATCAAGAAGTACGTCAAGCGCAATCGCAGGGGGGACAATGATCAAAATTATGGCAAGCTGGTGCTGGACAAAAAAAAGCGCCAGTGTGTGTTTTTGACCCCCGAGAAGTTCTGCGGCATCCAGCAAAAGCTGGGAGAGCGTCATCTTTGTAATGTCTGCATGATTTATCCCCGCTCCACCGCCTTCATCAAGGGATTTCCCCTGGAGCGGTTTTTGAGTTTTTCCTGTCCTCTGGCGGCAAAAACCGCCTTGCTCCGACCCCAGGGGATTGATTTTTTGGAAACCGATATTGATATCACTGAACGTCACCTGTTCAGTTGTGTTCTAGATTTTGACCAGGAGCGCAAGACCCGCCCCTATGTGGATTATTTTTTCGAGTTGCGGGCGTTTACGGTGCAGGTGCTCAAAACCCGTGATTTTCAGCTTTGGGAACGGTTGATCGTGCTGGGGATGTTTTATGCCCGGCTGCAGGAGGTGGTGAATCAAGGGGATTATCACGCCATTCCTGCTGAAATCGACACCTGCACCCATCGGATCGTCTCCAATCTGTATCAGGAATTTCTGGCGGATGTGCCTGCCAATCCCACGGTGCAGATGGAGATGGCCCGTCAGATCATCGAGGCCAAGTCCCAGATGGATGCCAAATCCGGGCAGGTGGAATCCCTGGCCGGGGTGATGGAGGATTTTGCCACGGGGATCGGTTTTGACCCGGAGCAGACCCTGGATGACAACACCCGGCGTTACCAGCAGGTCTATGAGCAATGGTATCTGCCATTTATGGGGTCACGGGAGTACATTCTCGAAAATTATCTGGTGAATTATGTCTTCATCCGGCTTTTCCCCCTGACCCAGAAAACCCTGTTTGACAGTTACGGGATGATGGTGCTGAGTTTTGCCCTGATCAAATTGCTGTTGATCGGGCGGGCCGGGGTGAGAAAAGCGGAGTTTGACGAGACTGACGTGGTGATGGTGATCCAGAAGTTTGTCAAGTCGGTGGAGCATAACCAGGGGTTTGTGACCTGGGTGTATCAGGAAATGGAAAAGCAGAATCTGTTGACCATGGCTCACATGGCCATTTTGATCAAAAATTGATGGCAGGAATCGGCGTTATGGCATCGGGTAGTGATGAAATCGAAGCGATCATGGCCGCCGCTGAGGCACTGGAGGCCTTGTCCCGGCGTAGTCTTGAGCTGGCGCGGCAGGAAGACTGGGATAATGTCGCCCTCAATGAGGCGGAGCGCACCGCGCTGGCTCAGCGTATTCAGGTGGGGGAGCTGGCCTTGTCAGCAGAGGACGGGGTCGGAGAGAAGCTGTTTGAGCGGTTACAGGCCATTCAGGCTTTGGACCAGGAATTGCTGCCGCTGCTGGAGCAGGCCAGGGACGAGGCAGGCCGGGCGCTGCGCCAGGCAAAGCACAGCGCAGCCGGGGCCAGAATGTATGCCAGGGTGGAACAGGGAGAGTGACGGGTTTTTGATTATTCTTCTTGAGTTTCCCGCCGCTTGTCCGCCTGATTGGCATCCACCACTGCCAGGGCGGTGATGTTCACCAGGCGGCGCACCGAGGCGGTTTCGTTGAGGATATGTACCGGGCGGGCAGAACCCAGCAGGATCGGGCCAACGCTGATGCCTTCACCACTGGCGGCCTTGAGCAGATTGAAGGAAATGTTGGCGGCGTCGATGTTGGGCATCACCAGCAGATTGGCCTCGCCCTTGAGCCGACAGCCCTGAATCAGTTGTTCCCGAATGTCTTCCTTGAGCGCCGCATCGGCGTGCATTTCTCCATCCACTTCCAGATCCGGGTCCAGGGTTTCCAGCAGACTCCTGGCCTGACTCATTTTGCGGGCGGCTTCGGAAGGGACGCTGCCAAAATTGGAATGGGACACCAGGGCCACCTTGGGCGTGAGGCCAAAATTACGCACTTCTTCGGCGGCCATCAGGGTGATTTCGGCAACGGTGGCGGCGTCTGGGTTCTCGTTGACGTAGGTGTCACATAAAAACAGGGTGCGATGGGGCAGCATCAGCAGGTTCATGGTGGCAAAGGTCTGGACACCAGGGGCCAGACCGATGACATCCTTGATGAACTGAAGATGATAACCATGCTGGCCCACCATGCCGCAGACCATGGCGTCGGCGTCGCCGTTGCGTAACAGCATGGCGCTGATGAGGGTGTTGTTGCTGCGGATGCGATATTTGGCAATGTCCGGGGTGATGCCCTTGCGTCCCATGATGTCATGGTATTCAGCCCACAGGGTCCGAAACCGGCCATCGGAGGCCGGGTTGACCAGTTCAAAATCCTCACCAGGGCGCAGGTTCAGGCCAATGCGTTCAATGCGGGATTCGATCACTTCCGGGCGACCCACCACAATGGGATGGGCCAGACCTTCTTCCAGTACGGTTTGCACCGCCCGCAATACCCGCTCGTCTTCCCCTTCGGCATAGATCACCCGCCGGGGGGCGGCCTTGGCGGCGGCAAATACCGGTTTCATCACAAAACCGGACTGATAGACAAAATTGTTCAGGTGGTCCCGGTAGGTCCACAGGGCGTCCATGGGGGCCGTGGCCACCCCGGAGTCCATGGCCGCCTTGGCCACCATGGGGGCAATCTTGACAATCAGACGGGGGTCGAAGGGTTTGGGAATCAGGTAATTGGCACCAAATCGCAGCCCTTCATCCCCGTAGGCTTTGGCCACCACGTCGGAGGGTTCTGCCCTGGCCAGTTCCGCCAGGGATTTGACCGCCGCAATCTGCATTTCCTTGGTGATGGTGGTGGCGCCTACATCCAGGGCGCCCCGGAAAATGAACGGGAAACACAGGACATTATTCACCTGATTGGGGTAATCGGAACGTCCGGTGGCGATCATGGCATCATCCCGCACCGCCATGACTTCTTCGGGCAGGATTTCCGGGTCCGGGTTGGCCAGGGCCATGATCAGGGGATTGGGGGCCATGCGGGCCACCATGTCGGGTTTGAGTACCCCGCCAGCGGATAGCCCCAAAAAGACATCGGCGCCGTCGATGATCTGGCCCAGGGTGCGGGCGTCGGTGGATTTGGCGTAGCGGGCCTTGTAGCTGTCCATGTCTTCGGGGCGGCCCTGATAGACCACGCCATGAATGTCACTGATCCAGATGTTGTCTTCGGGCAGGCCCATGGTCACCAGCAGGTCCAGGCAGGCCAGGGCGGCAGCGCCGGCGCCGGAGGTGACCAGTTTGATGCTGGTGAGGTCTTTGCGGGTGAGCTGCATGGCATTGAGGACGGCGGCGGCCACCACGATGGCAGTGCCATGCTGGTCGTCATGAAAGACCGGAATACGCATCCGTTCCCGCAGTTTTTGCTCGATATAAAAACATTCCGGGGCCTTGATGTCTTCCAGGTTGATGCCGCCGAAGGTGGGTTCCATGGCGGCGATGATGTCCACCAGTTTGGACGGGTCCTGTTCGTCCAGTTCGATATCGAATACGTCGATATTGGCGAATTTTTTGAACAGGACGCCTTTGCCTTCCATAACCGGCTTGGCCGCCAGCGGGCCGACGGCACCCAGGCCCAGAACGGCGGTGCCGTTGGTGATCACCCCCACCAGATTGGCCCTGGCGGTGAGGCGGCTGACCTGGCTGGGGTCCTGGGCAATCAGGCGGGAGGCTGCCGCCACACCGGGGGAGTAGGCCAGGGCCAGATCCCGCTGATTGGTGAGTCCCTTGGTGGGCACCACCGAAATCTTGCCGGGGGTGGGATAGTAGTGGTAATCCAGTGCGGCCTGGTCCAGGGAGGTTTTGTCCATTGGGGCGGTGAATCTCTGCGGCTATCGAAATGGAGATAATGGGCGTATTATCAGGGTTCGGGAGATTTTTCGCATCCAGGAGCAGGCAGGCATCTTTGGATTCCTGGTCACCTGCGATTTAACATAATAGACATTATGCGTACCTTTTGCCGTCAGGACCCTCAATCCCGGCAGGCCAGGTCAATGCCTTCGGCCAGCACCTGGGCCAAAAACTGAATCTGTGCCTCGGTGATCACATAGGGGGGCATCAAATAACTCACATGACCCAGGGGGCGTAGCAAGGCGCCCCGACGCAATCCGTGCTGGTAAAGGGTGAGGCCCCGCCGTTCCTGCCAGGGGTAAGGTTCACCGGTGGCCTTGTTCTTGACCATTTCCACTGCCGCGATCATGCCGTGCTGACGGACTTCTGCCACATGGGGATGGTCCTTCAAAGGAGCCAGGGATTCGGCCATGACCTGGGCCAGCCGGTGGTTGCGCTGAATGACATCCTCTCGCTCGAACAGGTCCAGGGTGGCCAGTGCCGCAGTGCAGGCCAGTGGATTGGCGGTATAGGAATGAGAATGCAAAAAAGCTGTCAGGCGTGTGTAGTCGTCATAAAAAGCATCGTAGATCAGGTCATGGGTCAAGACGACAGACAAGGGGAGGTAGCCCCCTGTCAATCCTTTGGACAGGCACAAAAAATCCGGTGTCATGATGGCCTGTTCACAGGCAAACAGGGTTCCGGTTCGACCAAATCCCACCGCGATTTCATCGGCGATGAGGTGAACACCGTAGTGGTCGCAGGCATCGCGTAACAGTTGCAGATACCGGGGATGGTACATGCGCATTCCCCCGGCACATTGCACCAGGGGTTCAACAATCACGGCGCAGGTTTCCTGGGCGTGTTTTTCCAGGGTGCTTTCCATGACCTTAAACATGCGCTCGGCCACCTGTTCACAGCTTTCTCCAGGTTTTCGTCCAAAACAGTCCGGGCCAGGTACGGTGATCACCTCCATCAACAGCGGCCCGTAGGTGGATTTGTACAAAGGCACGTCCCCCACCGCCAGGGCGCCGAGGGTTTCTCCGTGGTAGCTGTTGGACAGGCAGATAAACCGGTTTTTTTTCTTGTGACCCCGGTTGTGCCAGTAGTGAAAACTCATTTTCAGGGCAACTTCCACTGCGGCAGAACCGTTATCGGCATAAAAACAGCGGCTCAGCCCCGGCGGGGTGATGGCCACCAATCGCTCGGATAATCTCACCACCGGTTCATGGGTGAATCCCGCCAAAATCACATGCTCCAGATCCGCCATCTGGCGACGGATGGCTGCATTGATATAGGGGTGGGCATGGCCGAATAGATTGACCCACCAGGAACTGATGGCATCCAGGTAACGGTTACCGTCAAAATCTTCCAGCCACACCCCCTCTCCACGTTGAATCGGGATCATGGGTAGGTGTTCGTGGTCTTTCATTTGGGTGCAGGGATGCCAGACAACAGCCAGATCCCGGCGGGTCAGGTCGTGATTGTTCATAACAATACTCAAAAAGCGGCAAAAAAAAGGCTGGATCGGAACAGCTCCGAACCAGCCATGCATATGATGGGTACCGACTTTGCTGGTGCCGGGTCCATGTCATGATTCGCTCTTTAGATCAACCCGGCCCGGTTTTGCCGGCATTCCCCTTGAGGCGGGGCGCGTTGATGGCGGCATACTCGTCCTCGAAGAAGAACTTTTCCTCCCCAAAAGCGGGTTTGAGATGATTGAGCCAGGTGGCTGTTTCATCATAGCGTGCAAAAAATGGACGTTGCACCCAATCGGGGTTACGCCCCTGGATGAAGCGCAGCACAAAAACCTTTTCTCCATGAATGTCCGTCACGCCCTGGATTTCTACCTTGCCAGGACCGGCACTCATGGAAGGGCCTCTGGCGGTGCGGGCAAGACCGGACACTTGAGACATGGCATCACGATAAATTTCCCACGCCCGCGCCAAGGGAACTTCAAAGTAGCGACGGGCGCCGGTGTCCCGTTCCCCAAACATATAATAAGGTATGATCCCCAAGCGAACCTGGGTTTGCCACATACGCGCCCAGGTGTCAGCATCATCATTGATGTGGGCCAGCAAGGGGCCCTGACTGCGGATCTCGGCCCCGGTGGCACGTATCCGACGGATGGCTTCCCTGGCTACCGGCGTTTCCATCTCCCGCCAATGGTTATAGTGGGCCATCAAGGCCACATGCTTGCCCGCTTTCACCAGACGTTCCAGCAACATCAGCAGATCATCGGCGTCGGCATCATTCACAAACCGATGGGGCCAGAAAGTGAGCGCCTTGGTGCCGATGCGAATGGTTTGAACATGATCCAGTTCCGGGGCCATCAATGGTTCAAGATACTGGGCCAGATGCCGGGTCTTCATGACCATGGGATCTCCCCCCGTCATCAGCAGATCCGTCACCTCTGAATGAGCGCGCAGGTAATGGAGTAATTCGTCCCCCTGGTTGGAGGCAATGCGCAGTGCTTTGTCCCCTACAAACTGGGCCCAGCGAAAACAGAAGGTGCAATAAGCATGACAGGTTTGTCCCTGGGTGGGGAAAAACAACACGGTTTCTCTGTATTTATGCTGCAACCCTTCAAGAGGCTGGCCATTGAGCACCGGCCGGTTGAGCTCCAGCTGACCTGCCGGATGGGGATTAAGGCCTTGGCGCAACGTCTGGGCCAGGGCAGCTATCTCTGCCCGTTCGGCACCACGGCGGTGCAACTGGGCCATGCGCTCATAGGCGTCAGGGTCAAGCATGTCCCGCTGGGGAAAGGTCAATTGATAGATCGGGTCATCAGGTACCCGTTCCCAGTCGATCAGTTCATCAATAATGTATCCATTGACCCGAAACGGCAGCACACTGGCCACCACCTTCATTTCAAAGCGCTGGGCTTCGGACAGACGGGCTAATGGGGGAATCTGCTCCAAATTCCGTTCGGTGTAGACCTTGAAGGGACGAGATTTGATCTCTTGCAGTGCTTCGTGTCGGTAAAAATTAAGGACAGAACTCATGACGCCTCCGATACGCTGTGATCAGATCAGACGAAAAATCAATCTTGATCCAGTGGGAAGAACGGGCGCCGCAGGCGTGCCAGCCCTGATCTCCGGAAAGGACCGCATGCTGATGGCGGTCACAAGATATGCTGTGGCCAGGATGGCCTGAGAGCAAAGAGACGCAACCCTAACAAATCAGGCACGGTCATTGCAAATTGAAGCCGCCGTTGTGCCTGGTCAGGGGGAAGGGTGATCTGGCCATGATGACGGCCTTTGCCCAGGCTGCCGACAGGGGGTTTTGCCGGAATTTATCGGGATTTATGCCCCAGAACCAAACAGTTTTCGATAATTGTCTGTAGTCAGTGCAGCCAGATGATCCAGGCTGTCGCCTCTGAGGGTGGCCAGACATTCCGCCACATGCCGGACTAAAGCGGGATGGTTGAGCTTGCCCCGAAACGGTACCGGGGCCAGGTAAGGGGCGTCGGTTTCCACCAGGAGCCGATCCGCTGGCACCTGGCGTGCCACATCCCGTAATGGTGCGGCATTGCGGAACGTGACAATGCCGGAAAAAGACAGATAAAACCCCAGGTCCAGCGCCTCACGGGCCATGTCCCAGTCCTCGGTGAAACAGTGCAGTACGCCGCCCACATCGCCGGCGTTTTCTTCCCTGAGAATAGCCAGGGTATCGGCCCGGGCATCCCGACTATGGACGATCAGCGGCTTGCCCGTTGCTCGGGCGGCCTGTACATGCACCCGAAACCGTTCCCGCTGCCATTGAAGATCACCGGTATTGTAGTGGTAATCCAGCCCGGTCTCGCCAATGGCCACCACATTCGGGTCGGCCGCCAGCGCGACCAGCCTGTCTACGGTCGGTTCATCCCCTTGTCGGGTACTGGGATGAACCCCTACCGAGCAGGAGACTTGTGGATAACGGGCCGCCAGGTCTTGAATTGTCGAAACATGCTGCATATCAATACAGACACACAGCATGTGTTCAACGCCGGCGGCGGCAGCGGCATCCATGAGACAGTCCATGTCTCCATCAAATCCGCTCAAGTCGATACGATCCAGGTGGCAGTGGGAGTCAATGAGCATGAGTCTATTGGCCTACATGGTGCTGGTCAGACGATCAGAGTTCAGGGTGCCGGCCAGCAAACCTTCGATCTTGTTGCGGGCGGCGCCCTTATCCTGGGCATTGAATTGGACGCCGATGCCCGGTGTACGATTACCCTGGGCCCGGGGAGGGGTGATCCAGATAATGCGCCCAGCCACGGGAATCCGCTCCCGCTCTTCCATCAGGGTCAGCAGCATGAAAATCTCGTCGCCAAGTTTGTAAGCCTTGCTACTGGGAATGAACAGGCCGCCATTTTTTATAAAAGGCATATAGGCGGCATAAAGCGCTGCTTTTTCCTTGATTGCCAAGGAAACAATGCTGTGCCCCGTTACCATGAAAACTCCTTTAATGCCGCGCTGGATCACGCAAGGTGACCAGTATATCTTCCAGCAGCACCTGCGGGTTGATGGGACTTTCCGCCAGCCGCCGCCATTGTAGCAGGCAAGATTGCAGATACAGACAGGTATCCAGATCCAGGCATGCCGCTAGATGTTGCAAGGTGGCCAGGTCACTCAGGCCGGACAGCCTGGCGGTATCCGCCCCGACCATGTGCCATCGTACCCCATCACTGATCAGAATGTGCAGGCGATCAATGAGTTGATCCACCGGTGCCTTGTGCCATTGTTCCGATAATTCCACCACGCCTTTTTTGCCCTGAATCAGCGCCAGTATGTCAGCCAGTTGGACGCGCCAACGGGATAATTCCCCTTGATCTTCCAGTTGCAGGGCCCGCAAGGGGGAGCCATGGGCCAAAGCCAGCAACACGTCCAGATCCGCTTCGGTAACGGTGGGTAAACGGGTTGCCAACCAGCCACGTGCTTGAACACGACCTGGCAAGGTCAGCTTGAGTTGTTGGCAACGGCTATAAATGGTAGCGGGTAGACGGGAAGGATGGGCACTGACCAGAATCAATAACGCTTCTCCTGGTGGTTCCTCCAAGGTCTTGAGCAGACTGTTGGCGGCATTGTCGGTCATGGCGTCGGCAGGCCAGAGTATGATCATGCGATGGGAGCCATGACTGCGGCTTAACGACATGAAATCCTTCAAATCCCGGATTTGCTCCACCAGAATGCGACTTTTATCCTCAGGTATGGTCAGTTCCATCAGATCCGGGTGGGTGCCAGCCTGCCACATTCGGCAGCCATGACAATGACCGCAGGCCACGCCCTGATTGTCCGGCGCTTCACATTGAACAGCCTGCAAAAAGTATCTGGCAAGGGTTAATTTTCCAGTGCCGGTGGGGCCGGTAAATAGCCATCCATGCGCCAGACGGCCCGCCTGTCGCCGCCGTTGCAGACCTTGCCAGGCATCTTCTAGCCAGGGCAAAAGGGGAGCGCTTACGGGGGACATGAGCCGGTATATTCCTGCAATACAGGATGAGCATCCAAAGTGGTGAGCAGGTCATGACGCACCTGATCCAATGTTCCTGAGGCATCTACCACCAGATACCGGGCCGGATCCTGGGCAACCCGTTGCTGATAGGCGGCGCTCACCCGCTGGAAAAATTCGAGGGTTTCCTGTTCAAACCGGTCTGAATCGCCCCGCTTACCCGCCCGGGACAGGCCGGTGGATACCTGGGTATCCAGCACAATAGTCAAATCAGGCCGTAACGTGCCTTGCACCCAGTTTTCCAGTTGGGTGATACGGGTTTGGGCAATGCCTCTGCCCCCACCCTGATAGGCATAGGTAGCATCTGTAAAGCGATCACTGACCACCCAGGTGCCTGCAGCCAGATGGGGCAGGATGACCCGTTGCAGATGTTCGGCCCGGGCGGCAAACATTAAAAGCAGTTCGGTATCGCCATGCATGGGGGGGAAATCTTGAGAGAGCAGCAGGGTCCGAATGGCTTCTCCCAAGACCGTGCCGCCGGGTTCCCGGGTACTGACCGCAGTGATGCCCCGTGCCTGAAGGTGGGCAATCACGGTGTTCAGATGGGTGGATTTACCCACACCTTCGATGCCTTCAAGACAGATGAACCGTCCTCGCGTGACGGCGTTGTGGGATGTGATGGTCAATATGGACTCCGCCGGTCAGCGCCCGTAACGGCTGGCATCGCCGCCGAGCTGATATTTGATCACGGCCCGCCGGTGCTCCCGGTAGGTTTCAGAGAAATGATGGCTGCCATCCCCCCGGGCAACGAAGAACAAAGGCCCTGCTGGTGCCGGATTGACGGCGGCGTCCAGGGCCGCTGCCCCTGGCAAGGCGATGGGGGTGGGAGGCAGGCCATGACGGGTATAGGTGTTGTAGGGTGTATCGGTTCGCAGATCCCGGCGGCGGATACGGCCATCAAAATGCTCGATGCCATAGATCACCGTAGGATCTGTCTGTAACCGCATACCCTGGCGTAACCGTTCATTGAACACGGCAGAAACCATGGCCCGCTCATCAGCACGCCCGGTTTCCTTTTCGACAATGGAGGCCATGATCAATGCTTCGTAGGCATTATTGAGGGGTAAATCATCGCTGCGGTTTTCCCAGGCCCGGGTCAGTTCCCGATCCATCCGCTGATGGGCAATCCGCAGGATTTCCAGGTCTGTGGTGTGACGGGGGAATAAATAGGTATCTGGAAAGAACCAGCCCTCAGGATGTTCCCCCGGTCGCCCCAGGTGCGCCATGATGTCCATGTAGGTTTCCGGCGCCAGGGTTTGACGGATCTGTTCATGGTTGGCTATGGCCTGCATCATCTGCATGAAGGTCCATCCTTCCGGGATGGTCAAGCTGTACTGAATGGTGCGGCCACGGATGAACAAAGTCAGCAGATCTTCTGGCGTCTGTCCAGGTTGAATCAGGTAATCGCCCGCCCGGATGCCCTGTTGCTGGTCTAAGAGACGACCTTGAATTTCCCAGTACAAAGGTCTGTTGATCAGCCCGGCGGCAGCCAGCTCCTGCCCCACCCGACGCAGGGACGCCCCGGAGGACACCTGAAATTCCGTGGCTTCCACCAGCTTGACCGGCGTTTGCAAAAACCGGTGATAATCCCATATCAGTCCGCCGGCTATCAGCGGAGGCAGCAAGAGCAGCAGCAGCAGAAAACGTCGCATCACAATGGGAGTGGGGTGTCCTGGGTTGAGGGGATCGTCCTGGAGTGATTTTCACCGGTACTGGCCAAGATTATCCATCGTGGCAGCGGGTCACAAGTCTGGTGGGATTATCCCTGATCATCCACCAGCTGTTGATGGAGTTGATGGACCTCATCCGGGACTGGTCGTTGTCGTCCTTCAAGCAGACGCACCGGCCAGATACCGATCAGCGTATTACACAGGAACAGACCATCGGCCCGATAGAGATCATCCAGGGTGATTCTGGATTGAATACAGGCCATCCCCCTGCGTTGGGCCAGTGCCATGATCCGGCGTCGGGTGATGCCGGCTATGCCGCAACGATCCAGAAGGGGGGTGAATAATCGGCCACCCTGAAGCAAAAACAGGTTGGTCATGGTGCCTTCCACCACATGATTGTCCCCATCCAGCATCAGGCCTTCTTGATCATCTTCGGCCCATTCTGATCGTGCCAGCACCTGCTCCAGGCGATTGAGGTGCTTGATCCCTGCCAGAACCGGATTGGTGGATAGACGCATCTGGCAAATCCTGACCTGAACGCCTGTCCTGCTCCAGCATAACCTGCTGGCCGGGGTCTGACGACCTATCAGGATACGGGTGGGGGATGGTGTGTCAGGAGGACGGTATCCCCTGGGGCCGGAGCCTCGGGTCACCACCAGTTTCAGGACCCCGTCTGGATAGTGGGCGGCAACCTGGCTGGCTTCTGCCTCCAGCAGTGCCCTTTGAGGCATCACAATGCCCAGGCGCTGACAGCCTTCCTGTAACCGTTCAAGGTGCAAGGGCCAATGACAGACCCTGCCACCCTGGATGCGCAGGGTCTCGAACAGGCCGTCTCCATATTGCAGTCCCCGGTCATCCACGGGGAGTACATCAACAGACTGGCCATTGACAAGTATCATCAAGCCATATTCCTGCAACGGCCTGACTGCACGAAGCCGCCGGGCATGTGACTGCCCGGCGGCTTGAACACAGCAGGTTCAGACCTTGCTGAATACCAAAGTGCCGTTGGTGCCACCAAAGCCAAAGGAGTTGGACAATGCCACACTGCCCTGGAAATCACGGGCCGTATTGGGCACATAGTCCAGATCACATTCAGGTTCCGGGTTGTCCAGGTTGATGGTGGGCGGCAGTACCCCTTCAGCCAGGGCCAACACGGAAAATACGGCTTCGATACCGCCGGCGGCGCCCAGCAGGTGACCGGTCATGGACTTGGTGGAGCTGACGGCCACCTTGTAGGCATGATCCCCCAGGGCGCGCTTGACGGCCATGGTTTCGGCCTTGTCACCGGCTGGAGTGGAAGTGCCATGGGCATTGATGTAATCCACCTGATCGGCATTGAGGCCAGCATCCTTGAGCGCCTGCAACATGCAGGCCGCGGCGCCTTCGCCCCCGGTGGAAGGCTGGGTCATATGGAAGGCATCGGAGTTCCAGCCGAACCCGGACAATTCGCAATAGATGCGAGCGCCGCGAGCCTTGGCATGTTCGTATTCTTCCAGCACCAGAACGCCGGCGCCATCACCCAGCACAAAGCCATCACGGTCCTTGTCCCAGGGCCGGCTGGCACGTTCCGGGTCATCGTTGCGGGTGGACAGGGCGCGAGCCGCTGCAAACCCACCAATACCCAGGGGGGTGGTGGCCATTTCCGCCCCGCCGGCGACCATGACATCCACCTCACCGTACTTGATCATGCGTGCTGCATCACCGATGTTATGGGTGCCGGTGGCGCAGGCGGATACGATGGAAATATTGGGCCCTTTGAGGCCATACATGATGGAGAGATTACCCGCCACCATGTTGATGATGGCACTGGGCACAAAAAAGGGAGAAATCTTGCGGGCGCCCCCCTTGAGAAAGGCTTCGTAGCTCTTTTCAATATAGGGCAGACCGCCGATACCGGAACCGATGGCCACACCAATACGCTCGGCATTGTTCTCGGTGACTTCCAGGCCGGCGTCCCGAATGGCCTGAATGCCAGCGGCCATGCCGTAATGGACGAAGGTGTCCATCTTCCGTTGTTCCTTGGGGGAGATGTAATCGTCCGCATTAAAATCACGGACAGCACCGGAAATGCGCACGGGCATCTGAGAAGCGTCAAAGACATCAATGGGAGTGATGCCGCTGCGACCCGCAGTGACATTGTCCCATGCGGTTTGGATGGTGGACCCGACCGGCGAGACGATGCCAAGACCGGTGATGACTACGCGCCGTTTAGACAATGCTAACGCCCCTTTTTCACGTTCAGGCGTGAAACCGTAAGTTCGACTCTATGGCTGTTTGAAACACCCGGGACCGGGATCAGGGGACTGGTCTCGGCCACGGGTGTTGAGCATGATCCTCCAGACTCTGGGGATCAGGCGCTCGGCAGGTGCTCGTTGATGTAGTCGATGGCCTGCTGCACGGTGGTGATTTTTTCAGCCTCCTCGTCGGGAATTTCGGTTTCGAATTCCTCTTCCAGGGCCATCACCAGCTCGACGGTGTCCAGAGAATCCGCGCCCAGATCGTCGACGAAGGAAGCTGCATTGGTCACCTCCTCTTCCTTTACGCCGAGTTGTTCGACGACGATTTTCTTGACGCGTTCTTCGATGTTGCTCATGGTTAGCCTATCCCCTTGATTTGAAAAGCAGCCGAAGCTGGGCCGCTATTGTAGTGAAATCCCTTCGGTCGATCTACTGTTCCCATCCACCTTCTTCTTGCCAAGCATCCACCCCACCCTGACCGCTGGAGGGGTGACGGTATTTTTTAACCCATGAACATACCGCCGTTCACGTGCAGGGTTTCCCCGGTGACATAGGCTGCAGCAGGCGATGCAAGAAACGCAACCACCTGAGCAATTTCTTCTGGTGCGCCCAGGCGCCCCAGAGGAATCTGGGTCAGCAGGGCTTCACGCTGGGCCTGGGGGAGATCCCGGGTCATGTCGGTGTCAATGAAGCCAGGTGCCACTGTGTTGACGGTAATCCCCCTGGATCCCACTTCACGGGCCAGGGAACGGGTGAATCCCAGCAAGCCGGCCTTGGCTGCTGAGTAGTTGGTCTGACCGGCATTGCCGGAAGACCCAACCACAGAACCGACGTTGATGATACGCCCCTTACGGGCTTTCATCATGCCCCGCAACACCCCTTTGCTCACCCGGTAAACCGCCGTCAGGTTGGTCTGGATGATGGCATCCCACTCCTCATCCTTCATCCGCATGAGCAGATTATCGCGGGTGATGCCAGCATTGTTCACCAAAATGCTGATGCCACCGAATTCGTCACCGATGGTCTTGATCGCCGTTTCCACCTGATCGGGCTGGGTCACGTCCAGCGCCATACCTCGTCCTTTGGCACCGGCCTGAGCCAGATAGGTGGAAATGGTCTGGGCACCACTTTCGCTGGTGCCGGTACCTATGACCACAGCCCCCTGGTGAGCCAGAGCCAGGGCAATGGCCTTGCCGATGCCGCGAGTGGCGCCGGTAACCAGTGCAATTTCACCTTCTAAATTCATAGACCCTCCGCAAGAAAACCTGAAATCTGTTAGGAACCACCCAATGCCAAGGCATGGGCCAGAGTGTCTGGATCATGTACGCAGGCTGTGGCCAGAGACTTTTCGATCCGCTTGTTCATACCCGTGAGTGCCTTGCCCGGTCCCATTTCCACCACGGTGGTCACACCGTCTTCGGCCATGGCGCGGATGGTTTCCACCCAGCGGACTGGTCGATGGATCTGGGCGGCCAGGGCGGCACGGATCACATCCGGTTCGACATGGGATGCCACATCCACATTGTGGATCACGCGGATCGCGGGTGTACCAACCCGCACAGATTCCAGACGTGCGTGCATGTTGGTGGCCGCTGCCTTGAGCAGGGAGCAATGGGAGGGCACGCTGACCGAAAGTTTTACACTACGCTTGGCACCGGCCTCTTTGGCCAGGGCAATGGCCTGTTCCACAGCTGCGGATTCACCAGCAATCACCACCTGTCCGGGGGCATTGAAGTTGACGGCTTCCACCACGCCCACATCAGCCGCTTTACCGCAGACGGCTCTGACTTGGTCATCATCCAGGCCAAGAATGGCCGCCATGGCACCTTCGCCCGCCGGGACTGCGCTTTGCATCAACCGTCCGCGTTCGGCCACCAGACGCACTGCAGTGTCAAAATCCAGACTTCCAGCGCAGACCAAGGCGGTATATTCACCCAGGCTATGACCGGCCATGACCATCGGCTCGACACCCCCCTGAGCGGTCCAGACCCGCCAAACCGCCACACCTGCTGCCAGCATGGCTGGCTGGGTGTTTTCGGTGCGGTTCAAGTCATCTTCCGGGCCATTTTGGGTCATCTCCCACAGGTCAAGGTCGAGCACCTCGGAGGCTTCGTCGAAGGTCTCACGGACCAGGGGAAAGGCTTCCGCCAGCGCACCGAGCATACCCAGAGACTGGGAGCCCTGGCCTGGAAACACACATGCCAGTTTCATCGATGAAAATTCCTTGAAAGCATCAGGGTCAGGGGGGCTAGTTTAGGCAAAGCCGATACCCTGGGGCAATTATCTGCGCATTTTCGGCGGCGAAAGGGGCTTATGGTGCTTGTTTTATGCGCCGGGTTGTTGATAATTACGCCTTCGCTGCTCAAACCTGATACAGGCGTATGCCGAAAGAAGATCATATCGAGATGGAAGGCACGGTGCTGGACAACCTGCCCAACACCATGTTTCGCGTCGAACTGGACAATGGCCATGTGGTCACGGCTCACATTTCCGGGCGCATGCGTAAGCATTATATCCGCATTCTGCGGGGCGACCGGGTTACCGTACAGATGACCCCCTACGACCTGACCAAGGGAAGAATCGTCTACCGTAACAAGTAGCACGATCCTTCCCAGGGGGGTCACCACTTCTCTCCCCAGTGGGGCGCAAGCCTCACTGGGGGCTGTCAGTGTACGGCTTCCTCGGCAAAATCCAGGTGCAGTTCATTGTCCCTGACACAGACATGGACTTCTCCTCCTCCGGTTAAACGACCAAAGAGGATTTCTTCTGCCAGCGGCTTTTTGATGCGATCCTGAATCAATCGCCCCATGGGGCGGGCGCCCATCTTGGGATCGTACCCGTGTTCAGCCAGCCAGGAACGGGCCTCATCGTCCATCACCAGGGTCACTTTTTTCTCGTCAAGCTGGGCCTGAAGCTGGGTCAGGAACTTGTCCACTACGTTGGCAATGGTCACCGGGTCCAGGGCACCAAACTGGATGATGGCATCAAGCCGGTTACGGAACTCCGGGGTGAACGTACGTTTAAGCACTTCCATGGCATCAGTGGAATGATCCTGCTGGGTAAAGCCCATGGAGGGTCGACTGGATACTTCCGCGCCCACGTTGCTGGTCATGACCAGGATCACATTGCGAAAATCCACCTTGCGACCATTGGTGTCAGTCAGGGTGCCGTGGTCCATGACCTGCAGCAGCAGATTGAACACGTCCGGGTGAGCCTTTTCCACCTCATCCAGCAGCAGGACACCATGGGGATGCTTGAGGATGGCCCCGGTCAGCAAACCGCCTTCATCGTAGCCCACATAGCCAGGGGGTGCCCCGATCAGACGGGATACCGTGTGTCGCTCCATGTACTCGGACATGTCAAAGCGGATCAATTCGATTCCCAGAATACGGGCCAGTTGACGGGTGACTTCTGTCTTTCCCACCCCGGTGGGTCCGGCAAACAAAAAAGAGCCGATGGGTTTGTCCCGGTCTCCCAACCCTGAGCGGGCCATCTTGATGGCAGAGGCCAGGGTGGCAATGGGCTTTTCCTGACCAAATACCACCATTTTCAGATTGCGTTCCAGATTCTTGAGGGTCTCCATGTCGGAGGCTGACACACTCTTGGGGGGGATACGTGCAATTTTGGCGACGATGTTCTCCACATCCTGCACCGAAATGGTTTTCCGCCGCTGGCTCGCCGGTAGCAGACGCCGGTTGGCCCCTGCCTCGTCAATGACATCGATGGCCTTGTCCGGCAAGTGCCGGTCAGTGATATAGCGGCTGGACAGCTCTGCTGCGGCACGTAGAGCCTTGGTGGTGTAACGTACCTCATGGTGAGACTCAAAACGGGACTTGAGTCCTTTGAGAATTTCGTAGGTTTCATCCACCGTAGGTTCGTTGACATCAATTTTCTGGAATCGGCGAGCCAAAGCCCGATCCTTTTCAAAAATACCCCGGTATTCCTGATAGGTGGTGGATCCGACGCATTTGAGTTCTCCAGAGGCCAGCATGGGCTTGATCAGATTCGAGGCATCCATGACGCCGCCGGAGGCGGCGCCGGCACCGATGATGGTGTGGATCTCATCAATGAACAGCACCGTACCCGGTTGCCGCCGGAGTTGGGACAGCACCCCCTTGAGACGTTTTTCAAAATCGCCACGGTATTTGGTGCCGGCCACCAACGCCCCCAGGTCAAGGGAGTAGATCACCGCATCCTGCAGCACTTCGGGTACTTCACCGTCGACAATCTTTTTGGCCAGACCCTCGGCAATGGCGGTCTTGCCCACCCCGGCTTCCCCGACATACAACGGGTTATTTTTGCGGCGGCGACAGAGAATCTGCACCGTGCGTTCCAGTTCGTGAGCCCGTCCTATCAAAGGGTCGATCTTGCCTTTGCGGGCCTGCTCATTGAGATTGGTGGCAAAGCTTTCCAGCGGCGTTTTACGGGCAGCGTCTTCGGTTTCCTGGGACTCGCTGCTGGTGCCGGCAGCCCCTCCCTCGTCTTCCTGTTGCTCGTCTGGAACCTTGGAAATACCGTGGGAGATGTAATTCACCACATCCAGCCGGGCCAGATCATGCTGGTTGAGCAGGTAAACCGCATGGGATTCCTGTTCACCAAAGATGGCCACCAGCACATTGGCCCCAGTGACTTCCTTGCGCCCCGAAGACTGCACATGGAACACCGCCCGTTGCAGCACCCGCTGGAAACCCAGGGTGGGCTGAGTGTCTCTGGGATCCTTCATGGGCAACCTGGGGGTATTGGCATCGACAAACTCTTCCAATGCCTTACGCAAGGCGTCGATGTTGACCCCACATGCCCTGAACACCGTGACTGCCGTTGGATTGTCCGTGAGGGCGAGCAGTAAATGCTCCACCGTCATGAACTCGTGACGTTTCTCGCGTGCGGCCTTGAAGGCCATGTTCAGTGAAAACTCGAGTTCTTTGTTCAGCATGGTCGCATACCCGCTAGGCCTCTTCCATTGCACAGAGCAATGGATGCTGGTGTTCCCGTGAATAATCGTTGACTTGAGCCACCTTGGTTTCGGCAATATCCCGAGTGTAAATGCCGCACACCCCCTTGCCACGGGTGTGCACATGAAGCATGACCCGGGTGGCCTTCTCCCGGTCCATCGCAAAGAAGACCTCCAGAACCTGAACCACGAACTCCATTGGAGTGTAGTCGTCATTGAGCAGCATGACTTTATATTGCGGCGGCTGCTGGAGCTGGGGCCTTGCTGGCTCGACCACCAGCCCAGGGTTGGATTGATGCTTGTGTTTATCTCCCATGGCGTCAGATCAATTCGTGGTGATTGGGTTCCTGATCAGGTGGTTACATGTGTGCCACGATGTTTTCGCCAAATTCCGAACAGGACAGTTCGGTGGCGCTATCGATGGCGCGGGCAAAATCGTAGGTGACACGGCCAGAGCTGATGGCACCAGAAAGACCCTTGACGATAAGATCAGCCGCTTCAACCCAGCCTAGATGACGCAGCATCATTTCTGCAGACAGGATCAGGGAACCGGGGTTCACCTTGTCCAGACCGGCATATTTGGGCGCAGTTCCATGGGTGGCCTCGAACATGGCTACGGTATCAGACAGATTGGCCCCAGGGGCAATACCGATACCACCCACCTGGGCGGCCAGGGCATCGGAGATGTAGTCGCCATTGAGATTCATGGTGGCAATGACGCTGTAATCTTCCGGCCGCAACAGGATTTGCTGCAAAAAGTTGTCGGCAATCACATCCTTGATGATGATTTCCTTACCATTTTTAGGATTTTGCAGACGACACCAGGGACCACCGTCGATTTCAGTGGCACCAAACTCCTGCATGGCCAGTTCATAGCCCCAGTTCTTGAAGGCCCCTTCCGTGAATTTCATGATGTTGCCCTTGTGTACCAGGGTCACGGAACTGCGATCGTTCTCGATGGCGTACTGGATGGCCTTGCGGACCAGACGCTTGGTGCCTTCCTCGGATACGGGCTTGACACCAATACCGCTGGTTGCCGGGAAGCGGATTTTGGAAACCCCCATGGTGTTGATCAGAAAGTCCACCATTTTTTTGGCTTCAGGACTCCCTGCAGCCCATTCAATCCCGGCGTAGATATCCTCGGAGTTCTCCCGGAAAATCACCATGTCGGTCTTTTCCGGTTGCTTGAGCGGGCTGGGAGTGCCGGTGTAGTAGCGTACCGGACGCTGACAGACGTACAGGTCCAGTTCCTGGCGCAGAGCCACGTTCAAGGAACGGATGCCACCACCTACAGGGGTGGTGAGGGGGCCTTTGATGGAGACCACAAAGTCCCTGACCGCTTCCATGGTTTCCCTGGGTAACCAATGGTCACCACCATAGACATGGGTCGCCTTCTCACCGGCAAAAACCTCCATCCAGGCAATCTTGCGCTCACCGCCGTAGGTTTTTTCCACGGCAGCATCCACCACCCGCTGCATGACCGGGGTGATGTCCACGCCAATGCCGTCGCCTTCAATGAAGGGAATGATCGGGTTGTTGGGGATATTCAGGGAGAAGTCTTCATTGGCGGTGATCTTGACGCCTTCCGCGGGGACTTTGATATGTTGGTATGCCATGGGCACTCCCTTGTAATATTGAAGTTGTTGTAAAGGGTTTTGGTGGGATTATACACGGCCTCGGGTTGGACCACAGGGCACGAATCGGGCCAGGATGGCCAACCACTGCCTCATTTGCCCGACATCATCATGTACACTGTGCCGTTGAATCATCCCTGAGGAATCCCTTGAACATGGTCTGGACCCCTCGTGTCACCGTGGCCGCCGTTGTCGAACAGGATGGCCGGTTCCTGCTGGTGGAAGAACTGGAGCAGGGACGCAGTGTCTATAATCAGCCTGCGGGCCACCTGGAAGATGACGAAGGCCTGATTGCTGCCACTGTTCGGGAAACCCTGGAGGAAACCGGTCGCCACTTTGTCCCGGAGGCCCTGGTGGGTATTTATCGCCTGAGGCACGAGGGCACAGGGTTGACTTTTATCCGTGTGGCCATCACCGGTCAGGTATCGGACCCGGTACCTGGTCATCACCGGGACCCGGACATCCTCGATACCCACTGGCTGCACCGGGATGCATTGATTGCCCGCCCGGAAACATTGCGCTCACCGCTGGTGCTGCGCTGTATTGATGATTACCTGTCCGGGCAGCGTTATCCCTTGGATTTATTGACAGATCTGCCGTCAATTCCCGCTGTTTAAAGATGTGGTCCTTGAGGAAACCGGGTTTCTTGCGGAGAAACTGATGACACCTTCTCGTGCCAAAAGGGTCATCGTCGGCATGTCCGGCGGCGTGGACTCTTCCGTATCTGCCTTGCTGCTGATGGAGCAGGGATATCGAGTGGAAGGGTTGTTCATGAAAAACTGGGAGGATGACGACGAACCCGGCTACTGCTCTGCGGCTGCCGATCTGGCAGATGCCAAGGCCGTATGTGCTGAACTGGAAATTCCCCTGCATAAGGTTAATTTTGCCAAGGCATACTGGGATCGGGTGTTTGCCCATTTTCTTCGAGAATACCGTCTGGGCCGCACCCCCAATCCAGACATTTTGTGTAATCGGGAAATCAAGTTTCGCGCCTTTCTCGATTATGCCCTGGACAAGGGGGCCGATCTCATTGCCACAGGGCATTACGCCCAAGTGGATGAACGAAACGGTCGTTTTCGATTGCTGCAGGGCCTGGATCCCAATAAGGATCAATCGTATTTTCTCCATGCCTTGGGTCAAAATGCCCTGTCCCGTACCCTGTTCCCCCTCGGAGCACTGGAAAAATCCAGGGTGAGAGCAATGGCAGCCCAGGCTGGATTTGAAAATCACGATAAAAAGGACAGCACGGGGATCTGCTTTATTGGCGAGCGCCGGTTTCGGGACTTTCTCATGCGCTATTTGCCCGCTCAGCCGGGGCTGATCACCAGTGTTGATGGCCAGGTTCTGGGAGAGCATCAGGGTTTGATGTACTACACCCCTGGCCAGCGTCAGGGGCTGGGCATTGGCGGTGTTCATGGCGCTGCGGAAAATCCCTGGTATGTGGTGGATAAGGATATGGCTGGCAATCGCCTGATCGTAGCTCAGGGACATGATCACCCGGCATTGCATGCCACAGCCCTGGTGGCTACGGATGTGAGCTGGATTTCGGGTGAAACGCCCACGATGCCCTTACACTGTCAAGCCAAGATTCGCTATCGGCAACCCCATCAGGACTGCATGGTGACGCCGGTGAAGGACGGATCGGAGGCACTCCAGGTCCGCTTTTATCATCCACAACGGGCTGTTGCTCCCGGACAGTCGGTGGTTTTTTATCAGGGGTCTGAATGTCTTGGGGGTGGCGTAATTGCCCGCAGGGATACAGCACCCCAATAACCAGATGATATGGGGTATCCAAACCCCGCAACATAGATGGAAAAAGAACCGTGGAAGCTTCACACCGTAATCGAGCCCTGGCTTTGGCCGCAATGTTTCAGTCTGCCGCACTGGTCAAGGATGTCGCCTGGCGTGGTCAATGCGATGCTGAACAACTGGACACCATGGTCCGCAGCCTGTTTGCCTTTGAGGCAGGCACCCTGGAAGATGTTTACGGCGGCATCATCCATCTGCGCCGGGGGTTAAAAATTCTGCTGGAGCAGATTCAGTCACCAAACGGACAGGTGGACGGGGAAATTTCCCGCTATGTCATCAGTATGCTTTATCTGGAACGCAAGTTGATGAAACAACCAGGAATGGTCCAGACTTTGCGGGACGGCATTGAGGTGGCTGCTCACCAAAGCGAATCCTTTGGCATCCTCCATGATCAGGTGGTATCCCGTTTGGGGCAGACCTACCAGAACACTATTAGCGAACTGGGGCCACGGATTATCGTCCAGGGTGAACAGAACCATCTGGGCAATCCCCATAATGCAGCCCGCATCCGTGCCCTGCTGCTGGCGGGGATTCGGGCAGCGGTCCTTTGGCGTCAGGCTGGGGGGTCAAGATGGAAGCTGGTTTTTGGCCGTAATGCCATGTTGGCTGAGGCGCGTTTCATGCTGGAGGAGACCTCAGAAGCATCCTGATGCTTGACCGCGAAAAATCCAGAGGCCGTTGACCTGACCTGATCCTGCTGGTGCCGGGGGCCGGATTATCAGGTGGTTGCTCCATCAGGATTGGGTCAGGCCTTCCAGGATGCGCCGACGACTGTTTTCTGGAAACGGGTATTCCATGTATCGGGCTGCAGCCCTGGCCACATCCTGACCGTGATAACGAAGAACCAGCTGCAGCGCCATGTCTATACCGGCGGAGATGCCCGCCGAGGTGATGACAGAACCGGCATCCACCACAAATTCATCTTCCACCACCATCACAGCTGGAAAAGAATCCCGCATCCAGTTCAGGGATCGCCAATGGGTGGTTGCCCGTAGACCATCGAGCAAACCTGCCTTGCCCAGCAACATAGCCCCCGTGCAGACTCCCGCCAGCAGGGAAAACCCGTCAGAACGATCTCTGATCCAGTTCATCAAAACCGGATTATTGATCTCTCGACGCGCTCCCTTGCCTCCTGGTACCACCAAAATGTCCAGTTCCGGACAGTCGGTGAAATCATGATGAGGCACAACCATCATCCCCCCCGTTGTGGTGATTGGACGTCGATGTTCGGCAATTAACCGAATATCGAAAGGTGATTCTGTTTCAGCACGCCTGGATTCATCCAGACGGGTTGTGGCAAAGACCTCAAACGGTCCCGCAAAATCAAGCACTTCCACTTGATCGAAAATCAGTATTCCCACCAGGGTACGTCGGATTGCAATGTGATTGCTCATGGGTTTTGCGCGAAGCCTGGTCGCGTCCTCCTGCATGTTGGGGTTAAGGGGCATGGCCACTTTGGATGAATCTTCAATGTGGTCAAAAAATAATCCGGTTTTTTCGATTATGCATCCTATTTTTACGGTTTTTTCTGGCAGCCAGGGGATTCTTTCTGGAAAACCGATGTTGCATTGCACAAAAAATTCCGTTATGCTGCATTGCAACAAGATTGGGAATCCCCCCATTCTTGGCAAACCCAACAGGAGATTTGCCATGTACAACGAATTTTTTAACGGCAGTCAGGAACAGTTCGAAAAATTTGTCGCGCCTGCGCGCAAGTTCAACAACGCCACCCTGGATCACGTAGCCAAGTTGGTGGAGTACCAGATCAGTCTGTTCCGCAGCTATTCGGAAATCAGCATCGAGCAGATGCGTGCCATGCAGACGGTCACCGATCCCAAGAGCTTCCAGGCTTACATGACCGCCCAGGCAGAAGCCACCAAGTCGCTGAGTGAAAAAGTGGCCAAGGATGCCAATGAGCTGGTGGAACTTCAGCGTGGCTACGCCGAAGAGGTGCAGAAGCTGAGCGAAGAAGGTCTGGCTACCGTGACCAGCATTGACCCTGCCAAGACCCGCAAAACTGCTTGATCCTTGTCATCCTCACCCCGGCCTTGATGCAGGGGTGAGGAATCGACATCAATGCCCACCATCTGGTGGGCATTTTTTTGTTCAGCGCATGGAAAAAGGAGAGCCGGTTTTGCGATGAGCCTCAAAAAACAGGCCATTCCAGGCGATGAGGAGTTCATTTTCCCCTTTAGGCAACAAGGTCATTGAATCTTCCATGGGATGGTCAAAGCAGGTGATTTCGATCTGTTTGGCAGTTTCTTCTGTCAGACCCAAGGATTCAAAATGGATACCGTGTTGATTCTTGAATTCATCCTCACTCAAGGTCTTGACGACGTAACTTGGCTTAAGGCATTGAATTTCTTTGAAATGAGCAATGTGTTTTGAATAGACACTGGTTTGTCCCAGAATTTTTTGGGCCTGCTCCTCCGCGACGCCCGCAGCTGGAGTACTGGTAAAGCCTTCGATTTTCCAGACCCCATAAAAACTCTGCTCTTCTGTTGTTGGGCTACACCCTGCAACCAGCCATGCGGCCATCAGTAATGCTGCTGTTTTTTTCATTGTTTTTGCCTCATCTTTTTGAATTTTATAGGTTATCAGATTATTTTTTTCTTTTCCGAAATTTAAAAGGACACCCACTTTATTGCATTTTCATGGAAAAACACCTATCCTCAAGGCATGACACAGCCCCGTGCATCACAAATCAGCCTTGAAGACACGCCCTGGTATCACGTGGTCACACGTTGCGTAAGGCGCGCATTTTTATGCGGCAATGATCCCGCCACCGGCACCAGCTACGCCCATCGCCGGGGCTGGATCGAGGATCGTATTTTGTCTCTGGCATCCATCTTTGCCATCGATATTGCTGCCTACGCAGTGATGTCGAACCATTACCACGTGGTGCTCAGGGTCGATGCCTCACGCCCCCAGACCTGGACCCTGGAGCAAACCCTCAAACGCTGGACACAATTATTTGCAGGCCCCATTACGGTCCAGCGGTATCTCTCTGATGAAAGGCCAAAAATGAGCGCGGCGGAACTTGCTGAGGTGGAAGAATTGGCGGAAACATACCGGGCACGTCTGCATGACGTGTCCTGGTTTATGCGGGTACTCAATGAATCCATTGCCCGCCAGGCCAATCGGGAAGACGGGGTCAAGGGCAGATTCTGGGAGGGGCGGTTCAAAAGCCAGGCACTACTGGACGATCAGGCCTTGCTGGCAGCCATGTCCTACGTGGATCTCAATCCTGTTCGAGCGGGTATCGCCGACACCCCTGCCCAGAGCAATCACACCTCGATTGCCCGGCGTATCAGAAATATTGCTCACACCAATACAGAAAAAGATCGGGAAACAGCCCCGCCAGATCCGGTCCATATCCAGGCATTACCCCCGGCACCAGCAATCCCTGTCCCAATGGGAATCGGTTCCAGGGAAGACCACGCTGGATACAACCAGCCCCTTCACCCGGAATCATCGCTGCGGACCATTCCCCAAGCCCCACTTTTGCCTTTTATAACTGAAAATTCAATGGAATACGGTATTCCATTTTCATTTGAGGACTACCTTGAACTCACCCAGACCCTGGGCCAATGCGTGCATCCCTTCAAGCCGGGATATATCCCCACACCACCAAAACTCTTGGTCAGGCTCTGCATGGACCCGGATCAATTCATGCAGCATGCAGGGCATCTGCTCAACACTTTTGGCCCTGTGATTGGTACACCGGAAACACTGGCCGCCTTGGCACGTCGACGCCGATGCCAACGCATGCGGGGCATTGCCATCTCAAGGCAGGTTTTCACCAAACAAGCGGCTTGACACGGGAAAACCTGCCAAAACCTTCCAGCAAGCAATCAGGTCCCCAGGCCCGCCACACAGCGAGCGGTATGCCAGGCAATCATCCGCTCCTCATCAGTCGGGATCACCCAGACACCCACGGGACTGTCGTCGGTACTGATGCGCACTTCGCCCCTTGCGTTGCGCACCTCATCGATGTGAACACCGAGCCATTCACACCCCTGGCACACCATGGACCTTACCGGCGCAGCATGTTCACCGATCCCTGCAGTGAACACCAGATGATCCAGACCCCCCAAGGCTGCTGCAAGACTGGCGATTTCCCGGAAGGTACGATAGCAAAACAGGGCTACCGCTTCCGCCGCTGCAGGGTCTGTGCTATCGAGCAAGTCGCGCATGTCCGCACTGATGCCCGAAACCCCCAGCAATCCCGATTGTTTATAGAGTAAATCACTGATCTGATCGCTGGTCATACCGTCCTGGGTCATCAGGTGCAACACCACCCCCGGATCAATGGTGCCACAACGGGTTCCCATAGGCAGACCATCCAGGGCGGTAAAACCCATGGTAGAAGCCACACTGACGCCATCCTGCATGGCACACAGACTGGCTCCATTACCCAGGTGGGCAGCAACCACCCGACCGGTAGCTTTGGTGCCCAGATGATCCGGCAGACATCGACTGATGTAATCGTAGGACAGCCCATGAAAACCGTAGCGAATCAATCCCGCTTCGGTCAGTTGACGGGGCAAGGCAAAGGTCTGGGCCACGGCTTTATGGGTTGCATGATAAGCCGTGTCAAAACAGGCAACCTGTGGAACATCAGGACGCAATTGAGCCAGAGTGCGCACCGGCGCCAATCCATGGGGTTGGTGTAATGGCGCCAGAGGAATCAAGGCCTCCAGCGCCTCCAGAATGGCTGGCTGCAAAAGAACCGGCGCGCGGTAATCCCGCCCGCCGTGTACAACACGATGACCGATGGCCCCAATACCGCCGGACTCAGGACGTGCCTCCATCCACTCCAGCAGTTCTTCAAGAGCCTCAGGATGTCCCCAGTGTTTGCCGTCACCTGCAAGCAATTCATCCCTCAGGGTTTGGCCCGCACCGTCACGGACCACCAGATGGGCCTGATGGCCTCCCAAACCAGAAAAATGCCCCTGGTAACGGACCTTGAAGTCCCCCAGGGACACAGCCGCCCCCCGTCCAAAAAGTGCAAACTTGAGACTGGAAGAACCGCTATTGATGACCAAAATATCGTCCATGACCTACCTTCCGGTTTTTTTCTGATAATCCGCCAGCAACAGGGCCAGGGCGCAGGATGCCATTCGGGTAATGGCATCATCGGCACGACTGGTGAGCACAATGGGCACTCTAGCCCCCACCACCAGACCGGCCCCGGTAGCATCGGCCAGATAGGTCAGCTGCTTCATGAGCATGTTGGCCGCTTCCAGATCCGGTGCCACCAGAATATCCGCCCGACCAGCCACCGGAGAAATGATGTTCTTGGTGGCTGCCGCTGCCTCGGAAACCGCATTATCAAAGGCCAGCGGCCCATCCAGTACACCGCCTGTAATCTGTCCGCGTTCCGCCATCTTGCACAGGGCTGCCGCTTCCAGCGTGGATTGAATCTTGGGATTGACCGTCTCCACCGCCGAGAGAATAGCCACCTTGGGCTGCTCATTACCCACAGCATGGGCCAGATCGATGGCATTTTGGACAATGTCCATCTTGTCCGCCAGATCCGGGTAGATATTGATGGCCGCGTCAGTAATGAACAAGGGCCGGGGATATGTCGGCACATCAAAGGCCATGACATGACTGATCCGTCGCTCGGTACGTAGACCGGCGTCCTTGCGCACCACTTCCCGCAACAGCTCATCCGTATGCAGAGACCCCTTCATGATGGCGCCCACACTGCCAGCACGGGTCATGGAAACCGCTTCCTCTGCTGCAGCATGGCTATGGGGCGCATGAATGATACGGAAATCACTGATATCAATTTCTGCCTCATCTGCTGCGGCGCGGATACGATCCTCAGGGCCAATGAGAATGGGATGAATCAGGCCAGCCCGGGCAGATTCATAAGCCCCCAGAATGGAAGGGGCATCCACTGGATGCACCACAGCCATGTCCACCGGTTCTGGATGGGTAGCGGCATGAAGCAACTCGTGCAAACGAGCCCGTTCAGACATGCGTACCCTGGGCATCACGGTACGGGGCCGACGGATTTTTTCGGAAGGCGCCAGCACTTCTGCCACACCTTCGATCACATCCCGACCTTCCTGATTGGTACACCGACAGTCGAACTTGATTAAATTGCGGTCGGCATTCTTCTCCAGCACCTTGACCTTCACCTGCAGGATGTCACCCAGGCCCACGGGGGCACGGAACCGCAGGGTCTGCCCCAGATAAATGGTGCCCGGACCCGGCAACTCCGTACCCAGTACCGTGGAGATCAATGCACCACCCCACATGCCGTGGGCAATAATCTCCTGAAAGCGGGAACTCTTGGCGAAGTCCTCGTCCACATGAGCCGGGTTCACATCCCCGGACATGATGGCAAACAACTTGATGTCATCCATGGTAAGACGACGCTCGATGACCGCCTCGTCACCTACCCGGATTTCGCTGAATGTACGGTTTTCGATATAACCCAAATCGGTTTTTTTGTTCATGATTCAAGCCTTTATGTTATGTCCGGCGTCAACGTACAGGGTGCTCCCCGTCAACGACTGGCCTGCTCCGGAAGCCAGGAAGACGGCACATTGACCCACATCTTCGGTAGCAACCAGGCGGCGCAAGGGGGAGCGGGTTTCCGCGTCACGGGCCAGATCCTCAAAATCCTGGATACCCGAAGCGGCCCGGGTACGAATGGGGCCGGGGGAGAGGGCATGCACCCGGATACCCTTAGGCCCCAGTTCTGCGGCCATGTAGCGAACGCTGGATTCCAGCGCTGCTTTGACCGGCCCCATGAGGTTGTAGTTGTCTACCACCTTCTCTGCGCCGTAGTAGGACATGGTGATCAGGGTGCCACCTGCCTGCATCAGAGGTTCAGCCTGACGGGCCAGACGGATGAATGAATGACAGGATATGTCCATGGCCAGGGCAAAACCTTCCCAGGAACAATCCACAACACGACCGTGCAGGTCATCTCTGGGGGCAAAGGCCATGGAATGGATTAAAAAATCCAGCTTGCCCCAGCGTTCGGCAGCACGACGGAACAGGGCATCGACCTGAGCCGCCTCACGAACATCACAGAGCATCAGCTCAGGATGACCCATCTCGCCAGCCAGGGGCTGAACGTGGGATTCGGCCTTGGGATGACCGTAGGTGACAATCATTTCCGCGCCCGCCTGGTGCATGGCCTTGGCGCAGCCCAAAGCGATGCTGTCCCCATTGGCCAGGCCGGTGATGATACCGGTCATGCCCTGCATCGAAAACGGTTGATTCGTCATAAGAAAATCTCCATTTAAGGGTTTGACCTATCTGCTGTGACAGGCAATCAGAAATTATGTTGCATTGCAGCGAAGATTAGCAGATACACATGATGCCTGCATGTCAATTTAAGATTTTTCCCCCTCAATGATCCGGTGCAGCGGCCACCAGACCCCATCCACGGGTCAGGTCTGTTAACCTTGATTCTGAAGCGGTTCAGCCCCTTCATTCCGGACGCTTTGCGGGTCAACTTCCTCCATCTGAAGGACGGGCTTTTCGCGCAATATGATGAATACGACATCGAGCAACAACAAGCAGATCCTGATCATCGACGATGATCCCACCATACGCCTGATGATCCGGGTCGGATTATCACGTCAGGGGTACACCATCATCGAGGCGGAGGATGGCCAACCTGGGGTTGAGGCGTTTGCCAGTCACCGGCCAGACCTGATCCTGCTGGATGTCACCATGCCCAAGATGAACGGTTTTGAAGTGGTACGGACCATTCGTGCCCAGAGCGAAGGTGCCTGGATTCCCATTTTGATGCTCACCAGTGCCGAGGACGTTCAATCCATCGACACGGCGTTTCAGGCGGGTGCCACCGATTTTATGACCAAGCCCATCAACCTGCCCCTGCTCTCCCGGCGCATCCGCTATGTGCTCAGCGGCGCTGAACGGGAAGCGGTCCTGAGACAGGCTCAGACTGAACAGGAAAGCGCCTGCAGATTGGCCAGACTGGGGTTCTGGCAACTGCAGCGGCAGTCGGGCCGCCTGCTCTGGTCGGAAGATGCCCATGTGGTATTGGGCTGGCGAGATCCGATGCCCGCTCACATCAGCGATTTTCTGCAACTGGTCCACACAGAACAACGCCGGGACACAGAAAAACGGATCGAACTGGCCATGTGCCATCAGGAGGGTCTGGACCTGGAAATTCGCCTGGGTCAGGGTGCCAACCAGCGCATTCTCCGCCTACAGGGCAGTCCAAGTCCCAACGAAAATACCGGCATGGCCATGATCGGTGCCTTTCAGGATGTCACCGGGCTGCGAACCCTGGAAAATCAGGTGCTCTATCTGGTGGAACACGACGAACTGACCCAACTGCCCAAGGAACGGTTGTTTCTGCGGCTCCTGCAGGAGCAATTGGATATCAGCTGCCAGCAGAAGGACCGATGGCAGATCATGGTGGTGGATATTGATCGCCTGCATCGGATCAATGATGCTTTCGGGCATGAGTCCGGTGACAACGTACTGCGGGTATTCGCCCAACGGCTGCGGCAGCAGGCAGATTCCAGTACCCTGCTTTGCCGTCTGGAAGACGACTCTTTCGGTCTTGCACTTCGGAGCGACCAGGAGAGCAGCAACATCCAGATCGACCTGTGTCATCTGGATCGCCCCCACTTTATCAATGGCAAATCGGTTTTTGTGGACTTCTCTGTGGGCGCCAGCCTGTGGCCCGACAATGGACACCAGGCAGAAGCATTGCTGCGACTGGCCCGAAAAGCCCAGCGCACCGCCCGCAGCCAAGGTGCCGGCAAGAAATTCACCTCATACCAGCAACACTGTCACGAAGACAGAGCCCTGGGCATCCTGCTGGAAACAGACCTGCGGATGGCTCAGGAAAAAAACGAATTCTTCATGGTATTCCAACCTCAACAGGAGTTGTCCAGTGGCAGGATCGTGGGAGTGGAAGCACTGATCCGCTGGCGCCATAGTCAACGAGGCATCATCTCTCCAGCAGAATTCATCCCCCTGCTGGAAGAATCCGGCAGAATTCAGCATGTGGGTGATTGGGTCATTGCCCAGGCCTGTCAACAGGCCGCCCGCTGGTGTCGCCAAGGGCTGGATCTGCGTATGAGCGTCAATCTCTCTGCACGCCAATTCGAACCGGACCTGGCGGACCGCATTTTGGCCCATGTGGAACGCTACAAGATTGAACCCGCCAATCTTGAACTGGAAATCACCGAAAGCATTGCCATGCACAGCCCCGAAACCACCATGACCATTTTGCGTCAACTCAGGGATATGGGCTTTCATATCGCCATTGATGACTTCGGGACTGGTTACTCCTCCTTTGGGTATTTGCTGAAATTCCCCCTGACCACCCTGAAAATCGACAAAAGCTTTATCGACAACATCACTGAATACCGCAACAGTCGGGCCATCATCCGCTCTTTGACTGCCCTTAGCCAGGGTCTGGGACTGAAAACCATTGCCGAAGGTGTGGAAAGTCTAAGGCAGAGGGACTATCTGGATGCCTTGGGGATCAACGAAATACAGGGATATCTGATTTCCAGACCTGTACCGGCAGATGAACTTCAAGCCCTGCTGACCCATGATCAACAGCTTGTCATGCCAGATCATTAACCACCCTGCAGCCGCACAACATGGAAACCGCTTGATGAACACATTGGATATCCAGTTTCACCTTGAAACCACAGGCACTCTGGAAGCTCTGGCCCCCTGTATACAGGCCATGGAACAGCAACCGGGGGTGAAAACCTTGATGATATTGGGTTGCGACGAAGACAACTGGTGCCCCGAAGCGGCTACGGCGCTATTTAAACAATGCCGGTTACCGGTGTTTGGCGGCACCTTCCCCCAGATCATCCACGAGCGTAAACCCCATACCAAAGGTACCCTGCTGGTGGGGTTACCAGTGACAGCAGATCTTTTATTCATCAACAATTTAAGTGACAAATCGATGGATATCGACTCCAGTATCCTCGATGACCAGACACAATGGCACCAAGCGCTGGACAGTGACAATACCATCATCGTCTTTGTGGATGGTTTTTCCAGTCGGATCAGTGCCCTGATTGAATCTCTCTTTCTGCATTTTGGTCTGGATTTTAATTTTGTCGGCGGCGGCGCCGGTTCTCTGAGCCTGCAACAAAAGCCCTGTATCATCACTCCCCAGGGATTGACCCAGGATACTGCCGTCATGGCCCGCATTCCCCTTTCCAGCAGTATCGGCGTCACCCACGGCTGGGAACCCATCAGCCAGACCCTCAAGGTCACCGCCTCGGAACGAAACATCATTCACTCTCTGGACTGGAAACCGGCCTTTGAAGTGTATCGAGAAATGATTCTTGATCACGGCGGACAGGAGATTACCCGGGATAACTTTTTCGATATTGCCAAGGCCTATCCCTTTGGCATCTCGAAACTGGACAGCGAAATGGTGGTGCGGGATCCCTTGATGGTGGTAGACGATCATTCCCTGATGTGTGTGGGAGAGGTCAATGAAGGCTGTTTTGTCAAACTCCTCAACGGCACACCCAGCTCTCTTGTTCAGGCCGCCACCCAGGCCAGAAAGATTGCTCAGGCACGATATCCTGCTGGCCATCAATCCTCCGCATTATTCATCGACTGCATCTCCAGAGTGCTGTTTCTAGGAGATGAGATCTCCCGTGAACTGGAAGAGGCCGGTGGTAATATGCCCTTGTTCGGTGCCTTTACCCTGGGAGAAATCGCCAACACAGGAAAGGACTATATGGAATTCATGAACAAGACCTCCGTACTCTGCCTCTTTGATCTGGAACAAGGACATTCAGGTGAAACGGCTTGAAGCCACACAGATTCTTTATGAAATTGCCCTGTCCGTTGGTCAGACCCTGGAACTGAACCGGATGCTCAGGCATAGCCTGGGCACCATGATGCGCTTGTGCAATTTCAATCTCGCAGTGGTGATACAAACTGCCGACGGGGCAGGGGCATCAGCGCCCACACAGAAGATCGTCGAGGCAATCCCACGCAGCGTCATCCAGAGGCCATATTTCAATGCCTTTCTGGAGCGGATGGACATACCTCAGGCGCCTGCCGACTTTGAACCCTGGTTGTCCCGTCTGCCCCTGCACTATGAGGAGGAAGAAGGCCAGCACTGGTATGCGTTTGCACTGAGCGGATTTGGCGTGCTGGTGGTACGCAAGCATACCTCCCCGATTCACGAGGATCTGTTCAACAGCCTGCCCAAGTTGATGGAAAAGCTGGCCCAGGCCATTCGTGCCTGCATCTATGAGCAGGAACTCAAACAGCAGATGGAAGCCGCCCAAAGCGCCGAACGGACCAAGAGCCTGTTCATGGCCAATATCAGCCACGAAATTCGCACTCCGATGAATGGCATCCTCGGACTGCTGGATGTGGTGCTGGATCACCCCCTGCCGGAGGAAGCCAGGGAACAGCTAAAACTGGCCCGGCTATCGGCAGAACATCTGCTGGGCATCATCAATGCGGTACTGGACCTGTCCCGAATCGATGCCGGAAAAATGACACTGGAGGCCAAAGACCATGATTTACCTGAACTTTTGATCCAGATCGTCCGCAGCCAGACCCCCACGGCCCACTGTAAACGATTGCAGCTCAAGCACCAGCTAGACCCCAACCTGCCCAGATATGTGCAGGTGGATGCCACTCGACTGCGCCAAATCATCATCAACCTGATGGGCAATGCCATCAAATTCACTGAAAAAGGAGAGATCACACTCAAGGCAACACTGGTCAGCCAGCATGATCAGGGTGCAGATATCCTCTTGTCCGTGGAGGACACAGGCATCGGCATCCCCACCCATGCCATTGAACGGATCTTTGAGACCTTTGAACAGGGCGACAACACTTACAGCAGGATGTACGAGGGCACGGGGCTTGGACTGGCCATCACCCGTAAACTGATCACCCTGATGGGCGGGGAAATCTCGGTGACCAGCGAGGTGGGCAAGGGTTCGAAATTTACCATCCAACTGACCCTGCCTCACGGCAACCCGCCGCCGGATGTTTCCGATATCGACATCCAACATGCCCAGGTTACGGAACAACTCAGCAGGATGAAACTGCGGATACTGGTGGCCGAAGACAATTTGATCAATCAAATGGTGATCAAAAAGATGCTGGACCGCATCGATGCTGTGTATACCGTGGCAGAAAATGGTCTGGAAACCGTGGAAATGGCAGCCCGAAGGGGGTTTGACCTGATTTTCATGGACATGATGATGCCTCTGATGGATGGTCTGGAGGCCACCTGCCACATCCGCCAGCAGGAAAAGGAAAATCACTGGCCCAATTGCCCCATCATTGCCATCACCGCCAATGCCATGGCCGGAGATCGGGAACGCTACCTTGCCAACAATATACAAGGTTATGTCGCCAAACCCATCCAGTATCCGGTACTGATCCAGGAAATCGACCGGGTGCTGACACAGTATCCTCCCTCACTACCGATGGATACCCCGGACACGGACATTGACGACATCCATATTGAAAATGAACCCGCCTGGTTCATCGAGGAACATTCGACTCAATGGCGCGAAACACTTGCCCAAAGCACTCAAGCTCTGCCTTTTGACTGGAACAAGGCGCTCAGGCAGATCGGTGATGATGAATCCCTGCTCATTCAGGTGCTGGCGGTCTTTCTCGAAGGGATCGATGATCAGTTGCAACAGATGCAGGCCCATCTGGCCGAGGGGAAGATGCACGAACTGGGCATCCATGCCCACACCCTCAAGGGCCAATGTGGCACCTTCTGCGCCAGCGCCGCCAAGGATGCAGCCCAACACCTGGAAACCCTGTGCCGAAATCAGGGGAACACCGATGCCATCCGCCTGGCTCTTGACGACCTTATGGCACAGATGGCGACATTGCTGCCCCCATTACGAGAACAATGGGCCAAAAGTCCACCACTGGATCAACTGGACTGAGCGCTCATGGCGGCCCTGTCCCGGGCCAGATAGGTGTACACCGCCGGCACCACAAACAGGGTGAACAGGGTGCCGATGGTCATGCCGGCGGCGATCACCAGGCCCATGGCAAACCGGGAACCGGCGCCAGGACCACTGGCAATCAGCAGCGGGATCATGGCCAGCACCGTGGCCGCCGTGGTCATGAGGATGGGCCTGAGCCGAATCCCCGCCGCCTTTTCCACCGCTTCCCGACGGGATAACCCCTGCTCCTGCAGCTTGTTGGCGAACTCCACGATCAGGATGCCGTGCTTGGCGATCAGGCCAATCAGGGTCAGCAGCCCCACCTGGGTATAGATATTCAGAGTGGTCAGGCCCAGGCTGACGAACAGCAGCGCACCAGCAATGGACATGGGCACGGTCACCAGCATGATCAACGAATCCCTGAAGGATTCAAACTGGGCCGCCAGTACCAGGTAGATGACCACCAGGGCAAAGAAGAAGGTCATCACCAGCTGGCGGCCCTCGGTCATGAACTGGCGTGACTGCCCCGCATAATCCACACTGTAACCCGGCGGCAGGACATCGGCGGCGATCTCCTGCAGCACCTCCAGGGCCTCCCCCAGGGTCACCCCTGGCCGGGGCACACCGGACAGGGTGACCGCGTTGAGCTGCTGGAAGCGCTTGAGCTGCTGGGGATGCACCGAGTCCTTCAGGGTGATCAGGGTATCCAGCGGCACCAGCTCGCCGTCCCGGTTGCGGGTATAGAGATCCTCAATCTGATCCGGCGTCAGCCGATCCACCCGCTGCAGCTGGGGAATGACCCGGTAAGACCGGTCATCCAGGGCAAAGCGGCCCACGAAACCGCCGGAGAACAGAGACGACAGGTCCGCCGACAGGGTTTGCATGTCCACCCCCATCAGGGCGGCCTTTTCCCGGTCGATATGGATCTCGGTCCGGGGGCTATCGATCCTGAGGTCGCCATCGATGTAGATGAAACGACCACTGGCCATGGCCCGATTCACCATCTCCCTGGACACCTCCAGCAGGTTCTCCGAAGGATCGGTGGAGCGGATGACGAACTCCACCGGAGCGCCGCCTCCGGCACTGGGCAGGGACGGCGGCGCCAAGGCGAAGATGCTCAGCCCCGGGATCTCTTCCAGCCGGGGCTGCAGGTCGTTATCCAGCACTGCCTGGGTGCTGCGATCACGCTCGTCCCAGGGCACCAGCACGAAACCCGCCACCGCGGTATGGGTGCCGCCAAAACCATTGATGATGAAGATATTGGAAAGCTCCGGAATCTCGTCCAGATACCGGTTCATCACCGCCGTGTTGCGCTCCAGCTGATCCAGGGTCATGGGGGCATCCCCCTGGGCGATGGCAAAGACGAAACCCTGATCCTCCGCCGGTTCAAGCTCGCTGCTGCTGGTGATGAACAGGAAATAACAGGACACCAGGACAATCAGACCAAACACCAGCACCACATGGCGATCATCTAAAATCCCGTGGAGACGACGCTCATAACGCCGGTGCAGCCCGTCAAAGCGGGCATCAAGCCAAGCCTCAAAGCGGCGTTTACCGCCCTCACCGTGGGGCTTGAGCAGGCGGGAACAGAGCATGGGGGAAAGGGTCAGGGCGATCACGCCGGAGAGGATCACCGAGGCCGCCAGGGTAAAGGCGAATTCCACAAACAGGGTGCCGGTGATACCGCCGACAAAGCCGATGGGGATGAAGACCGCCACCAGGCTGGTGGACATGGCAATGATGGGCCAGGCCAGTTCCCGGGCGCCCTGCAGAGCCGCCTCCAGCGGCTTCATGCCCTCCTCGATGTGACGATGGACATTCTCCACCATGATGATGGCATCATCCACCACGATACCGATGGCCAGCACCATGGCCAGCAGGGTGAGCAGGTTGATGGAAAACCCCATCAGCAGCATCAAAAACAGGGTGCCGATCAACGACAGGGGCACCGCCAGGGCCGGGATGATCACGCTGCGCATGGAACCGAGGAAGGCATAGATCACCGCCACCACGATCACCAGGGCCAGCAGGATGGTGATCAGGACCTCCTGGATGGCACTCTCGATGTAGAGGGTGGAGTCATAGACGATGTCTCCCTTGAGACCCTCGGGGAACTGGGGTTCGATCTCCCGCGCCCAGACCCGTCGAACATCGGCGATCACGTCCAGGGCATTGGCATCCGGCGACACCTCGATGCCGATGAAGGTGGCGGACTGGCCGTTGAAACTCACGGCGCTGTCATAGCGCTCCGAACCCAGTTCCACTTCCGCAATGTCCTGCAACCGGACGATGGCGTCCTGTTCCGATCTCACCACCAATTGCTCGAAATCCTCGGCGCTGGACAGGTCCGTTTCCGCCGTCAACTCCACGGACACCAGGCGACCCTTGGTGCTTCCCACCGCCGAAAGCACGTTATTGGCCTGCAGGGCGCGACGCACATCGGCACCCGTCACCCCCAGGGCCGCCATCCGCTCGGGATCAAGCCAGATGCGCATGGCAAAGGTCCGTGCCCCCAGGATCTCGGCCCGCTGCACCCCCGGCAAGGTGGCCAGTTGCGGCTCCACCACCCGCACCAGGTAATCGGTGATCTGGTTGTCACTGAGCACCTCGGAATAGAAGCTCATGTACATGGCGGCGATGGTCTCGCCCACCGACAACTGGATCACCGGCTCCTCCGCCTCCTGGGGCAGATCCGAACGGACCTTGTTGACCTGGGCGGCGATCTGGGTCAGGGCCTCGTTGGGGTCATGGTCCATGCGCAGGTAGGCCTGCACCGTGCTGACGCCGGAAAGACTGGTGGAGACCAGATAATCGATCCCCTCGGCGGCGGCAATCTCCCGTTCCAGGGGCGTGGTGATGAACCCCTGGATCAGGTTGGCATCGGCACCGATATAGGTGGTGGTGACCGTCACCACCGCATTCTGGATCTCCGGAAACTGGCGCACGTTCAGCTCAAAGCCGGCCCGGATCCCCAGCAGCAGGATGAACAGGCTGACCACCGTGGCCAGCACCGGCTTACGGATGAAGACATCAGTAAATCGCATCAAGGCTCTCCGGCCGCATCAGGCATTGGGCGGTGTGGGTGCCAATTCTTCGCCAGGCTGCAGATCGGGATCGTCGTTGATCTTCACCACGGCGTTGTTGCGCAGCTTGAGCAGGCCACTGGTGGCCACCCGCTCCCCCGGCGCCAGCCCTTCCAGAATCACCACCAGATCCCCGCGCCGGGTGCCGGTACGCACGAAACGCTGGCGCACCCGCAGTTCATCCCCGTCACCCGACTGGATCACATAGACCGAATCGCCATAGGGGTTGAAGCTCACCGCCGACTGGGGCACCACCACCACCGTTGCCTCTTCTCCCACATCCAGGGTCACGCGACCGAACATGCCGGGGCGCAGTCGCTGTTCCGGATTGGGAATGATGGCCTGAACCTCGAAGGTACGGGTGGAGGCCCGCACGGCGGGTTCAATGGCACGGACGCGACCTTCGAAGCTATCCCCGAAGGCATCCACCCTCACCCCCAGGGGCTGTCCCGGTGCCACCTCTCCCAGGCGGCGCTCCGCCAGGGAGAAATTGAGATAGATCGGATTGAGGGCCTGCAGGGACACCACCGGATCACCGGCGGAAAGGAACTGGCCCACGTTCACCCGGCGGATGCCCAGTTGCCCGGAAAAGGGCGCCGTCAGGGTTTTTTGCTGGATACGGGCCTTTTGTTCCTGCACCGCCGCCGCGGCCTGTTCCGCCTCGCTCTCCCGGCGCTGCAACTCCGCTTCGGAGATATTGTTCTGACGCACCAGCCGGCGGGCTCGCTCCCGTTCCAGATCCGCCAGCCGGGCCGCGGCCTCCAGGCGACGGAGCTGGGCCACATCGGTGCGGCTGTCCAGGCGCAGCAGCACCTCCCCGGCCTGGACCTGGGCGCCGTTGTCGAACAGGATCTCCTGCACGATGCCGCTCACCTCGGTGGTCAGATCAGCCCCCTGCACGGCGACAAAACTGCCCACCGCCTCCAGTTGTGGCCGCCACACCAGTTCCCTGGCCTCGGTGGCAGTGATGGTGGCCACCGGCTCGGGCAGGTTGTCGAAGATGTCGGTGATCAGGGCATTGATGAATGCCTTGTAACCGAACACACCGCCCAGCAGCAGGGAAACGATCAGCAGCATGAGGATCATGCGCCGATTGAAGAATCTTTTTTTCATAAGCGGGAAGATGAGGAATCCTTGACTGGAAGCCGGCCTCGAAGCCAAAGCGAGCGGCGGACCGTTAGCGTACCGCATTTTGCTTTCCCAACAAGCGGATCGGGCGCAAAAATTTAAATTTGACCAAAATCATGGGAATTAAACCGGATAGGGACCACAATACGCTACTCTTTTCGGGACTCACGAGGATCGCCTGATGATGGAGCTTGACCCCCTACTTCTATCACGAATCCAGTTCGCCTTCGTGGTCTCATTCCACGCCATTTTTCCCGTTTTCACCATTGGCCTGGCCTCCTACATCGCCCTGCTGGAGGGTCTGCTCTACCGAACCGGTAATCCCGCCTACGAGCAACTGTCCCGATTCTGGACCAAGGTCTTCGCCGTGGTGTTCGGCATGGGGGTGGTGTCGGGCATTGTCATGTCGTTCCAGTTTGGCACCAACTGGAGCGTGTTCTCCTACGCCAGCGCCAATTTCCTCGGCCCGATCCTGGCCTATGAGGTGGTCACCGCCTTCTTCCTGGAAGCGGTGTTTCTGGGGGTATTGCTGTTTGGTCGGGACAAGGTGCCCAGGGGTACTCACCTGTTCGCTGCCTGCATGGTGGCCCTGGGCACCTTCATTTCCTCGTTCTGGATTCTCTCCGCCAACAGCTGGATGCAGACCCCGGCGGGGGCCGAACTGCGGGATGGCATCGTCTATCTGACCTCCTGGAGCGAGGCCATCTTCAATCCGTCCTTCTTCCCCCGCTTCTTCCACGTGGCCCTGGCCTCCTTCCTCACCGGTGGGTTCGTAGTGGCCGGGGTATCGGCCTGGTACCTGCTCAAGGGCAAGGCGCCGGAGGCGTCCAAAAAGGCCCTGCAGATGTGCCTGATCATGCTGGCCATCGCCGCCCCGGCCCAGTTGCTGGTGGGTGACATGCACGGCCTCAATACCTTCAAGCACCAGCCGGCCAAGGTGGCGGCCATGGAAGGGGTCTGGGAAACCACCGACGGCGCACCACTGCTGCTGTTCGCCATTCCCAGCCAGACCCAGGAGCGCAACTTCCTGGAGATCGGCATCCCCAACATGGCCAGTCTGATCCTCACCCATGAGTGGAACGGCACCATTCCCGGCCTGAAGGAATGGGCGCCCGAGGACCGCCCCCACATGCCCACCGTGTTCTGGTCCTTCCGCATCATGGTGGCCATCGGCCTGCTCATGATCATCATCGCCCTGTGGGGCGCCTGGCTCACCTGGCGGGATCGTCTGGTGGAATCCAAGCGCTTTTTGAGGTTGACCAGCCTGATGATTCCGCTACCCTTTGTGGCCGTTCTGGCGGGATGGTTCGTCACCGAGGTGGGGCGTCAGCCCTGGCTGGCCTACGGTCTGATCCGTACCGCCGACGGACTCACCCCCTCCCTGACCGGGGCCATGGCCCTGTTCACCCTGGTGGGCTATGTGGTCGTCTACGCGGTGGTGTTCATTGCCGGCATCAGTTTCCTGATCCGCATCATTCGCCAGGGACCGGATCAGGCAGACCTGTCGGAGGATCAGCCCGGCGCCCATGCCAAGCGGCCCTTATCCGCCGCCGACGACAAGACCATGGCCTGATGGCCGGGAGCACGCAGACATGGAACTGATTGACCTGACCCTGATCTGGATCTTCATCATCGGCTTTGGCGTGTTCATGTATGTGTTCATGGACGGTTTTGACCTGGGGGTGGGTATACTCTTCCCCTTTGCCAGCAATGACGACCAACGCGATGTGATGATGAACTCCGTGGCCCCGGTGTGGGATGGCAACGAAACCTGGCTGATCCTGGGTGGCGCCGGCCTGCTGGCGGCGTTTCCGCTCATTTATGCCGTGTTCCTGCCCGCCCTGTATATCGGCGTGTTCCTGATGCTGGCGGGACTGATCTTCCGCGGCGTGGCCTTCGAGTTCCGGTTCAAGGCCGAACCCCACAAACGACGGCGCTGGGATATTGCCTTCTTCGGCGGTTCCCTGGTGGCCGCGTTTGCCCAGGGGGCCGTGGTGGGGGCCTACATTCAGGGCTTCGAGGTGGAAGGCTTCTCCTATGTGGGTGGCGCCTTCGACTGGCTCACGCCGTTCACGGTGATGACCGGGCTGGGCCTGGTGGCTGGCTATGCCCTGCTGGGCGCCACCTGGCTCATCATGAAGACCGAAGGTGACCTGCAGACCCTGGCCTATCGCATTGCCGGCCGCATGGTGCTGACCGTACTGGGGGTCTTCCTGCTGGTGAGCCTGTGGACCGCCGTGGCCTACCCCCATATCCTCGAACGCTGGCTGGAGCACGCCGCCCTGCTGTGGATCTTCCCCACCCTGGCCCTGCTGGCCGGTCTGTGGCTCTGGCGCGGCCTGGGTCGGCGGGCCGAGGGCACGCCCTTCATCGCCACCCTGGCCCTGTTCCTGCTGGCCTACCTGGGCCTTCTGATCAGCATGTGGCCCTATGCGGTCCCGCCCCACCACACCTTCTGGGATGCGGCTTCCTCGCCCGACGCACAGCTGTTCACCCTGATCGGGCTTCTGTTCGTCATCCCCATCATCCTTGCCTATACCGCCTGGACCTACTGGGTGTTCCGCGGCAAGGTCCGGATCGGAGAGGGTTACCACTGAACGACGCAAGCCCCTCCCCCCACCACACCCCCGCCATCCCCAACGCCGAGGCGAAACGCTGGCTCAACGCCCGCGTCGCCCCGGCCCGGGGTCTGCTCAGCCTGGCCAGCGGTGCCGGCGTCCTGTCGGGACTGCTGGTGATCGCCCAGGCAGGACTGCTGGCCTTCATCCTGGATCGCGCCATCACCCATGGCGACGGCCTGTCGGCACTGACGGGGGCCTTTGCCTGGCTGGCCCTGGTCATGGGGCTGCGGGCGGCCCTGAACTGGTCCCGGGAAACCCTGGGGCAGGCGGCGGCCCTGAGCATCCAGAGTCGGCTGCGGGATGAACTCTTTGCCCACATGGCCGCCCTGGGTCCGGTACGCCTGGCACATCGCCACAGCGGCAGCCTTTCCTCGGCCATCGTCGAGCAGGTGGAGGGCATGAACGGCTATTACGCCCGCTACCTGCCGCAGATGGCGGTGAGCCTGCTGGTGCCCCTGGGGATCTTCATCGCCGCCCTCACCCAGGACTGGCTCGCCGCCCTGATCCTGCTGTTCGCCGCCCCGCTGATTCCCTTCTTCATGGCCCTGCTGGGCATGGGCGCCGAACAGGTCAGCCAGCGCCAACAGGAAACCCTGGCCCGCCTGGGGGGGCATTTCCTCGACCGGCTCCAGGGTCTGACCACCCTGCGCCTGTTCAATGCCCAGGAACGGACGGTGGACGAAGTGGCCGAGGCTGCCGATGGCTATCGGGTCACCACCATGAAAGTTCTGCGGGTGGCCTTTCTCTCCTCCGCCGTACTCGAATTCTTCAGTGCCGTCGCCATCGCCCTGGTGGCCATGTACGTGGGTTTTGCCCTGATCGGCTATCTGCACTGGGGGCCGGCCAGCCAGCTCACCCTGTTCTCGGGGCTGTTCATCCTGCTGATGGCACCGGATTTCTTCCAGCCCCTGCGGCAGCTGGCCCTGCACTACCATGACCGGGCGGCGGCCCTGGGGGCGGCCCAGACCCTCCTGCCCCTGTTGCGGCAGCCCGCCCCGACCACACCGACCACACCCACGCCACCACCTGGCCCCGGCGGGATGTCGATCCGGTTCAGGGACGTGCATGTAGGTTTTGATGGGGGTCGACGCACCGCCCTTGACGGGATCAACCTGGACATCCGCCCCGGTGAACGGGTGGCCCTGGCCGGACCCAGCGGCGCCGGCAAGTCCACCCTGCTGCACCTGCTGGCCGGTTTCATCGAGCCCGATCAGGGACAGGTGAGCGTGAACGGCGCCGCCCCCGATCCCCTGCGCCAGGCAGCCTGGGTGGGACAGCGCCCCCATCTCTTTGCCGGCACCCTGGCCGACAACATCCGTCTGAGCCGCCCCGACGCGGACCAGGCCACGGTGATCCGGGCCGCCACCGACGCCGGGGTGATGACCTTTGCCGAGGGGTTGCCCAAGGGACTGGAGACCGTGCTGGGAGAACGGGGACGGGGGCTTTCTGGCGGGCAGGCCCAGCGGGTCGCCCTGGCCAGGGCCGCCCTCAAACAGGCTCCCCTGTGGCTGCTGGACGAGCCCACCGCCGGCCTGGACCCGGAGGCCGAAGCCCTGGTGCTCGAAGCCCTGGAACGCTCCGCCACCGCCGGCGCCACCGTGCTCATCGCCAGCCACCACCCTCGGGTACTGGCCTGGGCGGATCGGGTCATCACCCTCCAGGACGGTCGCGTGGTCCATGATGCCGGCGATATCGGCGAACCCCCATGAAAGATCTGATCCCCTTCCTTCGCCTTGCCCTGCCTCGCCTGCCCTGGTTCCTGGGGGGGCTGCTGCTGGCGGTCCTCACGGTGGTGGCCGCCACCGGCCTGCTGGCCCTGTCCGGCTGGTTCATCACCGCCTCCGCCCTGGCGGGCGCGGGACTGATCATTGCCCTGGACATTTACCGACCCGCCGGCGGCATCCGCGCCCTGGCGGTGGGACGTACCGTGGCCCGCTATGCCGAGCGCATCGTCAACCACGAGGCGGTGCTGCGCCATCTGGCGGACCTGCGCAGCTGGCTGTTCCGTGCCCTGTCGCCCCTGGACCCAGGCACCCTGGCCCGCTTTCGCGCCGCCGACCTGCTCCAGCGGCTGGTGGGGGATATCGATACCCTGGATGGCCTGTTCCTGCGGGTCATCACCCCCACCCTGACCGCCATCCTTACCCTGCTTGGAGGCGCCCTGTTCTTCGGCCTGCTGGCCCCCCTCACGGTGCTGTGGGTGGTGGCGGTGCTGGCCCTGGCCGGCCTGATCCTGCCCGCCGTCGCCGTGGCCCTGGGCGGGCGCAGTGGCGAGGCCCGCATCCAGGCCGCCGCCCAGGTGCGGGAACGGACGGTGGAAGGCGTGCAGGGATTGGCGGAACTGCGGGTATTCGGCGCCCTGCCCCGGCAACAGGCCGCCCTGGCCGCCGCCGAACGGGACCGGGCCGAGGCCGAGATCCGGCTGGTGCGCTGGGGCGCCCTGGGGGATACGGCTGCCATGCTGGCGGGTCTGGGGGCGGTCTGGCTGGCCCTGTGGCTGGGGGTGGGCTGGCTGTCGCAGGACATGGTGACAGCCCCCATCGTGGTGCTGCTGGTCCTGGCCACCCTGGGCCTGTCCGAGGCCGTGGCCATGCTGCCGGGGGCCTATCAGCGTCTGGGGCAGATCCGGGCCGCCGCCACCCGACTGCTGGAGGTGGCCCATACCCGTCCCGCCCTGCCGGAACCGGCCCACCCCCAACGGCCCGACGGTGAAGGCAGCCTCACCCTGGAAGGCATCCGGTTGCGCCATGGCAACGATGCCCCCTGGGTGCTCAATGGGATCGATCTGAATATCCAGCCCGGTGAGTGCGTACTGATTACCGGCCCCAGCGGTGCGGGCAAGACCAGTCTCACCGCCGTGGCCCTGCGCCTTTTGGCGCCCCAGGCGGGGGAAGCCCGGGTGGGTGGCATTCCGGTTCAGGCCATGACCTATACCGATCTGTATGACACCGTCGGGGTGCTCAGCCAGGAGACGGTGCTGTTTGCCGACACCATCGCCGCCAACCTGCGCCTGGCCCGGCCGGAGGCCGACGACGCGGCCCTGGAGGAAGCCCTGTTTCTGGCCGGTCTGGAGGATTTCATCGCCACCCTGCCCCAGGGTCTGAACACCCCCGTGGGGGAAGGCGGCGCCCTGGTCTCCGGCGGTCAGGCCCGGCGTCTGGCCCTGGCCCGGCTGATCCTCAAGGATGCCCCGGTGGTGATCCTGGACGAGCCTTTCCGGGGGCTGGATCCGGCCACCATCGAGCGGCTCAGGCAGCGTCTGACGCCCTGGCTGTCCCGACGGGCCACTCTGGTGATTGCCCATGAGCCGGCCATGGCTCCCCCCTGCACCATCCACTACAGGCTGCGGGAAGGTCGCTTGCAGGAAATGGCACCGTAGGTTTGGACTCCCGCTTTCGCGGGCGTGATGGCGAGGAAGATGCCGAAAACGACAAAAGACAGGAGACCATAATAATGGGAGGTTGGGGTTGTCCACATGAACACCAAGGGCTCTGCCACAAGGTGGAAAACCGCCCCTGTGAACCGGGCATGAAGGGCTGCGTGCTGGCTGGCCGCTTCGTCTTCAGCGATGCCCACAAGAACACCCAGCGGGTACTGCGGGATAAACTCGGGCACAGACAACCCAGACCCTCAGGAAATCAGCAAAAACCTGACCCGGATTGATAATCCCCCCGGATTGGCATCCCGTGGGGGATCGGGTGTAGGGTGAACCATCACCCTACATGAGGAGTCACCGATGCCGAACGATATACCCCCCCCACCCCCCGTGAGTTTCCAGCAGAGCGTGGCCCGGATGGTGGATCGCGCCCTGGACTACGTCAAACTGGAACCCGGCGCCGATCGGGCCATCAAGACCTGCAATGCCATTTTGCAGGTCACCTTCCCCCTCAAGATTCGCGGTGAGGTACGGACCTTCACCGGCTGGCGGGCGGTACACAGCACCCACCGTCTGCCCGCCAAGGGCGGCCTGCGCTTTTCCCCCAGCATCGACCAGGACAGTACCGAAGCTTTGGCGGCCCTGATGACCTACAAATGCGCCATTGTCGACATTCCCTTCGGCGGCTCCAAGGGCGGCCTGTGCATCGATCCGGAACAGTATTCCCGCGACGAGATGGAACTCATCACCCGACGCTTTGCCCGGGAACTGGCCCGCCGGGGATTTCTCAGCCCGGCCACCAACGTCCCCGCCCCGGACGTGGGCACGGGCCAGCGGGAAATGGCCTGGATCCTGGACACCTACAAGAACCTGTACCCGGAAGACATCAACTACGTGGGCTGCGTTACCGGCAAACCAGTGGAACTGGGCGGCATGCCGGGCCGGCTGGATGCCACCGGTCGGGGCATCCACTATGCCCTGCGGGAGTTCTTCCGCCACCCGGACGCCGTGGCCGAAGCCGGACTCAGCGGCGATCTCAAGGACAAGCGCATCATCATCCAGGGCCTGGGCAATGTGGGCTACCATGCCGCCAAGCTGCTCCAGGAAGAGGACGGCGCCCGTATCATCGCCATCATCGAACGGGACGGCGCCCTGGTCCACGAAGCGGGCCTGAATGTGGAGGAAGTCCACCAGTACATGCAGCGGACCGGCGGCGTACAGGGGTTCCCCGGAGTGGAATGGGTGGAGCCAGGTACCATGGCACTGGAGCGGGACTGCGATATCCTGATTCCCGCCGCCCTGGAAGGGGTCATCCACACCGGCAACGCCGAGCGCATCCGTGCCCCCCTGATCATCGAGGCCGCCAATGGCCCGATCACCTTCGAGGCAGACGAGATCCTGCGCGCAAGGGGTACGGTGATCCTGCCGGATATCTACGCCAATGCCGGCGGCGTGGTGGTCTCCTACTTTGAATGGATCCGCAATCTTTCCCACATGCGTTTTGGCCGCCTGGAACGCCGTCTGGACGAGATGCGAGGGCAGCACATCGTCTCCGCCCTGGAACTGATGAGCGGCGAGCAGTCCCCCGACTGGCTGCGGGCATCCCTGCTACGGGGGGCCGATGAGCTGGACCTGGTACGCTCCGGACTGGATGACGCCATGCGGGTGGCTTTCCAGGAGATCGAGCGCATGCGCCAGACCCATGACCGGGCCATGGATTACCGGACAGCAGCCTATGCGGTGGCCATCAGCCGCATCAGCGGGGCCAGCCTGGACCTGGGGGCCTACTGAACAAGCCATACCACTCAAAGCCAAGGTCAGGGTTTGCCGTAACGATCCTCCAGCCAGGCAAAGGCAGCCCGTACCCCCAATGCCTCACCGCCCTTGGGACGGCCCGGACGGTTGCGGTTGTTCCAGGCCATGATGTCGAAATGTCCCCAGACCTGCCCGTCGGGCACGAAGGCTTGCAGGAACAGGGCGGCGGTGATGGCACCGGCGTAAGGTCCGCTGCCGCTGTTGCTCAGGTCCGCGATCCGGCTGTCCAGCTGGGCACGGTAGGGGGCATGGAGCGGCAGACGCCAACAGGGATCCTCCTGGATGTCTCCATGCCGAGTGATCCCCTCAGCCAGGGTTTCGTCATTGGTGAAGAAGGCACCGATCTCGGTGCCCACCGCCACCCGGGCTGCCCCCGTCAGGGTGGCAAAATTCAGCAGCACCTGGGGGGATTCCTCGGCGGCGGCGGCCAGCATGTCGCAGAGCACCAGCCGACCTTCCGCGTCCGTATTATCGATCTCGATGGTCAGACCCTTGCGGGAATGCAGCACATCGCCGGGGCGAAAGGCGTCGCCAGAGATGGCATTCTCCACCGCACCCACCATCACCCGCAGGTACACGGGCAACCCGGCCCCCATGATGAGGTCGGCCAGCCCCAGCACATGGGCAGCACCACCCATGTCCTTCTTCATCAGGCGCATGCCGCTGGCGGGCTTGATGTCCAGGCCGCCGCTGTCGAAGCAGACCCCCTTGCCCACCAGGGTGACCTGGGGATGGGACGGATTGCCCCAGCGCAGTTCGATCAGGCGCGGCGGGTGGGTGCTGGCTCGGCCCACGGCATGGATGCAGGGGTAGTTCTGCACCAGCAGGTCTTCGCCGACGATCTCACCAAAGACGGCCCCATACTGATGGGCCAGTTCCCGGGCCGCCTCGGCCAGGTGCTGGGGCATCATGTCCTGGGCGGGGGTATTGATCAGGTCCCGGACCCGTCCGATGGCAGTCACCATCCGCGTCACCCTGTCGGCATCATCAGCCGGTAGATGGGCCAGGCTCAATCGGGGCCGTGGCCGCTGGGAGGTTTTGTAACGCTCAAAGCGATAAGCCCCCAGACCCCAGCCGATGGCCGCCTGGGTCAGCCGTTCCACCGGCCAGTCGCACACCAGGTGATAAGTCCCCTCTCCCAGACGGCTGGAGAGATTGCCGATGGCCCAGGTGGAGGATTGGCTGTCCACGCCCACCAGCACCTGACGCACCTTGCCGTCCTCATCCGGCAGAGGCAGAACATCGCCGGTACGCCCCCGGAAGCGGGAGGCTTGCACCCAGTTGCCGATACGGGCCGGCTGATCCGCCAGCCACGACTCAAGGGTATCCCCTTCCACCGGAATCAGCGCAATGAGATCAGCATCGGAACGGGTATCGAAACAAGCGGGCATGGCAGTGTCCTAGAGAAGGCGTGGGCGGCCATTTTAAGCGGTTTCACGGTGGGCAGAAGCCCAGCCTGGAAGGTTATGTTAGAATTTTCGGTTTTAGTCGCCCTTCTTTCGCGAGAATGCCACAGACAGACCATGCCCAAAGCCCTCTGCATCCGCCAGCTCACCAAGACCTACAAGAACGGCCTTGAGGCCCTCAAAGGCATCGACCTGGACGTGGAGCCGGGAGACTTCTTTGCCCTGCTTGGCCCCAACGGGGCCGGCAAGTCCACCACCATCAGCATCATCGCCTCCCTGGTGAACAAGAGCAGCGGTAGCGTGTCCATCTTCGGTCATGACCTTGACCGGGAGCTGTATGCCGCCAAGCGCTGCCTGGGACTGGTGCCCCAGGAATTCAACTTCAACACCTTCGAGCCGGTACAGGAAATCCTGGTCAACCAGGCCGGTTACTACGGCATTCCCCGCAAGGCGGCCTGGAAACGGGCGGAAAAATATCTGGTAGAGCTGGGTCTGTGGGACAAGCGCAAGGACATGGCCCGTACCCTGTCAGGGGGCATGAAGCGACGCCTGATGATTGCCCGCGCCCTGGTCCATGAGCCTCGACTGTTGATCCTGGACGAACCCACCGCCGGGGTGGACATCGAGATCCGCCGCTCCATGTGGCAGTTCCTCAAGGATATCAACCAGCAGGGGTGCACCATCATTCTCACCACCCACTATCTGGAAGAGGCCGAAAACCTCTGCCGCAACATTGCCATCATCGATCATGGTCAGATCATCGAGAACACCTCCATAAAAGGGTTGCTGACCCAACTCAACATGGAAACCTTTGTTCTGGACCTGAGCCGCCCCCTGGCACGGTTGCCCGATCTGGCCGGCCATCGCCTGCGACGGGTAGACGATCTCACCCTGGAGGCAGACATAGACCGGGAAGTGAGCCTGAATCAGCTCTTCGTGGATCTGAACCGGGAAGGCATCCAGGTATGCAGCATGCGTAACAAGACCAACCGGCTGGAACAACTCTTCATGCACATGGTGGACAGAGGGCGCGCAAAATGACCAACGCCCACAGCAACTGGATTGCCTTTAAAACCATCATCATCAAGGAAGTCCTGCGCTTCTCCCGCATCTGGATCCAGACCATCCTGCCCCCGGTGATCACCATGGGGCTGTATTTCGTCATCTTCGGTGGCCTGATCGGCGCCCGGATCGGCGAAATGGACGGCATCCGCTATATGGACTTTATCGTTCCCGGGTTGATCATGATGGCGGTGATCACCAACGCCTATGCCAACGTGGTGTCCTCGTTCTATAGCTCCAAGTTCCAGCGCCATCTGGAAGAAATGCTGGTCTCCCCCGTCCCCAATTACCTGATCATCCTGGGCTTCATGGGCGGTGGCATCTGCCGGGGTCTGGCAGTGGGGATGGCAGTCACCCTGGTGTCCCTGTTTTTTAGCCCCTTGAGCATCCATAGTCCGGTCGTGGCCCTGTCGGTGGTGGTCCTCACTGCAGCCCTGTTCTCCCTGGCGGGCCTGATCAACGGCATCTTCGCCCGCAGCTTTGATGACATTTCCATCGTCCCCACCTTTGTGCTCACCCCGCTCACCTACCTGGGCGGGGTGTTTTATTCCATCACCCTGCTACCGGCATTCTGGCAGGGCGTCTCCATGTTCAATCCCATTCTTTACATGGTGAATGCCTTCCGCTACGGCTTTTTGGGGGTGACGGATTTCAGCCTGTGGCTGTCCTACGGCATCATCATCGGCTTCATCCTGGCGCTCTACGGCGTCGCCCTCTACCTGCTCAACCAGGGCATCGGGATCAGGCAGTGAAGACCTGATAGCGGTTCTTGCCCCGCGCCTTGGCCTGGTACAGGGCCTGATCCGCATGGCGCATCAGCGTGTCATAATGCTCACCATGCATGGGATAGATACTGATGCCGATGCTGCAAGTGACGGTGCATTCGACACCCTGCAAGGTGAAGGGCCGACTCAACGCAGACAGCAGTTTTTCCGCAACCGCGCCGGGAAGCGCGGCATCGGGAACATTCTCCAGCAGAATCACGAACTCGTCACCACCAAGCCGGGCCACCGTGTCCACCGCACGCACCGAGCCTTCCAGTCGCCTGGCCACCTCGCGCAGCAGCAGGTCTCCGACCTCGTGGCCGAAACGGTCATTGATGGGCTTGAACTCATCCAGATCCAGAAACAGCAGGGCGCAATGGATGCCCTGGCGTCGTGACTGATCCAGGGCATGGAGGACGCGGTCCTGCAGCAGAACCCGATTGGCCAGACCGGTCAGCGAATCATGCAGCGCCATATACCGGATACGATCCTGGGCGTTTTTCCGCTGGGTAATGTTCACCGAGATCCAGATCACCGCCGGACACCCCATGACATGATCCCCCAAAGGCATGACCCTGGCCTCGAACCACAGACGCTCCCGTGGCCCCGACCCTGGGTCCAGACCATCGACCTCGGTCGCGTCCAGATCGTATTCCATGAACTGCAGATGACCGCTGTCCAGGGCCACCCGGATCATGCGCAGGAAGGCATCCGCCTTGTCGGAGGGCAACACCTCGTGCAGGCGCCTGCCCAGCAGGGCCTGATGGCCGTGGTGGTAATAACGCGCATCCCGGCCACCGAAGATATCCAGATAACGCCCCTCCTGATCCAGCACGAAACAGATATCGGGCATGGCGGCGATGATGGCCTCCAGGCGCTCGCTCAAGGCACGGTAACGCAGTTCGGAGTCCCTGACCTGCCGGGCCTGATGGGACAGCTTCCATGCCATGCCGGCGCACAGCAGGCAGAGCAATGCCCCCGTCAAATACCAGAGTGGCGGCCTTCGCGCGACCGCCCGCCACCCCGGTTCGGGCAAAGCCGCCAGCTGCCAGCGACCACCGCGCATCATCACATCCTGAATCACGGCACCATGATCGAGATTGAACAGGTCGGGATCACCGAATATGACATCCCCCCCTGCTCCCAGGCCGTCACGGCCACGAATGGCAATGGCGAGTCGCTGCTGAAACTCCCTCATCCCCACCAGCCAGTAGATCGCATCCATATCGACCACGACACTGGCCAGCCCCCAGTAGCGTTCCCGCTTTTCACCCTCGGGGTGTCGTTGCGCATACACCGGTACCCGAATGATCAGTGCCTCCCCACCTTGCACCAATTGCCACGGCCCCGCCAGAACCGGCTCACCGGTCACCATCACCCGCAATACCGATTCCCCTTGCTCGGGATGATTAAGCAGGTCCGCACCCAGCGCGGAACGATTCTCTTCCAGTGGGTGGATGAAGCGAATGACATTGTCCGGCACCAGAGCAATGCTGTGGATCACCCCGGGCCGCTCGCCCATGATGTGCCCGGCCACGTGAGCAAATTCATCCTGCTCCAGCGCGGGATTCAGGGAAGCATGGGTGGCCAGGGCCTGGGAGAGAAAAATCGTGGCGTTGAGTTCACCTTCCAGGCGGGCACGCAGGGCGGAAAGCTGTCCGGTCACTTCCGCCCGGGATCGGTCCATGAGCCGCTGCTCCCAGGTCATGTCCGCCGCCATGAACAGCGCCAGGGACAGCACGGCAGCCATGGTGCCGTGCAGTAGCGGCGACTTCCACCCAGGGTCTTCCATCAAGGAATGTCCCGAAACAGCGCAGTTTTGCAGGCCATGGTGTCCGCATCCCTCGGTGACGGGCCGAAAGTAAACATGCCTAGGATGGCAAACCGGCGCCCTTCCCGCAAGCAGTCATTGGATCGGCGCGTGATCATCGGCCCCGGCCGGGTGACTGGCCGGGGCACTGGAAACCAAAGAGATGATTCCACATAATAGTGGGTTACGTTTCACTCACAGGTTGAATCCATGGCCCAGTACATCTACACCATGAATGGTGTGGGCAAGGTTGTCCCGCCCAAGAAGGAAATCCTCAAGGACATCTATCTGAACTTCTTCCCCGGCGCCAAGATCGGCGTGCTGGGGTACAACGGGGCCGGCAAATCCACCCTGCTTCGCATCATGGCCGGGGTGGACAAGGACATCGTCGGCGAGGCCCGCCCCCAGCCGGGCATCAAGATCGGCTACCTGCCCCAGGAACCCCAACTGGACCCGGCCAAGGACGTGCGCGGTAACGTGGAGGAGGGTGTCGGCGAGATCAAGGGCCTGGTGGACCGGTTCAACGCCATTGCAGAAGCCTTCGCCGACCCGAACGCCGACTTTGACACCCTGCTGGCGGAACAGGCGGAACTGCAGGACAAGATCGACGCCGCCGGCGCCTGGGATCTGGATCGCAAGCTGGAAGTGGCCGCCGACGCCCTGCGCCTGCCCCCCTGGGACGCCGATGTCAACAAACTCTCCGGCGGCGAGCGCCGCCGCGTGGCCCTGTGCCGTCTGCTGCTCTCCGCCCCGGACATGCTCATCCTGGACGAACCCACCAACCACCTGGATGCCGAATCCGTGGCCTGGCTGGAGCGCTTCCTGCAGGAATTCCCCGGCACCGTGGTGGCCGTCACCCATGACCGCTACTTCCTGGACAACGTGGCGGGCTGGATCCTGGAACTGGACCGGGGCCACGGTATCCCCTGGGAAGGCAACTACTCCTCCTGGCTGGAACAGAAGGAAAAACGCCTGGCCATCGAGGAAAAGCAGGAAAGCGCCCGGCGCAAGAACATGGAAGCGGAACTGGAATGGGTGCGCAGCAACCCCAAGGGCCGTACTTCCAAGAGCAAGGCCCGCCTCAAGCGCTTCGAGGAACTCTCCTCCCAGGAATTCCAGAAACGCAGCGAGACCCAGGAAATCTATATCCCGCCGGGTCCCCGCCTGGGTGACGTGGTGGTGGAACTGGACGGGGTCGGCAAGGCCTATGGCGACCGGCTCCTGTACGAGAACCTGAGCTTCAGCCTGCCACGGGGGGGGATTGTCGGCGTCATCGGACCCAATGGCGTGGGCAAGTCCACCCTGTTCCGCATGATCGTGGGCCAGGAACAGCCCGACAGCGGCACCATCCGCATCGGCGAGACGGTCCAGGTGGCCTATGTGGATCAGAGCCGTGACGCCCTGGCGGATGAAAAGACCGTCTGGGAAGAGATCTCCAACGGCCAGGACATCATCCAGGTGGGGCAGTACCAGATGCCCTCGCGGGCCTACGTGGGCCGCTTCAACTTCAAGGGCGGGGATCAGCAAAAACAGATGAAGCAGCTCTCCGGGGGGGAACGCAACCGGGTGCATCTGGCCAAGCTGCTCAAGAGCGGCGGCAACCTGCTGCTGCTGGACGAACCCACCAACGACCTGGACGTGGAAACCCTGCGGGCCCTGGAAGAAGGTCTGCTGGCCTTCCCCGGCAGCGCGGTGGTGATCTCCCACGATCGCTGGTTCCTGGACCGCATCGCCACCCATATCCTGGCTTTTGAAGAAGATGGCAACGTGCTGTTCTTCGAGGGGAACTACCAGGAGTACGAGGAAGACCGCAAGAAGCGCCTGGGTGCCCAGGCAGACCAGCCCCACCGGGTGAAGTACCGGCGCCTGGAAGGCTGACCCAGGACAGGACCGGGACCGTGGAGAGCCCTCCACGGTCCTCCCCGGCTCACCCGCCCTTTCGCGCCACGAACCGGGCGGTGGCCTGGTCCATGGTGGCGCAGTGGCGTCGATACCAGGGTATGAAATCCTCTTCAAGCCGTTGCTTCAGGTCTTCTGGCTCCATAACCCCGGCATCCAGATCATCCACATAGGCCACCAACGCCTCTAAACGGGTATCATGCTCCTGCTTATGGATCTGAAACGGCGGGAATTCCACGGCCTTCATCAGCGCCTCCTCACGGCGGAAATGGGCACGGCTATGCTCGATGAAATCGAGCAGATCCTCCCGCAGTCGTCCACTCCCCACCCCGGATGAGGGCATCTCCCCAAGACATTGGACCACCCGCGCCAGCAAGGCCATGGCCTCGTCATGGTCCTCATCCATGAAATCTGCAGACTCGGTGTGCTCGGTCATCATACTCGACACCTCTCACTGACCCTGTTCACCACGAACCATAGCACAGCCGGGCAACAGGAATGACAACGGGAAACCCCATGTCAACGACACAGACCCTTTTCGACATTTCCACCGTGATCCAGCTTTCAGTGGCTCCGGTGTTCCTGCTGGTGGGCATCGCGGGCTTCATCAACGCCTTTGTCTCCCGACTGTCCCGGGTGGTGGACCGGCGGCGTTATCTGCAGGAACGCATCCGCCACGAAGACCACGAATTCCACAAGACCGCCATCCGGGAACTGGAACTGCTGGAAGCCAGGGTGCGCATGGTCCACCTGGGCATCACACTGGGCATCACCACCGCCCTGCTGATCTGCCTGACCATCGTTTCCGCCTTCATCGAATACTTTCTCGGCATCGATAACCCCCTGCTCATCGGCGCCCTGTTCGTGCTGGCCATGTTCTCCCTCATCGGTGCCCTGCTGGCCTTTTTAAGGGAGGTATTCTTGGCCATCCGCAGCCTTAACCTCAGCCGGATCGACAAGTAGGATAGCCGCTTGGCAAACCCTTTCCTCATGCTCCTCATGCTTGGGGGGTGCATGTGAAATGAGGGGGGAGGAAAGGAACGGTAGCGGATATCGCCCTTCCCTCCCCTACCCTTCACATGTTCTCCAGAATCGCCCGCTTCACCGAATCCAGGGTGGCATCCACCGTCAGAGGTGAGCGAGTGGACTGGCGGATGGCGGTATCCGGGTCCTTCAAGCCATGACCGGTCAGGGTACAGACGATGCTGGAGCCTTCGGGAATCTTGCCCTGCCGCACATCCCGCAGCGCTCCCGCCAGGGAAGTGGCCGAAGCCGGCTCGCAGAACACGCCTTCCTTCTCCGCCAACAGCTTCTGCGCCGCCAGAATCTCCTCGTCGCTGCACTCGTCAAACCAGCCGCCGGACTCTTCCTTGACCTTCCAGGCATAGTCCCAGGATTGGGGATGACCGATGCGGATGGCGGTGGCCACGGTTTCCGGGTTATCCACCATGTGACCGCGCATGAAGGGGGCGCTGCCCTCGGCCTGATACCCCACCATCCTGGGCCGGTTGCCCACCACCGCGCCACCGGCATACATGCAGCGCCCCTTGCAGAAGCCGCAGGATTCGGTGACATGATCGCCGGAAGCAGAAGAATACTCGCAGTAACCGATCCAATGGGCTGTGATGTTGCCCGCATTGCCCACCGGCAGGCAGTGGTAATCCGGCGCCCGACCCAGTTCCTCCACGATCTCGAAGGCCGCCGTCTTCTGACCCTGCAGACGATAGGGATTGACGGAATTGACGATGGTCACGGGCGCAGTGTCGGCCACCTCCTTCACCAGACGCATGCCATCATCGAAATTGCCCTTGATCTGGATCACCACCGAGCCGTGCATCATGGCCTGGGCCAGCTTGCCCTGGGCGATCTTGCCGTCGGGGATCAGCACGAAAGCGGTGATGCCGGCCCGGGCCGCATAGGCCGCGGCCGCCGCGGAGGTGTTGCCGGTGGAGGCGCAGATGATGGCCCTGGAACCATCCTCCACCGCCTTGGTTACCGCCATGGTCATGCCCCGGTCCTTGAAGGAACCGGTAGGGTTGAGACCCTCGTACTTGACGTAGATGTCCACTTCCTTGCCGATCAGGCGCGGAATGTTGTTCAGGCGGATGAGGGGCGTGTTGCCCTCCCCCAGACCGATGATGCGGGTATCATCGTGGATCGGCAGACGGTCGCGATAACGCTCGATGATACCGGTGTAGCGGGGTCGAAAAGGCATGATGGTCTCTCGGGTATGGCTTACTTCAGATTCTCAAGGCGAATGCGGATCACCGGCGTCTTCACGGTCTCCAGGGCCTCGATCTCCCGAATGGCCTGGATCATGTTGCCTTCCCGCACCTCGTGGGTGAGCAGGATCACGTCCGCTTCCGTGGTGTCGTCATCCTGTTCCTTCTGCAGGATGGCTTCAATGCTGATGTCCAGGCTGGCCAGGATGCGGGTAATGTCGGCCATCACGCCGGGACGATCCAGCACCCGCAAGCGCAGGTAGAAGGAGGTCTTCACGTCTTCCATGGGCAGGATGGTGGTATCCGCCAGGGTATCCGCCTGGAAAGCCAGATGGGGCACCCGGTTCTCCGGGTCCGTGGTCATGGCCCGCACCACGTCCACGATATCCGCCACCACGGCGGAACCGGTGGGCTCGGACCCGGCACCGGCACCGTAATAGAGGGTCGGACCCACGGCGTCGGCGGATACCAGCACCGCGTTCATGACCCCGTCCACGTTGGCGATCAGGCGCCGCTCGGGAATGAAGGTGGGATGCACCCGCAGTTCGATGCCCTGCTCGGTGCGGCGGGCAATGCCCAGATGCTTGATGCGATAACCCAGCTCATTGGCATAGGCCACATCCTCCCGGGTGATGCCGGTGATGCCTTCGGTATGGACCCGATCGAACTGCAACGGGATGCCAAAGGCAATGGAGGCCAGAATGGTCAGCTTGTGGGCGGCGTCAATGCCTTCCACGTCGAAGGTGGGGTCGGCCTCCGCATAACCCAGTCGCTGGGCCTCGGCCAGCACATCCTGGAAATCGCGCCCCTTGTCGCGCATCTCGGTGAGGATGAAGTTGCCGGTGCCGTTGATGATGCCGGCCACCCAGTTGATGCGGTTGCCCGCCAGTCCCTCGCGGATCGCCTTGATGATGGGAATGCCGCCAGCCACCGCCGCCTCGAAGGCGACGATGACCCCCTTTTCCTGGGCGCGGGTGAAGATTTCGTTGCCGTGCAGGGCAATCAGGGCCTTGTTGGCGGTGACCACATGCTTGCCCTGGTCGATGGCGGCCAGCACCAGCTCCCGGGCCAGGGTGGTGCCGCCGATCAGTTCCACCACCACCTCCACCTGGGGGTCATTGACCACCGAGAAGGCGTCTTCGGTCAGGCGCATGCCGGTAACATCGCGGCACTGGTGACTGTCCAGGTTCTTGCCGGCGGCAGCCACAATCTCGATGCCCCGACCAGCCCGGCGGGTGATCTCATCACTGTTGCGTTTGAGCACGTTGGCGGTACCGCTGCCCACGGTACCCAGGCCCAGCAGGCCAAGCTTGACGGGTTTCAACAGGAACACTCCTTCGGCGCGGGAAAGGGCGAAATTATAGCGGAATCAGCCATCGGGATGGGACAGATTCCCGCGCACCGGGAACCGGAGGTGGTCAGACCTCATCCAGGTCCAATGGTGGCGGTTCGGCAAAGCGGTCGCGGATTTCCAGAATCTGCGGCACCAGCTTGAAGAAAATGGCGGTCAGGTTCGGATCAAAATGCTGACCACTGCCTTCGCGGATCAGATCTAGGGCATCGGGTACCGTCCAGGCTTTCTTGTAGGGCCGCTCGGAAGTCAGGGCATCAAAGACATCTGCCAGGGCAACGATACGGCCACTCATGGGAATATTGTCTCCCTCCAGTCCCAGAGGATAACCACTGCCATCCCATTTTTCATGGTGGCTCAGGGCAATCTCCCGGGCCAGGTACAGTAACTCCGACTCATCCCCTCCCAGGATATCGCCACCAATGGTGGTGTGGGTCTGCATGATGCGCCATTCCTCTGGCGACAGTTTGCCAGGCTTGAGCAGAATATGATCGGGAATACCGATCTTGCCCACATCATGCATGGGGCTGGCGTGAAGCATGCGCTCACATTCAGCCGCATTCCAGCCCAGGTGACGGGCAATCAGTTCGGAAGTGTGGCTCATGCGCAGGATGTGATACCCGGTTTCGTTATCCCGGTATTCCGCCGCTCGCCCCAGACGCTGCACCACCTGCAAACGGGTGTTGCGAATTTCTTCGGTGCGTTCACGCACCATCTGCTCCAGTACGTCTTTCTGGTTATGGGTCATACGGTGGGCCAACTGGACATCCAGCATGTTGCGCACCCGGGCCAGCACCTCGGCACGGTCAAAGGGCTTGCCGATGAAGTCCCTGGCCCCCACATTCAAGGCGCGCAACATGTATTCCCGGCTGGCCTGGGCGGTCAGGACCAAAATAGGGGGTACCAGGGGATCATCCAGAGCAGCAAACTGCTCCATCACCTGAAAGCCGTCCAGATAGGGCATCTGAATATCCAGCAAGACCAGATCCACCTGTTCTTCCCCGTAGATATCCATCACCTGACGAGGATCCTGAACCATGATCAAATGAGCATAGCCATCACTACGCAACAGGCGCTCCATCAACACCAGGTTGGCCCGTTCGTCGTCTACTACCATGATCCGCGCGGAATTACGGTTCATCAGTTTTGCGCGAGAAACCCCCGTCCTTCAGGTCTTCGCGTCCTCCTGTATCGGTTAGGTTGCAAGGTCGGCTCAGGCAGGGGGGCTTGACGACATGGCGCGGTTGATCAGATACACCGCCTCCACCTGGGTGCCCTGATGAGAATAGGTCACCGATTCGCACAGTTCCCGCACCAAAGCAATACCCCGGCCCCAGGGTTTCACCGAAGCATCCAGGGCATCCCGCGGTCTGTCCACATCAAAGCCTTGGCCGCTGTCGGTAATTGTCATCCTGACCCGATCCACCTGGGTTCCCGGCTCGTAACTCAGGTCTACACGAATACTACCACTGATCCCGGCGGCAATCCGCCGCTCACGCTCATTGTAATAAGCCGAAAATCCTTCCGGGGTCGCCTTCATCCAGGACGGTAACTGAAGAATGCCATGATCGAGGGCATTGGAATAGAGTTCATGCAGGATGGTTTGCAAAGGCCCCTTGTGGGCTTTGAGTACATCCATCAGTCCCAGTGGACACAGCAAACCGCTTAAACAGGGTATGGGAGCAAGCCTATCATCCCGCAGGATCAGGGAAAAGGCACAGCTATCGTCTTGGTGTGCCATGTCCTCGGCATGGGGCAAACCAAACAGGCCCGGCATCATGGGAATCTCCACCGCGCCAATGTCATCCTGCTGCTCGGCATCACCGCAATGGTCATCCAAAGCCTGGCACAGGGCCTCCATCAATCCGCTACCGTGGCGCCAACCGTCGATCAGCCCAGGCCAGACAGCCTCACCAAACATACGGTCGTTGTCGTCTCTGGCCTCAATAAGGCCATCACTCATCAATACCAGACGATCCCCCACACCCATGGACCGCCGACGAGGCGCATCCCCCGGAGACAACTCGGGTAAAATGCCCAAAGGCAAAGCATGGGAAGCCAAGCGCTCCACCCCGTTGGCCTGGCAGATCAAGCCGTCAGGCATCCCGCCATTCCACCAGATCATCCCCCCACCGCCGACGGGAAATGTCACCATGAAAGCGCACATAAAGCGATCAGGGGGCAGCACCCGATACAGTTTGCGGTTGATTTCGTCCAGCACAGCCTCATCACCGACCCCTTTGCGGGTCATGACATGAAAGACATCGGACACCGGCAGGGCGCCGATGGCAGCAGCCAGACCATGACCCGTAAAATCCCCCAGCAGCACCCGCAAACTGCCATCGGGCAGATACTGGCTCAAAAACAGATCACCATTGAACGTGGTGGCTGGTCGCTGCAGCAAAATCAGTTGCTCCAAGGCCACATTGCGGTCATTGACCGCATAACTGAAGATGCGCTCCGCCAGTTTTTGTTCCTGCCGGTCCATCTCGACCAATTGCGCCAGTTGCCGACTCTTGGCCGCGATACTGCGATGCAGATCCCGAACCCGCTCCATGGCCACAATGCGGGCTTTGAGGATATTGAAACTGAAAGGCTTGGAGAGAGAATCATCCCCCCCCACTTCAATGCAGCGAATCAGGGACTGGTCATCATGCAGGGCAGTGAGAAAGATCACCGGCACAAAATCCATACCCGACAAGGTTTTGATTCGCCGGGTGGCCTCAAAACCATCCATCCCCGGCATCATCACGTCCATGAACACAATATCGGGCGGGGACTGCTCAAACAGCTCCAGCGCCCGGTGGCCGTTTTCTGCCTCCGTGACCGCAAAGCCTTCCCGCTTGAGCATGGCACCCAGCAGGCGACGGTTGGAACTTTCATCGTCCACCACCAGCGCCATGCCGCGACTGCCGGGAGTAGCCGGAACCGCTGACGGTGGCTCACCCCCCATGCCTTCGGAATTCGTCATCAACGCCGCACCTAGGCCAGAGTAAAGAGCCGATCGAAATTGGCAATCTTGAGAATACGCAGCACATCATCGGTACACCCCCGGATGGTCACCCGGTCGCTCTCGGTACCTGCATGTTCACGCAGCAATAACAGCATCCCCAGAGCTGAACTGTCCAGATAGGTGGTGCCAGACAAATCCACCAAAAAACGCATGCCACTTGGCGGCACGTCCCGATAGGCATCACGAAAGGGACGATGCTCGGAAAAATCAAAACGCCCCTCAATGGTGATGGTCACAATACCCTTTTGCCTGTCGATATTGCGGGTGATACTCATGACATACAAACTCCGTAAAAGGTGATGGGTTAATCCGGTGACGCTGGTCCACCGACACGATGCCCAGGCAGCCTCACGACGATGCCGCCTTGAGCAAGGCACCAGCCACCTCCCGCAGAGGCAGCACCGCTGAAGCCCCACCTCGCTTGATGGCCTCTCCGGGCATACCCCAGACCACACTGGTGGCCTCATCCTGGGCAATGGTAAATACACCAACATCATGCAGTTCTTTAAGACCCTGGGCGCCGTCCGCCCCCATCCCCGTCAGCAGGGCGGCACAGGCATTGGTGCCTGCAGACTGCAACACCGAACGAAACAACACATCGACGCTGGGGCGATGGCGATTCACTGGCTCAGCCTGGCTCAGACGGCAGACATACCGGGCACCGTCCCTGACTACCAGCAGATGATGATCTCCAGGGGCAATGAAAACATGGCCGTTCACCAGGCGGTCCCCATCTTCGGCCTCCCTGACCACCAAACGGGTCTGACGGTCCATCCGGTCAGCCCAGGCCTTGCTGAATCCGGGCGGGATATGCTGTGCGATGACCACCGCCGGACAGTCTGCAGGCAGGGCCATCAGCACCTCCTTGACCGCCTCGGTCCCACCGGTGGACGCGCCAATGGCCATCATCCGGTCTGTGGTGCGCCAACGGCCTGCAGGGCGAGGAGGCACCACTTCATCCACGGAATACTTGGGCGGTGGTGCTGCCAGTCGTGCTGGACTGCGCAAACGGGCACCGGCAGCCATGCGTACCTTGTCGATCAGTTCCCGACTGTACTCCCCCAGGGTACGGGAAACATCCAGAGTGGGTTTGGTGACAAAATCCACAGCCCCCAATTCCAGCGCCTGCAGCGTGACATCCGCACCCCTGGCCGTCAAGGAAGACACCATGACCACCGGCATGGGCCGCAACCGCATGAGGTTACGCAGAAAGGTCAACCCATCCATACGGGGCATTTCCACATCCAGGGTCAACACATCAGGGTCCAGGGATTTGATCCGTTCCCTGGCCACATAGGGGTCCTGAGCGGTGCCCACCACTTCGATATCAGGTGCAGAACCCAGAATCTCCGTCAGCACCTTCCTCACCAGTGCAGAATCATCCACCACCAGTACACGAATCTTCCTGCTCACAGGTCTCTCACCATGGTGTTATCCCCCTTGAGCCTCAAAACAGCTCAATGTCTCCCTCATCCATGGATTTTTGGTGAACCGGACGATGGGCAGCGTCCTTCAACTCCTGCCGCAGCCGCTCCAGACGGCCACGGGCTTCCTCCAGCTGACGCCGGGAATGATCCGGCTCCACCATGGGCAATTGACGCAATTCAGCCACAAATCGCTCCATGAAATTGATCCGTCGCACCGCCCGTTCCAGCACCTGGGAGGCAATATCCTCAAACTGCAGCAAACGCACTGCATCACCCACGTTCCGCCCCACGTCCCCCACCACATCGGCAATCTGATTGAGTCCATCCTCAACGGTCTGGTTGAGCATGTTCACCTGCCGCATCATGTCATCCACCGATCCCTTGGCGTCAATGGAGGCATTCATATCCTGAGAGGCCATGCGACCCACAATATCGCGGGTATAGGCAAAGACCCGGTTGGCCTGCTCCACCAAACCCCGAATCTGCTCATTGAATTTGTCGGAGTCCTGGGACAGCTTGCGTACCTCCTGGGCCACCACCGCAAAGCCTCGCCCCGATTCCCCGGCCCGAGCCGCCTCAATGGCGGCATTGAGGGCCAGAAGGTTGGTTTGTCCGGCAATATGCTTGGCGCTGTCGAGCAGGGAAAAGATATCGTCCATCTGCTGGGACAGATCATCTACCTGATGAGCCACTTCCACGCTGTGCTTGCTCATATCGATGAGCATCTGCACATGCTCATTCATGACCCGGGCATTTTCCTGCATGAAAGCATTCATGTCGATGATCTGCTTTTGATCCTTGCCACCGGAAAATCCACCAACCAGCCCCGTCACCAAGCGCTGCTGATGGGCTGACGCACTGGAGAGACTTTCAAAACTTGCCCGCAGATCGACAGCAGCCTGTTCCACCAGGCTCCCGGTTTGGGTCACCAGTTCTCTTAATTCAGCAATCTCGGTGGCCATCATGGCGTCGATTTCCACCACCAGGCTCCAAAGTTCCCGATCCTGGTCCCGGGACGCGGGCATCAGCTGCTGATTGCCACTGTCTCTGGACGCCGGATGCTCAGAGTCAGTTTGACGTAAAATCCACAAGGGCCAGACCAAAACCACGAGCAACACCCAAACCCAGGTCGGCAGCAGATGGGAAAACGGCAGGGACAGCATCAGCACCAGCACGCTGACCACCATGGCTGGCCAATGGCCCATCAGCTTGTCTCTTGTGGCCGTCGCGCTCCAGCCAGGCATGTTTTGATTCCTCAACATTCGGTCCAAAGTCGGCCCGCAGCGTCCAAAATCTCCGGGTCCATCAGGAAAACAGTTCCACATCCCCCGCCAGAGGTGCCTGACGCAGACGCTGACGGTACTTCATTTCCCGTTCCAGAATCGTATCATTGCGCAGGGTGCGCAGTTTGCGTACCAGCACCCGACCGTCCGCCGGAAAGAAATACACCTTACGTGGATAATTGCCCATAAGATCCCTGGCCACCACCGGGATGCCTTCGGTCTTGAGATAATCCACCGCAAAACGGGCGTTGCGCTCACCGACAATATTTTGGGTAAATCCCTGCATGACGTTACCCCCACCGAACAGCTTGGCCTCCAGCTGACTGCGACGGGCGCCTTTTTTAAGCACCTCGTTGATCAGGATCTCCATGGCATAATCACCATAACGCATGGCGCTACCCACCCTGGCATCCTCCTCCCTTTTGTCATCAGGCAACATGAAGTGATTCATGCCGCCAATGCCGGAAACCCGGTCCCGAATGCAGGCGCCCACACAGGACCCCAGTACAGTCACCATTAATGGGCCGGGACCGGAAACATAGTATTCGCCGGGCAACACCTTGACCGCCTCAGTCTGAAAATGGCGATCAAAATAGTGGTTGCTGGCGAGCACTTCCTCAAAGCTCTTGCTCATCCTCGGTATCTCAAGCCCTGATGACAGGTTCGTAAATGGTCTTGCCCCTGAGCCGGAACAGATCTGCGGCGTGGGCCAGACTCTCCGAGTGTCCCACAAACAGCAGCCCATGACCGGCCATGAGCGGATGGAACCGCTCCATGAGCCTGTATTGTGTAGGTTTATCAAAATAGATCAATACATTGCGGCAGAAAATCGCGTCCAGTGGACCTTTCATGGGCCAACCGCCTCCAAGCAGGTTGAGCGTACGAAACGTGACCAGCGCCCGGACCTGGGGCCGCACCCTGGCCATGCCAGCATGGCTGCCCTTGCCCCGCAGAAAAAAATGCCGGCGCTCCTCTTCAGGTACCTTGCTCACCCGCTCCAGGGGATATATCCCTCTGGAGGCTTGAGCCACCACCTGGGTATCCAGATCCGTTGCCAGAATCCTTACCGGTGGCGTCCAGGAGCCAAAGGCACTGATGGCTGTCATGGCGATGGTATAGGGTTCCTCTCCGGTAGAACACCCCGCAGACCAGATACGCAGGGGACGCCGATATTTCCCGTGGACGCTCAGCAGGTGCTCGGCCAATACCGGAAAATGATGGGACTCACGAAAAAATGCCGTCAAATTGGTGGTCAGGGCATTGACGAAATGCTCCCATTCCGACGATTCCACCTCTAAAACATCCAGATAATGGGCAAAGGATGTCATCTGATTGGCCCGTAGACGCCGGGCCAGACGGCTGTACACCATATCCCGTTTACCGGGATTGAGGGATATGCCCGCATGGGCATGGATCAACGATCTGACCCGCTCAAAGTCCTGATCAGTAAAGTGAAATTCACGGTCACGCATGGGGGGCCAGTCGCTCCTTGGGGACATCCCTGTCCGGCCTTGTTCCCTGGCCCCGCCAACCGGGGGCAATGTGTTGCCAATGATACCTGGGAAATTCTAGAACTCTTCCCATTCGTCATCGACAGGCTTGGGGGAAGACGGCGCCTTTTTGGGGCCACCCACCGCCTTGGGCGGCGCCGGGCGAGCGGATGATGGCTTTTTCGGTGCCGCAGCAGGTAGCGCCTTGGGCTGGGGTGCCGGCAAACTCCCAGAGGGTTCATGGCTACCGGTGTCATCCACCCGAAAGACGCTCACCGCCTTGGCCAGCCCCTGAGCCTGCTCCTCCAGGGATTCTGCAGCCGCCGCCGCCTCCTCCACCAAGGAGGCATTTTGCTGGGTCACATCATCCATCTGGGTCACCGCCGTATTTACCTGTTCGATACCCGAACTTTGCTCATCGGAGGCAGCGGAAATCTCGGCAATCAAATCGGCCACCCGCTTGATCTGACTGACCATCTCCTCCATGGCATCACCGGCTTCAAGCACCAGCTTGCTACCCTGGGCAATGGTGGCGGCATCCTCGGCAATCAATCCCTTGATCTCCTTGGCGGCAGAGGCAGAGCGCTGGGCCAGATTACGAACCTCACCGGCCACCACGGCAAAACCTCGACCCTGCTCACCAGCCCGAGCCGCTTCCACCGCGGCGTTGAGCGCCAGGATATTGGTCTGGAACGCTATGCCGTCGATGACGGTAATGATCTCACCAATCTTGTCGGCACTGGCGGTAATGGCTTTCATCGACTCCACCGCGTCGCGGACCTTGCTGCCGCCAGTGGTGGCCGTTTCCCGGGCAGTATGGGAAAGCTGATTGGCCTGACGGGCATTATCGGCGGTCTGGCGGACCGTGGAAGTCAGCTCTTCCATGCTGGAAGCGGTTTCTTCCAGACTGGAGGCCTGTTCCTCGGTACGCTGGGAAAGATCCGAATTACCCACAGCAATTTCCCGAGCGGCAGTATTGATGGCATCCACCGATTCCTTGATTTGACCAATCAACTCCTTCAGACGATTGACCGTACTGTTGGTGTCGTTCTTGAGTTGACCGAAGGTGCCTTCGTAATTTCCAGTGACCTGCTGGGTCAGGTCGCCGTGGGATACGGCATCAAGCACCCTGGCCACTTCAGAAAGGCCAGAAGCGGTCTTTTCCATCAGGGTATTGACACCAACGCCCAGGCGTTCAAAGAAACCACTCAGTTCCTGGGTAGGAATACGCTGACTGAAGTCACCCTTGACTGCCCCTTCTACCAGGTCGCTGATCTGTTCTTCCACCCGCAATTCCTCGGTGCGGTCAGTCCATTCAATCACCACACCCACCCGATCACCCTCGGTGTTGAAGATCGGGTTGGACACCAGCCGGAAAGTGCGCCCGCCGATGTGGATCTGGGTATCGTGGGTGCTGCGCATGGTGTCCATCATCTGCCGCTGATGACCGGGATTCCTGTGGAAGATATCCATGCTTGCGCCCAGTACCTGATCCGGATTGAAATTGGGCAGATCCTTGCGGATCTCGTTGGCGGCCTTCTTGAACATCCCCGTCACGGCACCATTGGTATAGATGATGCGGGCTTCCGGATCGGCCACCATCACATTGGAGGACACACTGTCCAGCGCGTAGCGGATACGCAGGTTTTCCGCCGCCACCCGCTTGGTCTCGGCGATGTTCGCCTTGAGCTTGGTCTGCATGTCCGACAGCCCCTTGAGGGCCATGCCGATCTCGTCCTTACGTTGGGTCTGAATCTTCTGGTCATAATCGCCATCACCAATGGCACTAAAATGCATGACCAGAGCCTTGAGGGGGCGCACCATACTGATGACCGTAAGGGTGGCCAGGGCGATAGCCAGTACCATGGCAATGGCGGCCAGCCAGATCACCTGACGAATTTCTGCCTGGGAACTCTCCACCGCCTCCGTGGCATGGGCTGTAGCCCGAGCCATATTGCCGTTCACCAATTCCTCGAACGTGCTCCCCATCACGTTGGAAATGGGGACCATACGGTTCATGGTGGCACGATACTCGTTCATCAGCTGATCAAAACCCGCCGGGTCAGTGGTATTGATCATGGCCTGGATCAGGCGATCCAGTTCCACATAAATGGCACGCCAGGCCTGATACTCCCCGGTAAGCCGGGTGAACACCCGTTGGCCCTCCTCGGTCATGCGGGGAATACTGGAGATTTCGTTCCAGTTGCGATCGATGATGTCCCAGGACCGGCTGCGCTGGGCCGCAATGTCACGCAGGGCAGCTTTATCCTCGTAGGCATCATGCTGCACCAACACCTCTACCGTCTGGGCCCGAATCACCATACGCTCGGTGTTGAGTGCTCCCAGGGCACGAATGGACGGCAAGCGATTATCACGAATCTGCTGGGAATAATTGGACCAGCTGCTAAAGCCCAGGTAAGCCTCGTAAGCGGCAAAACCCAGGGCAAAAATGAGGACACCACCGAGAAATCCGATTTTGATGCCCGCGGAGAGATTGTCAAACCAGCGCATGTGCGTATCCTCCACTCAGGATAATGACAGCTACACGGCGCCTGACTGAATCTGATCCATCAGACCCATTTCGCCGCTGCTCATAAGTTTCTCGATGTCCACCACAATGACCATACGCTCATCGAGGGTCGCCAAACCATCGATGTAAGCTGTGTCCAGAATGGCTCCAAATTCCGGAGCCGGACGAATCTGATCCGGCTTGAGCGCCACCACATCAGAGACGCCATCCACCACCATGCCCACCACCCGGCCCACAATGTTGAGAATGATCACCACCGTGAACTGGTTGTACTCTGCATCCCCCAGATGAAATTTCAAACGCATGTCGATGATGGGGACGATCACCCCACGCATGTTGATCACACCCTTGATGAAATCCGGGGAATTGGCAATTTTGGTCACGGCATCGTAACCACGGATTTCCTGGACATTGAGGATATCCATGCCGTATTCCTCATCCCCCAGGGTAAAGGTGAGGTATTCACGGCTTTCTTCTGCGTTGATGATTGCCCTGTCCTTTGTCTTGTCAGTCATGTCCCGGACTCCTGCACCATCGTGGGTGCTGTTGATGGATTGAGCCTGCGATTGATCTTCATCAGCTCATCCACATCAAGAATCAATGCCACACGCCCATCACCCATGATGGTGGCACCGGACACCCCATCGACCTTGCGATAGTTGGTTTCCAGGCTCTTGATCACCACCTGATGCTGGGCCATCAGTTCATCCACCAGCAGCGCAGCACGACCCTCACCGGTATCCACAATCACCACGATGCCATCTTCCACCGGCAGGTGGGCGGCATCCTGGGAAAAGATACGTCTGAGTTCCACCAAAGGCAGGTATTCTTCCCCCACCTGAAACACCCGACCCTTGCCGGATACGGTTTTGACCTGCTCCCGACGTGGGCGCACCGATTCCCGGATTGCGGTCAGTGGCAGAATGAAAATTTCATCATGCATACGCACGGACATGCCATCGAGAATGGCCAGGGTGAGGGGCAAACGGATCACGATGCGCGTCCCCTGGCCCAGTTCTGAATCAATCTCCACCCGACCATTCATCTCCTCGATGTTCCGACGGACCACATCCATGCCCACCCCACGCCCGGAAATGTCGGTGACTGTATCTGCGGTGGAAAATCCTGGCGCAAAGATGAGATGCCAGACGTCCTTGTTGGACGGATTTTCCGGCAGGGGTACCCCTTTTTCCATGGCCTTGGCCAGCAGCTTTTCCCGATTCAGGCCCGCGCCATCATCACTGACCTCCACCACGATATTGCCCCCTTGATGACTGGCCCGCAGGACAATCTGGCCGGCTTCAGGCTTACCCGCAGCCTGACGCTGAGCCGGTGATTCGATGCCGTGGTCGATGCTGTTACGCACAAGATGGTTAAGCGGATCCGCCAGGCGTTCGATGAGTCCTTTGTCCAGCTCGGTATCTTCCCCCATCAGCTTGAGGTTCACCTTCTTGGACAAGGCGCTGGCGGTGTCCCGCACCACCCTGGGGAAGCGGTTGAAGACAAAACTGATGGGCATCATGCGAATGGACATGACCGCCTGTTGCAGATCCCTGGAATTGCGCTCCAGATTGGACAGTCCGTTAAAAATGGACTGATGGGTCACCGGGTCCAGCATGGAAATGGACTCGGCCATCATGGCGTGGGTGATGACCAGTTCTCCCACCAGATTGATCAGCTGATCCACCTTCTCCACGCTGACCCGGATGGAGGTATCACCAGCGGGGGGGCGCCGGGGCGGTGGCTGACGGGGGCCACCGCCGGCAGGCGGGACATTGACCGGCGGGGCAGCGCCTGACGATGGGGCCTGTTCACTTGCAGGGCCACCTGGGGCATCCTCAAAAAATCCGAACCCCTGATCTGCTTCCTGCTGCTGGCGCGCCACCTGGGCCGCCACCTGTTCCATGCCCGGAGCACCCCCGTACAGACCATATCCGGGGTGTTCCTGATCCATCGCCTGGGTCGCACCGGGGGCATCGGTAAAAAAACCATAGCCCTCATCATTCTCATCATTCGATGCCACCGGTTCTTCCGTGGGAGGTGCAAAGAAACCATATCCTGGATCTTCCCCGGTTTCGGTATCGTCAGCCGGCACGCTGGCTACCGGCACCAGCTTCACCGCAGCCTCATCACAGACAAAATCCAGGGTATCGAGAATCTCGGAACGATCCACCGCCGTGGTCAAATGCCAGCACAGGGTCGTCTCCTCCTCCCCGGAAAGCTGTTCCAGGGTGCCTTTTTCAGACAGGACCTCCACCAGACCATCCAAAGAGGTGGCCAATGCCTCCCCCGCCAGATTACGGTCTATCTCGATCCGCCAGCAGACCGGCGCAGTCTCTCCTTCGTCATGGTCTACCGGCCCGGCCCCGGCAGAATCAGCGGCAACTTCAGGCTTGGTGCGGGCAACCGGCGGGGGGGGCGGTGGCGGGGTGACGGCAAGGGGCGAGGCGGCATCTCCGTGGGCCAACTGCTGCAGGACAGCACAGACCTGGGCGATACTGGGATCTTCAAAGGTATCCCCCTCCTGGTGAGCCGCCAGCTGCGCCTTGAGTACATCACCAGCATCCAAAAAGGCGTCCACCATCGCCGTGGTTGGCTTGAGTTCCTGCTTGCGCAGCCGATCCAGCAGGGTTTCCAGTACATGGGTCACCTGAGCCATGTCGGAAAAACCAAAAGTGCCCGCCCCTCCCTTGATGGAGTGGGCGGCCCGGAAAATGGCGTTGAGCATTTCCTTGTCAGCCGTTTCCACGTCCAGCTCCAGCAACAGGCTTTCCATCTGCGCCAAATGCTCAGCGGCCTCTTCGAAGAACACCTGGTAGAACTGGCTCATGTCTATGGTCATGCCAATAGTCCCCGCCGGAGTTGAAGGCTTGCGCCCTTAGCCGATCACCTTGCGTACCACCTCCAGCAACTTCTGGGGATCGAAAGGCTTGACCAGCCAGCCCGTCGCCCCCGCAGCGCGGCCCTGGGATTTCATGGCATCGCCAGATTCAGTGGTCAACATCAAGATGGGTACCGCTTTATATTGGGGCATGGCGCGCAATTGCTTGATCAGGGTAATCCCGTCCATGCGCGGCATGTTCTGATCGGTGAAAATCAGGTCGAATTTGCCCGACTTGGCTTTGTCAAGCCCATCCTGACCATCCACCGCCTCAGTGACCGTATAGCCGGCCCCCTTGAGGGTGAAGGACACCATCTGGCGAATCGAAGCGGAGTCATCCACCGTAAGGATCGTTTTGGGCATGGTTTTGCTTCCCCTATTGTCTTATCCAGAATCATCGGCCCGGTTCCATGATTCTTGAGGCCCCGGTGACCGTTCCCGGCATATCCTAAGCATAACGGGACGGCCAAAACAGCTGGCAACAAGAGCAGGGAAATCAGCGGGCAGCACAGTTCATGCCAGTCGCGGACATTCGTGGCCGCGCTGGCACAAGAGGATACGGGCGACACCACAAGGGTCGCCCTGGCAGGCAGGCTTTGGCAGAGGGATCAGGTATTCCCTGCGGTCCTGGCATCGTTACGGAACATGGCTTTGATGCCACGCAGCGCCTGGCGGGTACGGTGCTCGTTCTCGATCAAGCCAAACCGCACATGGGTATCGCCATGACTCCCAAAACCGATTCCAGGCGATACTGCCACCTTGGCATCCCGCAGCAATTTCTTGCAAAAATCCAGGGATCCCATATGCCGGTACTGTTCAGGAATAGGCGCCCAGACGAACATGGTGGCCTTGGGTTTTTCCACCGGCCAGCCCAGGGCATTGAGACCATCACAGAGCACATCACGCCGCACCCGGTAAAGCTGACGGATCTCTTCCACGCAATCCTGAGGGCCTTCCAGGGCCGTGATGGCCGCGACCTGAATCGGTGTGAAAGTACCGTAGTCCAGGTAGGACTTGATCCGGCCCAGGGCCGCCACCAGGGTGGGGTTGCCGCACATAAAGCCCACCCGCCAACCGGGCATGTTGTAGGTCTTGGACAGGGTGTAGAACTCAACGGCCAGATCCTTGGCACCGGGTACCTGCAAAATGGACGGGGCCTTGTAGCCGTCAAAAACGATCTCGGCATAGGCCAGATCGTGTACCACCCAGATTCGATGCTCCCGGGCGATGGCCACCACTTTCTCGAAGAAATCCAGTTCCACACATTGGGTGGTAGGATTGGCGGGGAAATTCAGAATCAGCATCTTGGGACGGGGCCATGAATCCTGAATCGACCGTTCCAGTTCGGCAAAGAAGTCCACATCCGGCGTCAACGGGACATGGCGGATGTCCGCCCCGGCAATGACACAACCATAGGGGTGGATCGGATAAGCGGGATTGGGCACCAGCACGGCGTCCCCCGGTCCCAGGGTGGCCAGGGCCAGATGGGCCAGCCCTTCCTTGGAACCGATGGTGACGATGGACTCGGTTTCCGGGTCCAGTTCCACGTCATAGGTGTCCTTGTACCATCGGCAAATGGCCCGGCGCAGACGGGGAATACCCTTGGAAACGGAATAGCGATGGGTGTCCCCCCGCTGGGCGGCTTCCACCAGCTTGTCCACAATATGGGCAGGAGTGGGTTGATCAGGATTGCCCATCCCGAAATCAATCACATCCTCGCCCCTGGCGCGGGCCTTGGCCTTCAGGTCGTTGACAATGCTGAAGACATAGGGGGGAAGTCGCTTGATTCTGGGAAACTCTTCAATCACAGGGGTAATCCGGATGGTCGCAAGGGCGTGAATGGAAAGTGTGCATGACAAACAAGGAACGATACTGACCCCCCGTAAGGCTGTCAATCATAAGGCTGTACTTGTCTTGCACCGGTTAACCCGGTTAGGTTTGCACCATGAAAATGACACTCGAACATGCCGCAGGTCGGCACCTGATCACCGGCCATGGCCCAGGTTGGGTGCGGATCAACCAGACCTGCCACCGGCACAACCTGGTGGTCATGCCAGATACCCTCATCACCGATTGGGCGCCCACCCTGACCGAGGCGCTGTCTGCTGGCAGTCTGGCGCCGGTTCTGGCCCGGACACCGGACATCATCCTGCTGGGCACCGGCCCAACCCGGCTGACACCGGATCAGGGACTCCTGCAACAGTGCATGGCCCAGGGTATCGGACTGGAAATCATGGACACGCCCGCCGCCTGCCGCACCTACAATGTCATCGCCAGCGAAGGCCGAAAGGTGGCTGCTGCCCTGGTGTTGCCATCAGACTGAGCCGGTTCCGGTCACTTGTGCAACAATGTCTCTTCGGAAAAGCCCCGACTTTCCAGAATTTTCCGCAAGCGCTTGAGGGCATCCATCTGAATCTGACGCACCCGTTCCCGGGTGACCCCCAGTTCCAGCCCCACCTGTTCCAGGGTGCTGCGCTCAAAACCGTGCAGACCAAACCGGCGCACGATCACCTCCCGCTGCTTTTCGTCCAGTTCCATGAGCCACTCATCCACATAATGGATCACGTCCTCCTCCTGGATCAAAGAATCCGGCTCGGGGGTCTGTTCGTCGGGGATCACATCCAGCAAAGGGCGGTCACTGCCCTTGGCCATGGGCAGGTCAACCGAAGTCACCCGTTCTGACAAGGCCAGCATCCGCTTGACCTCGTCCACGGATTTATCCAGATGCCGGGCAACCTCTTCTGCCGTAGGTTCGTGATCAAGCACCTGGGCCAGTTCTCTCGCGGCTCGCAGGTAGACGTTCAGTTCCTTGATGACGTGGATGGGCAGACGGATGGTGCGGGTCTGATTCATGATGGCCCGCTCGATGGTCTGGCGAATCCACCAGGTGGCATAGGTGGAAAAACGAAATCCCCGCTCCGGGTCAAATTTCTCCACCGCCCGGATCAGCCCCAGATTCCCCTCCTCAATCAGATCCAGCAGGGCCAGCCCCCGGTTCATGTAACGACGGGCAATCTTGACCACCAGACGCAGATTACATTCGATCATCTTGCGCCGGCCCCGTTCATCCCCTTGCTGGGCCAGACGGGCGTAGTACACCTCCTCCTCAGCCGTCAGCAAGGGGGAGAATTCAATTTCACTCAGATAGATGCGGGTGGCATCCCTATCCCTTCCAGGCAGTTCCCCAGCGCTGAACAGGTCTTCCTGCTCATCCGAACGATGATCCGGGTTCAGGTCCGGGTCTGCAACCTCCGACGGCTTTGAAATCTCGTTATCACGGGTTTCCCCGTCCAGTTCCAGAGGTTCCTTATCCCGTTCACATGCAGGATTTCTGGCTGGCCTTTTGGGCATGTCCCCTCCTGTGCGGAGACAGCACCGCCCCCAGCTTACCGGCGCGGCATGTAGCGCAGCGGATCAACAGGCTTGCCGTCCCGGCGAATCTCGAAATGCAGCATGGGCCGATCGGTTCCGGTATCGCCCAACAGCGCGATCCGCTGACCGGCGGAAACCGTAGCGCCTTCATTTACAAGAATTTTTTCATTGTGCCCGTAAGCACTCAGATAACTGTCATCATGCTTGACGATGATAAGCTTGCCATAGCCCACCAGTCCACTGCCACTGTAAACCACCCGTCCGGGTGCCGCAGCCCGCACCGGCTGCCCCCGTTGTCCGGCAATGGCAATGCCCTTTTTTCCGGTACCCTGAGGCTCAAAACGGCGGATCACCTGACCCTCGGTCGGCCATTGCCAGGTCAGGGTTCCCGTGGCCGCCGGAGGCGATGTCCGGGGAGGGGGGGCGGGGGGCGGGGCTGGACGCGCCGGTGGTGCAGCTGGAGGAGGAGCGGGGGCCGCCGGGGGGGTGGGGCGGGGTGGAGGCGTGGCCGGCGGCGGCGAGGGACGCTGGGCGGGTGGTGCCGGTGGTGATGGGGAAGCCGCCGGACGATCCGGTTCCGTGCGGGTTTCTCGCGGGGTTGCCGCCGTGCGGGTGGGGGCCGGTTGTCCGGGGGGAGGATTCATCCGCAATCGCTGCCCTGGATAAATGGTGTAAGGTGCGCTGATGCCGTTCCATTTGGCCAGGGACTGCCACTCAAGCCCGTAACGCCAGGCGATGGAATACAGGGTTTCCCGCTCCCTGACCGTATGTACACCGGAGCGAAAAGCCGGCTCCTCCGGCACCAGTGTCGCGCAGGCCGACACCAACAGCACCATCACCACAATCAGAGCCAGCGCCTTCACGACGTTTATTCACCCCAAAAATTGATAGATCAGTATCGCCACCACCAGCAAGACCACCGTCAACCAACCCAGCCATTCAATATAGGGACGCAATTTGGGTTCTACCCTTGGCCCCAGCCAACCCATCAGCAGGGCCACAGCGAAGAAGCGGGCGCCCCGACCGATGAAGGAGGCGATAATAAAGGGTAGCAAAGCCATGGAGAGCGCGCCGGCAGTGACGGTGAAGACTTTGTAAGGAATGGGGGAAAAACCTGCCACCAGCACCACCCACACCCCCCAGACCGTAAACCATTCCTGAGCCAGGATCAGCGCCTCACCATGGCCGGCGGCCACGATCCAGGGTTCCAGCAGGCTAAAGGCCAGATAGCCCAGCAGATACCCCAACAGACCGCCAAGCACAGAAAATACCGTGGTGACGGTGGCCAGCCGGATTTTTTGATCAGGCCGGGCGGCCACCATCGGTGCCAGCATCACATCCGGCGGCACCGGAAAAAAGGAAGATTCGGCAAAAGACAAGGCCGCCAGATAGCGGGAGGCATGGCGATGCCTGGCCCAATCCATAACCCGATCATAGAGGGGGCCAAACAGCTTCACAGGATTTCCCCCGACAACAGGGGCACAAATGTCACCGGCCCCAGATTTTCCTTGAAGAATGCCCGTTCGGTACGGGTGATGCACACCAGCGACTGGGTATCATGCTCATCTCCCACCGGCGCCAGCAAACGCCCCCCCATGCTCAGCTGCAATAACAGGGCATCAGGAATCCGGCGAGGTGCTGCCGTCAGCACAATACCGTCATAGGGCGCATGCTCCGGCCATCCCAGGGTACCATCCACATGACGCAAACTGATATTGTGCAGCCCCATCTGACTGAGCACTTCTCTGGCCCGGCGCTGCAGGGGCCGGACCCGTTCCAGGCTGATGACCCGATCCACCAGTTGGGCCAAAATGGCAGCTTGATAGCCCGACCCGGTCCCCAACTCCAGTACCCGTTGGGGAATATCCCGCTGTATCAGGGCCTCGGTCATCCGGGCCACGATATAGGGCTGGGAAATGGTCTGACCAAAACCAATGGGCAGGGCAATATTTTCATAGGCCTGATGGGCCAGGGCTTCGTCTACAAACAGATGGCGCGGCGTGGCCCCCATCACTTCCAGTACCCGCGGATCCCGGATGCCCGACGCCATCAGGCGCTGGACCATACGGTCCCGCGCCCGCTGGGAAGTCATGCCGATCCCCGTCAGGTGCTGCCTCAAGCCTGGGCTCCTGTCAGCCAGCGACTGACCACATCCATGGCGTCATAGCGGGTCAGATCCACCTGGATCGGGGTGACGGAAACGTAACCTGAACGTATGGCGTGAAAATCCGTACCCGGCCCGGCATCCTGCTCTGGCCCGGCAGGGCCGACCCAGTAAATGGGACGCCCCCTGGGGTCAGTGGATCGGGTGATCGGTTCAGCCTTGTGGCGATGACCCAGCCGGGTGGTCTCAAAGCCTTGAATCTCTTCCCAGGGGAGATCAGGTACATTGACGTTGAGAATGGTATCCGGCGGCAGAGGCATGTTACCCAGACGGTCGAGCAGTTCCATCACGGCACGGGCGGCAGACTCAAAATGTCGACAGGGATAACCGGCCAGGGATACGGCAATGGCCGGAAGACCCAGAAAACGCCCTTCCATGGCCGCAGCCACAGTCCCTGAATACAGCACATCGTCCCCCAGGTTTGCACCTGCGTTGATCCCGGAGATCACCATGTCCGGCTCCTGTTCCAAAAGGCCGGTGATGGCCAGATGAACACAGTCCGTGGGGGTACCATCCACGCGCACATCTCCGTTATCGAGAATATCGGCACGCAACGGCCTGGATAAGGTCAGGGAATTGCTGGCACCACTGCGGTCCCGGTCTGGCGCCACCACATGAACTCGGGCGCAGGTACGCAGGGTTTTGGCCAGCAGTTGCAGGCCCGGGGCATGGACACCATCGTCGTTACTGAGCAGTATGTGCATATCGAGTCACTGTGAAGTCAAGCGGTTAATATACTGGAAAGCGGGCGCTTGGCCCATGTTTGGCCCATGTAAAGTCGCGCTTCCATCAACGCCACCGGCAATGGACCCCTGATCATGCCCCCCCAGGATTCCCGGGATGATGACATTACCCTATTTCGCCAGGCCGTTGGCCCGGTAGCCAAGGTGCATGCGGACCGGGCCGAGTTACGGCCTCACCGCCCCCCACCCCGGCCCCGTCAGACAGAAGCAGACCATCAACGTGCCCTGGACGCACTGATGGAAGACCCGTTCCAGGTCACTGATCTGCAGCCTGGCGATGAGGTCAGCTTCATGCGTGAGGGGTTGCAGCGACAGGTATTCAAGAAGCTGCGCCGGGGATATTACCGGATCAGCGCAGAGCTGGATCTACACGGCATGACTGCCCGACAGGCCCACGAGGCCCTGGGCCTGTTTTTGGCCGAAGCCCGCACCCAACGACTGCGTTGCGTGCGCATCATCCACGGCAAGGGGCTGCGCTCCAGCAACCGGGGGCCAGTACTCAAAAGCCGGGTGGTCCACTGGCTGCAGCAGCGTTCCGACATTCTGGCCTTTTGTTCTGCCCGCCCCACGGACGGCGGCACCGGCGCTGTCGTGGTGCTGCTCAGGGTCAACCATTGATCGTGGTAGCATAAAACATCTTGCAAGATCGGTTGTGTTATCAGAATCAGCAGAGGGTTTGTCGTTGTCCAGTCCACGTGATCCAAAACCAGGTGGCAGCCCCCCCGCCAGTCGTTCTCTTCGACGCAGCCCCCGTCTGCCAGGGCGCCCTGCTATCCCCCAGATGGATAACGACTGCCGACGCTGTCCGGTACGGTCCGTCAGCCTGTTCGGGGATTTGCCCGACGAGGTGGTATTTCAGCTCGACAATCCATCAGAACACCTGAATCTTCCGGCCAGTCATCTGCTTTACCGGGAAGGCGCGCCGGCCAGCGCCGCGTTCACCCTCAAGGAAGGGGTCATCAAGCTGACACGCACGGCGGTGAATGGCCGGGATCAAATCCTGCGCCTGCTGACCCAGGGTGATGTGCTGGGGGCGGAAGGATTGATGGGACATACCTATAACCACACAGCCACCACCCTCACTCCGGTTCAAATTTGCCGCCTGCCCCTGCCAGTGCTCAAGCAACTTCAGGCCGCCCACCCCACACTCAATCATGCCTTGCTGGCCCGGTGGGCGCTGGCCCTGCAACAGGTAGAAAACCTGGCCCTGGAACTGGGCACCAAAAAAGCCAGCGAACGACTGGCTGCTTTTCTGCTCTACTGGTACGCCAGAAACGGCCATTATCCCAGTATGCCCCTGCCTCTGTCCCGCACCGAGACAGGAGAACTGCTGGGCTTGACGGTAGAAACCGTCAGCCGATTCTTTGCCGACTGGAAACGGCGGGGCTACCTGTCCGAAAAGACGGGTATCATCCATCTGCACGATCTCACCGCACTGAAAAACCTGAGCGGTCTGGAAAATTTTGATGAAACTGCTGGCCATTGAGACTGCCACCGAAGCCTGTTCCGCTGCCCTGCTCCTGGATCGGGATATCTGGGTTCGATTTGAAGTGGAACCCCGTGCCCATGGGCGCCTGATCCTGCCCATGATGGAGGGACTGCTGGCAGAGGCTGGGCTGTCCCTGGGGCAACTGGATGCTCTGGCCTTTGGCCGGGGACCTGGAGCCTTTACCGGAGTCCGCATTGCAGTGGGTGTGATTCAGGGGGCTGCCTTTGCTGCCGACCTGCCGGTGGTGCCCGTTTCCACACTGGCCGCCCTGGCCCAACAGGGTCTGGATGAAGGGGCCAATCAGGTGCTGGCAGCCCTGGATGCCCGTATGGGAGAAGTCTACTGGGGCGCCTTTCATGGGGATGGGGATGGATTGGTGGTCCCCGTTACCGAGGAGCGGGTCTGTCCGCCCGGCGATGTGCCTCTACCCCAATGGCAGGGCTGGATGGGGGTGGGTCACGGTTGGGCTGCCCATCAGGCGGTACTGGAAGCCCGCCTGGGACCATGCCTGAGTGGAAGACCCATGCCGGACGCCTTGCCCAGCGCTGCCGAAGTGGCCCGACTGGCCGCCAGGGATTTTCGCCAGGGTCAGGTGGTTTCGGCTGAATCCGCCCTGCCGGTTTACCTGCGCGACCAGGTTGCACACAAACCCGGCCCACGGCCCTCCAGGGCCATTTAACCGCAAGCCCCCGTATCGGCCAATCCGTCCACCAAAGTGGTGGCAAAGGCACCCGCTGGCAGGGTGAAATCCAGCTGCAAGGTATGCTCGTCTTCCCAATGCCAGCTCAACGCCTGGGGCCGAATGCGCAGAACCCGCCGTTCCTGGGTCAGGCCCGCCGCTTCAAGCCCCTGGGCCAGAACCGGCATGGTTGCCGCAATCTCGGACTCCAGGGCTGCCACCGGGCCTGTGGTGGCCAGATCTCCACACCCCCACAAGGGGCCGGTCACGTGCAGGGCCTGGGCCGCCAACCGCTCGGGCACCGTTGGATCATCCCCTTGATTGATGAAAAAACTACCCCGCCCATCCAGTTGCAGGGCGTCACCGAGCAGGGCCTGGTCCCAGGTGCCATTGTCCAACCGGGCCGCCAGCACCTGGTTGAAGATTTCTGCCCGGGCAGCCGACAGATAAATCCCCCGCAGCTTGTGATCCCGCACCAGCAAGGTGCCCTGGAACAGGGCTTCTGCCTTGGCCACATTACTGCCATCACGGCCAAAACGCTGGGCACCGAAAAAATTAGGCACCCCCCGCTGCTGCAGCAGGGCCAAATGGGTTTGTGCCCTGTCCCGATCCCCTGCACATTGACGCAGCACCAGCACGAACCGGTTGCCCCGCAAGTGACCGGTCTGGAGTTTACGCCGGTGACGCCGGGCGTCCAGAACTTCCACAGCAGGCGGTAACTGCTCGGACCAGGCCGGTGCCTCCCGACCCGGCAGATGGACACTGAACCATTGGGTCGTCACTGCGTGGCGGTCCTTGCGACCGGCATAGCCAACAGCCCGGCGGGGCACTCCGGCAATGCGCCCGAGTAACACGGCAACGTCATCGGTATTCATGCCCCGTTTGCGCACATGGAGCCAGACATGCTCACCCTCCCCATCAGGCAGGGTAGCGGGGATTTCCTCCACCTGAAAATCCTCGGGACGGTGACGCAAAACGGCTGTCAGGGGACGGTCGGGGCGTTGAGTTGCATGCATGAATACGAACCACATCCATTAACATCGTCAAAGGTATTCAGTCGGTTTCAGACTGCGGCGCCAGGTGCCGTAAAAAATCCAGGGCTTCAGGTAAAGTCCGGGCCTGTTCCACCGGGGGCAGGCTCTGCAAAAACAGACGACCATAGGACTTGCTGCGCAAGCGGGGATCACATAGCACCAGCAGACCCCGGTCCTGAGGATCACGGATCAGACGCCCCACCCCTTGTTTAAGGGCGATCACTGCCTGAGGGAGTTGCAAGGCAGTAAAGGGACTGCCCCCGTCCCGACGAATGGCAGCTATACGAGCCTCCAGAACCGGGTCGCCAGGGGAGGCAAAGGGCAGGCGGTCGATCACCACACAACTTAGGGCCTGCCCCCTCACGTCCACACCCTCCCAGAAACTTTGCGCCCCCAGCAGCACACCGTTACCCACCTTGCGAAACCGGGTGACCAGTTCCTGTCGCGGCGCACTGCCCTGCACCAGCACAGGCCGATCCAGATGATGAGATAACCAGGCCGCAGCCACCTGCAAGGCTCGGTGACTGGTGAACAGCATGAACGTACCACCAGGGTTGGCCTGGATCAGAGGCAGGACAGCCTGGGCCACCGCTTCGGTATAGCCAGGCGCATTGGGTTCGGGCAACCCTTCAGGCAAATAAAGCCGGGCGTTGGTCCCATAATCAAAGGGGCTGTCCAACTGCAGGCCTCTGGGGGCGTCCAGACCCAGGCGGCGATTAAAATGGTCAAAATTCCCGTCTACCGACAATGTGGCTGAAGTGAATACCCAGGCACTGTCACAGGCGCCCCGGTGCTGACGGAACAGACTTGCCACATCCAGGGGGGTCAAATGCAAACTGAAGGTCCGGGTCCAGGTCTCGTACCATTGCACCGCATCCTCCCGGGGGCCACCAAACAAGGCCAGACGCTGTAGCTGATCCTGCACCCGGCGGGCGCAGCCTTCCAGTCCCTTGCCCCGCTGAGCTGCCAACGCCAGGGCTTCGCTTAAGGATTGCAGGGCCGTCTGCAGAGATTCCATGGCCACCGCCATACCCGGCGCCACCGCCAGGGTCGACCAGGGGGCGCGGCGCATCCCTTCTCCCATGGCCAGACGAAAATCCTTAACCGCTTTGACCAGATCATCGGCACATTCCCGCAACCAGGGCATGTCCGGTGCTTCGTTGACCTGTTCAGCCACCGTATCCCGTGCCAGTTCCAACAACTGGCGGGCACTGAGGGTCACACCAAAAAAATGACCTGCCACATCCGGCAACTGGTGGGCTTCATCGAGAATAAAAGCCGCTGCCGAAGGCAGCAAATCGCCAAAACCCTCATCCTTGAGGGCCAGATCCGCCAGCAGCAGATGGTGATTAATCACCACCAAATCCGCCTCCTGGGCACGACGACGGGCCCGCAACACATGACAGTCCTGATAATCGGAACAGTCCGTACCCAGGCAATTGTCCACCGTGGACGTGACCCTGGCCCAGATCTCTGCATCCTCCGGTAACTGGGACAGCTCCGCCACATCCCCTGTCCGTGTGCCCGCCGCCCAGCGCTCCACCTGTTGCAAGGGAGCATGTAACCGGGCTGGCAACAATGGGCCCTCTGCCACAGCCAGACGCAGACGATGGGTGCATAAGTAATTGGAACGCCCCTTGAGCAAGGCCCGTCGTACCGACAACCCCAGGGCCTGACAGAGCAGGGGCAGGTCTTTGTGGAACAACTGGTCCTGAAGATTGCGGGTGCCGGTGGAGACAATGACCTTGCGCCCATCTACAAGCACCGGCACCAGATAGGCAAACGTCTTGCCTACACCGGTACCCGCTTCGGCCACCAACGTCCCCCCCTCCGCCAGCACCTGGGCCACGGCGGCAGCCATCTGTTGCTGGGGCAGGCGTGCCCGAAACCCCGTAATGGCCTTCGCCAGGGGACCATCATCCCCCAGCAACGCCACTACGGTATTGCCCCCGCTCATCCAGTACGCTCCGGCTGGAGTCGACGGGACCGTTCCAGGGCTTCCCTGGCACCGCGTTCATCGCCCCGCAGCCGCCGGGCCTGGGCAATGATCTGCCAGTTATCTGCCTGCAGGGCGCGATCCCCTCTGGCCAGATCATTGGACTTGGCCGCCAGACTCTCGGCTTCCTCTGCCTGACCCTGGTTTAATCGAACCTGGGCCAAACGGTGCCAGAGCAACGCATCATCAGGGGCAATACGCAACGCACGTTCCAGAGCCGCAGCGGCCCGTTCAGGCTGATCAGCCATGAGGTGACGTTCTGCATCTCCTGCCAGGGCCACCACCGCCGGTGGCCGGGCCTGTGGGGCCGATGGGGGCCGTTGACCAGCCCCTTCTCCTCCCGGCATACGCCCTGGCCGGGGATCACCGGCAATCACTGGTGCCTGGGGTGCTCGCACCTCCGGTCGGGGCAGGGGCACCGGCTCTGGTACCGGCACCGGGGCAGGTGCAGGCACTGACGGCGGCGGCACAGGCACTGGGGCAGGTGCCCGTATATCAGGCGCAGCAGCACAACCCGAGAGCATGATCAGTACAGCCAGCGGCGCCAGGTACCAAACAAGGGAATCATGGGATTTCACACGCGGCGGCTCCATCAAGGGTAAATCGGCACGAGATCAGGCCGTGGCCACTCGCCGTACCGCAAAAATATTGGGCAAGGCACCGATCTTGTCCATCACGGCACTCAGTTGCCCCGTATCGGCGATCTCCAGGGTCAGATCCATGGTTACGGTACGTTCCGATGGATCGGTACGGGTAGAGGCGGCCAGCACGTTAACCCGGTCATTGGCCAGTACCTGGGTGATATCCCGCAACAGTCCCTGACGGTCAAAGGCCTCCACATGCACCACCACCGGATAGGCCTGACGCTCTTCGCCCCAGCTCACCTCTACCAGACGGTAGCGCTTTTCCGTGGGCATTCGCAGAATATTGACACAGTCTCGCCGATGAATGGTGACCCCCTTGCCTCTGGTGATGTACCCCACAATGGCATCCCCCGGTACGGGTCGGCAACAGCGGGCCACCTGGGTGAGCAGGTTCCCCACCCCCCGGATCTGAATCCCTTTTTCACCATTGCCAGCCTTGCTGGCGGGACGACGGCTACGCCGTCCCATAAGCGTTTCCTCTGCAGTGGGGGTGATGGGCACCTGCAGGGCACTGGCCAACTGGGCGGGCGTGATCTCGCCGGCGCCGATGGCCACCAACAGTTCATCCCGGCTGGGCTGATGAAAGCGTCTGAGCAACTCGTCCATATCCGGTTCAGTGCCTCCCTGTCGCTGAACTTCCCGCTCCAGAATCTGCCGGCCTTCCTGCAGATTCTTGTCATGATCCTGGAACTTGAACCAACTGCGGGCCTTGGCCCTGGCCCGCGAAGTCCGCAGATACCCCATATTGGGATTCATCCAGTCCCGGCTGGGACCGCCCTGACGGGTGGTGAGGATTTCTACCCGCTCACCAGAACGCAGTTCATAGGTCAAAGGCACAATACGGCCATTGATCTTGGCGCCTCGACAACGATGACCCACCTCGGTATGAATGGTGTAGGCAAAGTCCAGGGGGGTGGCGCCTTTGGGCAGATCCACCACATCCCCCCTGGGGGTCAATACAAACACCCGGTCTTGAAATAACTCCGAACGAAAATCCTCCAGCAATTCCCGGTCGTTGTCCTGATGCTCCAGCAGGCGACGCAGGGAAGCAATGGCCCGCATCAGCGCCTGATCCTCCCGACCGCCTTCCTTGTAGCGCCAGTGGGCCGCCACCCCCAATTCGGCAAAGGCATCCATGTCACGGGTGCGGATCTGCACCTCGACCACCTTGCCCTGGGGGCCTAGCACCGCTGTGTGCAGGGACTGATAGCCATTGTCTTTGGGGTTGGCAATATAATCGTCAAATTCCTTGGGAATATGGGGCCAGCGGCTATGCACCACCCCCAGCACCGCATAGCAGGTGGACACCCGATCCACAATCACCCGAACCGCCCGCAAATCATATAAATCCTGAAATTCCAGCTGTTTGCGGTCCATCTTCTTCCAGATGCTGTAGATATGCTTGGGTCGGCCCCGCACATCTGCGACCACCTGCTCTTCCTCCAGCGCCAACCGCAGACGATCGGTGAAGTCCTGAATATACTGCTCCCGCTCCAGCCGGCTTTCCTCCAGCAACCGGGCCACCATGCGGTAATGTTCCGGACTTTGAATACGAAAGGCCAGGTCTTCCATTTCCCACTTGAGCTGAGCCACCCCCAGACGATTGGCCAGGGGCGTGAAGATTTCCTGGGTCTCCCGGGCATAGGATCGGGCCAGGGCATCCGGGTCCTGGGACATCAGCCGCAGATGTTGCAGGCGGTAAGCCAGCTTGATGAGCACGGCCCGTACATCATCCACCATCGCCAGCAACATGCGACGCAATCGCTCTGCCTGCTCCGGTGTCCCGTCCAACTGACCTGGGGCACTGCTAAAGCGGGTCAGCAGATGGACATTTTTCACCAGTCGGGACACCGACTCGCCAAAATGACGGGACAGATCCTCGTCAGACACACTCTCGTCAAAATGGGCGTCCAGCAACAGGGCTGCAATCAGGGTATCTTTATCCACCCCCAATACCCGCAGATTCTCGGCCACATCCAGGCAATGGGGCTGACGGGGCTGGCGGTCATGTTCTTTCAGGGCATGGGTCAGCGCCATGGACAGGCGCACGTCCGGGCCGCCCCCTGGCGGGGTAAACCGCTCCACCAGGGCCTCACGGGACTCATGAACCAGGGATGACTTATCGTATCGGGTATGGCGCATGGAGGCAGAGTATATCCATTTCTAACCCGATCAGGGGAGCTGACGCAGGGTCAGCAAAGGCGGCTGACGCAACACCGCACGGGTACCCAACCAGCCGGCAAGACCGACACCCAGGGCACCGCCGGCGATACCCAGCACCCAAAGCCAGGGATTGAAGGCATAGGACAAATCGAACACCTGATGGGCCAGCACCCAGCCAATACCACTGGCACCTGCGCTGGCCAGCAGACCCGCCAAAGCCCCCATGACGGTAAATTCTGCCAACAAGCCCATCAGTACCTGACGCCGACCGGCCCCCAGAGTGCGCAAAATGGCACTTTCCCGCCGACGCAGATCCCGGGTGGCATGAATGGCTGCGTAGAGCACGGTCACCCCTGCCGCCAGGGTGAATAAAAACACATATTCCACCGCAAGGCTGGCCCGGTCGATGATGTCACGCACCTGCTGCATCAAGGCCCGCACATCCAGGATGGTGATGCTGGGGAACTGTCTCACCATGGCCGTCAACAGGTCGGCACGCCCCTCTGCCAGATGGAAGCTGGTCACATAGGTGACAGGCTGATCCTCCAGCAGGCCCGGCGGTGACAGCACAAAGAAATTCACATTGAAGGAATTCCAGTCCACGCTGCGCAGGCTGGTGATCTGGCCGGTGACCCTTTCGCCGGATATGCTAAATTCCAGTACATCACCCAGCCCAAGGCCCAGAGTCTGGGCCAGCCCCTCTTCGATGGAAAACTCCTGGCCATCGGTATCGTCGGACCACCACCGACCCGCCACCACCTGATTGTCTGGCTGCAGTTCACGGGCAAAGGAAAGGTTGAACTCCCGGGAAGCCAACCGCTCTGCCCTGGGATTGGTCAATGTTTCCGGATCCACCGGTGTATCGTTCACCGCCACCAGGCGACCACGAATCATGGGGTAATACACGGGGGCCGGCAAACCTTCTGCCTCGAACAGGCTTTGCAAAGGGTCCACCTGATCTGGCTGAACATTGATCATGAAATGGTTAGGGGCTTCCGGCGGCAGGCTGCCCTCCCAGCTGGAGAGCAAATCCACCCGCACCAGCGCCAGCAGCAACAGGGCCATGATCCCCAGTCCAAAGGCTGCCAGCTGGACCGCACTCAAGGCCCCGCGCCGGGACAGATTGGCCAGACCAAATCGCAAGGCCACGCCGCCCCGGGTACGCAGGGGCTTGAGTCCCTGCACCAAGGCCCATGCAGCCCCCCACAGGAGCACCACCGTCAGGCCGGCGCCCCCCAGAACCCAGGCCGCCAGTCGTACATCTCCCGCCTGCCACAACAGCAGTCCCCCCAGTGCGGTCAAGGCTAGCACCAGAGCCAGCCACATGGCCGGGGGTGGCGCTCCCAGGTCGCGCCGGAGCACCCGCAGGGGCGGCACCTGACCAATCCGCAACAGGGCCGGCAGACCAAACCCCAGGGCGGTGACCACCCCCACCCCAAGCCCCGTGAATGCCGGCCACAGAGACGGCAATGGCAATGTGCCGGGGAACCACTGAGCCAGCAAGGCCGCTAAAAACCATTGGGCCAGAAAGCCCAGCACCAGCCCCACGGCACTGGCCAGCAGGGCCAGCCAGAGGATGCGTAAAATGAACACCTGCAATACAAAGGCCCGTGACGCTCCCAGACAACGCATGACGGCGCTCACATCGGACTGACGATCGCTGTAGTGCCGGGCCGCCACCGCCACCGCGCCCCCCGCCAGCAGCACCGCCACCAGAGCCGCCAGTCCCAGAAATTGCTCACCCCGGGCAATGGCCCCCTGCAGTTCGGGTCGGGCATCCCCAACCCCCTCCAGACGCTCCCGCTCCGTCAGGTTCTCCTGGGCCCAGTTGCGAAACGCGGCCACCTGGGATTCGCTGCCGGCCACCAACAGACGGTGACTCACCCGACTGCCCGGCACCACCAGTCCGGTGGCTTCCAGGTCTTCCAGGGATATCAGTACCCTGGGGCCCAACTGAAACAGGTCACTGCCCCGGTCCGGCTCGTAGGTGAGCACCTGGGTCAGGGTCATTTCCAGATCCCCCACCTGCAACCGGTCACCCACCGCCAGACCCAGCAGCTGTAACAGGCGAGGTTCGGCCCAGACCTCACCCCGGTCAGGTACCCGGTGGATTTCCCGCTCCTCTCCAAAGAGCACATCACTGACCCGCACCGAACCCCGCAGGGGCCAGCGGTCACTGACCGCCTTGATCTCCGTAAGCTGGGAGGCCTCATCGGTCATGACGACGCTGGGGAAAGTCACATGACGGGCCGTCTCCAGTTCCAGATGGGCAGCCTGCTGGACCACCGCCGGCGCCAGGGGCGCAGACGAGGTGATACTCAAATCCCCCCCCAGAAGCTGGGTCGATTGCTGGGACAGGCCCCGCTGCACCCGATCGGTAAAGAAACTGACCGAAGTGACGGCTGCCACTGCAATGACCAGAGCCATGGCCAAAATGCGCAATTCACCGGCACGCCATTCCCGTCCCAGGGACAGCCAGGAATACCGCAACACCTGATTCATGCCGCCTCCAGCACGCCGTCATTGAGTCGGTAGCGCCGCTCGCAGCGGTCCGCCAGCGCCATGTCATGGGTCACCAGCACCAAGGCCGTGCCATAAACCGCCTTGAGATTGAACAGCAGGCGGATGATCTGTTCTCCGGTCTGTTGATCCAGATTGCCAGTGGGTTCATCGGCAAACAGCACCCTGGGATGGGCGGCAAAGGCCCGGGCGATGGCCACCCGCTGCTGCTCACCACCGGAAAGCTGGCCGGGATAATGGGCCATCCGCCGGGCCAGTCCCACCTGCTCCAAGGCCTCCATGGCCCCGGTCCGTGCATCCCCGGCCCGCCCGGACAGTTCCAGGGTCAGCATCACGTTCTCCAGTGCCGTCAAGGCCGGCAGCAGCTGGAAGGACTGAAATACAAACCCCACTTGACCGGCCCGCAGCATGGCCCGTTGATCTTCGGTCAGCCCCCCCAAGGCACGGCCCAACAACTGAACCTCGCCGGCCGTGGGCAGGTCCAATCCCGCCAGCAAACCCAGCAGGGTGGACTTGCCTGAACCGGAAGCCCCGACGATGGCCACCACTTCGGCAGTTGTCACCGTCAGGTCCACACCCTTTAAAATGGCCAGTTCACCCCCCGGACCATGAACAGATTTGACCAGACGGCTTGCCGATACCACGGCGGCGGAGGATTGAGACACCATGGGATCACGACTCCTTTTCTTGCTGTGCATGTTATGCCTGCCCGCTTCGGCGATGGCCGAACGGCCTGCCCTGCTGATCATGGGAGACAGCCTGAGCGCCGCCTGGGGCATCCCGGTGGAACAGGGCTGGGTGGCCCTGCTGGAACAGCGCCTGGAACAAAACGGCCACACCTGGACCGTGGTCAATGCCAGCATCAGCGGAGAAACCACCCGTGGCGGCCTGACCCGCTTGCCCCGCGCCCTGGAACGACATCAACCCGAACTGGTGATCATCAGCCTGGGCGGCAATGACGGATTGCGGGGCGTCGCCCTGGACGAAATTCGGCACAATCTGTCCCGCATGATCCAGCTCAGTGGGGACCAGGGCGCCCAGGTGGTGCTGGTGGGGATTCAGGTACCGCCCAACTTGGGCAGACAGTTTACCCAGAGGTTCCACCAAATCTACCACGAACTGGCGGCGGAATATCAGATTCCCCTGGTACCGTTCCTGCTGGAGGGGGTGGCCCTGGAGCCGGACCTGATGCAGGCGGATGGCATTCATCCCACCGCCCAGGCCCAGCCGATCATGCTGGAGACAGTATGGGGGGTACTGGAGGCGGTGCTGGCCCAGGGAAGGTGATACCGCTCACCGAAGCAACAACCGGGCCGGCAATTCCGATACCGAACTCAGGGTCAGATCCGGTGGCGACCCCCCGTGCTCCCACACCAGGGCATGGGGATTGACCCAGGCGGCACGCATCCCCACCCGGGCCGCGCCACGCACATCCCGCTCTGCATCATCTCCCACGTGCAGGGTCTCGGACGCGGCCACACCGGCCTCGTCCAGGGCGGCGGTGAAAATTCGCGCCGATGGCTTGGCGGCCCCGGCAGCGGCGGAAGTGATCACAAAATCGAACCGGTCACCGATGCCGATGTGATGCACACAGGCATTGCCATTGGTGATGGCGCCGATGCGAAAATGGCCCCGGAGACGATCCAGGGTCTCCAGCACATCGTCGTAGAGAGACACCTGATTGCGGGCCTCCCAGAACACCCGGAACGCCGGTTCCACCAGTTCGTCCCCGTAGCCCGACTGGGCCGCCAGGATGCGCAACCAGTGCTTGCGCAGCCGGGTCATGTCGTAGTGCAGGTGCCGGCGCTCGGCAAACCAGGCCTGACGGTGACGGATCATGGCCTCCAGGCTGTGACGCTCGGCAATACGTGGGTAATGAACCCCAAGCCAGTGGTGAAAAACCCGTTCCGCATTCTGGATCACCGGGGCACAGTCCCACAGGGTATCATCCAGGTCGAAGGTGATGCAGCGTATGTCCATGGCCGAAGCATACCCGTTAGCCGGTGCAGAATACAGGCGACTATACCTGGAATCGCTCCATCGCAACGCGCAGTTCTGCCGCCAACCGGGCCAGATTCTGTGCCGCCTGGGCGGTTTCCTGGGCGCCGGAGGACACATCGTGGCCACTTTCGCTGATACGGACCACATTGCGGTTAATATCTTCAGCCACGGCACTTTGTTCCTCTGCAGCGCTGGCAATCTGACCGCTCATGTCCGTAATGGTCCCCACGGCGGACACGATGGTTCGCAGGGATTTGTCCGCTTCACTGGCGCCGGTGGAAGTCTCTTCAGCCCGCTGGCGACCGGCTTGCATCACCTGCACCGCGCTTCTGGCACCTTCCTGCAGGGACTTGATCATGGACTCAATTTCCCGGGTGGAGCTTTGGGTACGGCTGGCCAGAGTTCGCACTTCATCGGCCACCACGGCAAAACCACGCCCCTGCTCTCCGGCCCGGGCAGCCTCAATGGCAGCATTCAAGGCCAGCAGATTGGTCTGCTCGGCAATGCCCTGAATCACATCCAGTACGGCACCAATTTTTTCGCTGTTTGCCTCTAGTTGCTGAATCACATCGGCAGCCCCACTGATCTCCCGGGCCAACTCCTGAATGGCCTTGATGGCCTGAGAGGAAACCGCCTGGGATTCCCTGGATTCGTCATTGGCCTTGGCTGCTGCCGTGGATGCCTCGGTGGCACTGCGCGCCACCTCCATCACGGTGGAGGTCATCTGATTCATGGCCGTGGCCACCAGTTCGGTCTGGGAATGCTGATCCCCTACCCGCCGCAAGGTCTGTTCAGTCACCACAGAAAGCTGTTCCGAGGCGGCTGATAACTGGGCAGTGGCGCCGTTGACCTGACCAATGATGCTACGGAAGCTGTCCCCCATGCGATTAAAAGACCGGGACACCCGCCCCAGTTCGTCATGGCTATGATCATCCACAACCACCGTCAGATCCCCGTCGGCCATCCGGCCACTGGCCGCCACCAGCTGATCCACCGCACCCGTAATACGTTTGAGCAGCAACAGCCCACCGAGCAGGGTGACAACATAAGCCAGTACCAACAACAAAATCATGCCATTACGGATCTGTCCCTTGAGCGCCAAAGAATCCTGATAGGCTTCCCTGGCCACTTCCAGTTGCAAATCCATCAAAGTGCGCAAGGTGTCTGCAGCTTGCTGATAGAGCTGATTGACTTCCCGCTGCAATAACTGCTCTGTGGCTTCCCATTGCCCCGCCCTGAGCTGTTCCATCACCGGAGTCAGCCCCCGTCGATCCAGTTCTGCCCACTGGCGCTCGAAGCTGGCGGCCAGCTGAGCTTCCCTTGGCGTCAGAGTGGTCTGCTTGTAATCAGCCCAGATGCGATCCATGGTCTGCTGATTCTCTCGAACCCGGCGCAGCGCAGTATCAATGGCATTGGGCCGGGTATCGCTCAAGGCCATGCGCAACTGCATCCGTGAGTCGGCGATTCGCTCGCTGATCCGTCCCAACTGCCCCATCGGCTCCAATCGGTCGTCGTAGACCGACTGCAGACGCTGTTCAATCTGTACAATGCCGACCCAGCCCATCAGGGCGATGGCGGACATCAGCAACAAGGCCGACGCCATCATCAGCGCCAGGCGCTGACGGAGAGTAAGGCTGATTCCCATGAGATGTCTCCTGATTATGCAATCGACACCGAAACCGGTGCCAAGCCGGGAGGATGCCATGCCTCCCCAAGCTACTTTATCCGTAATATCGGCGGTAGCACCCGTTCCTTGAACCTCCTCTGTCAGCGCCTCCGCCGGGCGGAGACTGGGGGGATAAGCGAGATTTTTGGCGATGATGGGATAGGCATCGGTATCAACAGGTCAGGAATGTTAAACTGACGCCCACAACCATCCATGACGGAGAGATTATGAAAACCCAAACAAAGGCACTGATTGCCGGACTGATCCTGACCCTGGCCGCAGGCACCGCCTGGGCGGTGGACCCGGAAGACGCCATCGAATACCGCAAGGCGGTGTTCCAGGTCTTCAAATGGAACATGGGCCCCATGGGCGCCATGGCCCAGGGAGACAGACCTTTTGACCGGGAAGAACTGGCCAAGTACGCCGAACAGATGGCCCGTACCGCTGACCTGCCCTGGCAAGGCTATGTAGACGGTTCCGATGTGGGCAACACGGCCTCCAGACCTGAGGTCTGGACTGATCGCGCCCGTTTTGACGCCATGGCCCGGGACTTTGAAACCCAGGCCAACCGGCTGCTGGACGTGGTCAACAGCGATGCCAACGAGCGTCAGATTCGTATGGAAATTGGCCGCCTGGGCCAAACCTGCCGGACCTGTCACGACGATTTCCGGGTCGCCCGTCGCTGATCCAAAAGGCAAGGGGGGAATACCCCCCCTGCCCCATGAACCCCAAGGGCAAACCTTGGGGTATCACGGAATGTAGGTGATCCCCGCCCACACCAGAGCGGAACAGACCGCCAGCAGCAGCACCGCCCACCACAGGTTGGCAAACTTCACATCCTCGGCCCCGTACCAGGTCACCCGCTTGCGCCCGGTGATCATGGGCAGGATCAGATTATCCCGCTTCAGCAGCCAGTACAGCAGCACCGCCGTGATGTGGATGCCCACCATGACCAAAATCAGGTCAAAAGTGAACTTGTGCAGACCGGTGAGCCAGTCACTGGTGGACGATGACACCATGCGGGCAAAGGGGCCCCGGTTGAAAATCTGATCATTGGCAAACAAACCGGTGAAGGACTGGAACAGCAACAGGCCCAGCATGATCATCACCGCCCACCCCCCCATGGGATTGTGACCGGGATGCCGGTGGCTGTCGCCACTGAACAACCCCTTGAAATACTGGAACACCGTCACCGGCCCGGCGATAAAATCCGAAAAACGGGCAGATTGGGTACCCATCACCCCCCAAAGAATCCGAAACAGCAAAAGGGCAATCAACCCATACCCCAGCCACATGTGCCAATGCAGGGTCATCACGTCCCGGCTGGTGTACCACAGCCCCACCAACAGGATGATTAAAGCCCCGTGAAAAAGCCGGGTGGGCAAATCCCAGATTCGAATGATCTTGCCGTAATGTCTTGCATACCCTGTGTCCATAAAACCTCCAGATGGCAATTAACAGCCTCGACCATACCAAAAATGGTCGCCCACGAAGACGTGCTCCACCACCATCTGCACCGAGCACAGACCCCGGTACTCGTTGCTGTCCAGACGATAGGCCAGGTGCATTCGCTCCCGATCCTCTGGCCAGTCTTCCGGGTCAGCGTTGAAGGCAATACCGGTAATGGCTTCTTCCCCTTCGGGATGGCGCAGACGCAGGCGCAGATGCCTGCCCTTGAGCCAGCGTCGCTCCAGTACCTCAAACTCACCGTCGAACAAAGGCTCCGGGAATCCCTGCCCCCAGGGACCGCCGGCACGCAAGATCTCGGCAGTCTCCAGGGTCAGTTCCTGGGGAGACAGGGGGCCATCACTGCAAATCACACCCTCCAGATTCGCCGGATCAACCCACCGGCGCACGGTATCGTCAAACACCTGCTGAAAGGACTCAAAATGCACCGCCGGCAGGCTCAGACCTGCCGCCATGGCATGGCCACCAAATTTAGTCACCAGGCCCGGATGGGTGGTGGCTATGGCCTCCAGTGCATCTCGAACATGTAAACCGGGAATGGAACGGGCTGAGCCTTTGAGCAATCCGTCACCGGCATCGGCAAAGGCAATCACGGGGCGATGCAGGCGATCCTTGATACGGGCGGCGACAATGCCGATCACCCCCTGATGCCAGCTGGGTTCGTACAGGCACAGGCCATGGCTGCCCGCACCGGTCAACCCCCGCTCCAGTAACGGGGCCAGACTGTCCAGAGCCTGATCCTGCATCTGGGCTTCCACCTCCCGCCGCTCCCGGTTCAGGTCATCCAGTGCCTGGGCCAGGGCCAGGGCATGGACCGGATCGTCAGTCAGCAGACATTCGATACCTATCCCCATATCGTCCATACGCCCCGCTGCATTCAGGCGAGGGCCGGCGGCAAATCCCAGGTCCGCGGCAACGGTTCGGGCCAGATTACGGCCCGCCACCTGCAACAGGGCTAAAATCCCCGGCGACGCCTGTCCAGCCCGCATGCGCCGTAATCCCTGGGCCACCAGAATGCGATTATTCCGATCCAGGGATACCACGTCTGCCACGGTGCCCAGGGCCACCAGGTCCAGCAAAGTGCCCAGATTAGGCTCGGGGATACCTCGATGCTGAAACCAGCCCTGTTGGCGCAAGCGGGCGCGCAGGGCCACCATCACATAGAAAATGACCCCGACCCCGGCCAGGGCTTTGCTGGGAAAGGGGTCATCGGGCAGATTAGGATTGACGATGGCCTCGGCCTCGGGTAGCTTGCTTCCTGGTAAATGATGATCGGTCACCAATACCCGTATACCCCGATTCCGGGCCGCTACCACCCCTTCCAGACTGGCAATGCCATTGTCTACGGTGATGATCAAATCCGGCTGCCGCTCCACAGCCACCGCCACAATCTCCGGCGTCAGGCCGTAGCCGTACTCAAACCGGTTGGGCACCAGATAATCCACCGCCACCGCGCCCATGGCCCGCAGGGCGCGCAGGGCCAAAGCGGTGCTGGTAGCGCCATCGGCGTCAAAGTCCCCGATCACTAAAATCCGCTGCTCCTGGATGAGCGCCTGTTCCAGCAAGGCTGTGGCCTGATGGATTCCGCTCAGCGCCTCAAACGGGGCCAGCCCGGAAAGACCGTGATCCAGCTCCTGAGGGTCTGGCACTCCCCGGTTTCCGTAGAGTCGGGACAGTAAATCAGCGCCCTTGCTCCCGGTATTTCGGCGTTGTAGTCGCCGCACTGTCTTCATGATGAGGTTACCCTTGCAGATTGACTGCTCCGAATTTCATACACGAAAGTGCTGATTCGGTGATTCGATCTCCGTTGATAGCGCCCGGGTTTGGGCGAGCAACTGGAGTCCTGGTTGAGCAGTCCCAACCGGAGGCGCTCAGTCCGTTCCAGCAAGATCGCCTTGACCCGCTTGAACGGAGTGAACCG
>NZ_FOFO01000018.1 GCF_900110965.1 Ectothiorhodospira magna
CTGCCGCGATCACGGTGGCTTTATCGACGACCTTATGAACGGATTGAAAGACGATGTCGCGAATTTGCGCGTGGGTCTTATCCATTTGTCGGTTCTGGCGGTCGCTTAACCCAACGCCGCCAATCGAGCCAAAACACTGCCAAGTCTCGGAGCGCACCTGCCCGAGTCGTCGCGCCTGTTCGCGCAACGCCTCGACCTTGCCTTTGTTCAGGCGCTTGGCGTGCACAACCCGTGTCACCTTCATTCGGCGCTGGCCTCATCTTTGCCAAGTGCCTCGTTGAGCTTCTTGCGGTAGTTTCGCAATCCATACAACCGAGACGAAAAACAATGAACGATGGTCATCAAGTCCTGCACCAGTTCTTGCTCTGGCGAGAGCCGTTCTTGATTCAGCACCAAGATCTCGCAGCCATGCGTCTTGGCGTAATGCTCAAACCACTCAAAGCCTGTACTCATGATGTTTTCCATAAGTCAAGAGTACACTATCACGCATTTTTTGCAAGACTAGAGTCTAGTACCGTGCACCGGAAATACTCTGGATAATTTATGCCATCAGCGGTTTCCCGATATAGGTCCAGCGAAACGGCTTGGCGAGCGTCTGGTTAAAGAAGGCGATGAAGTCAAGGAGGCGTTGTTTGAGCTCCTTGGTGGAGGCGAAGCGCCCACGCCGGAGCAGTCGCCGGGTCAGGATACCGAACCAGATCTCGACCTGGTTGAGCCAAGAGCAGTGCTTGGGGGTATAGACGAAACGGATACGATGCGTGGGGTCCTGTAGAAAGGCGGCCCGGACTCCATGCTGGCGAGGATTCCCGTCTTTCCCTTGCGGCCGAGTTCGGTGTCGATGGCGCAGCGTTGAGCAACGAATTCCACCAGGCTGGCCGATTTATGGGTGTTGGGTGTTGAGTTGGTCACAGATGAAGATCCATTCGCCTTGTGGATCGGTGTCCACGGTGGTGGCGATGTGGGTCACGAAGTCAGCTTCGGTGCGGGTGTCGCCGATGGAGGGAGTGATCACGCGCCCGGTGGCGACCTCGAAATTGGCGATCAGGGCCTGGGTTCCGTGGCGTTTGTACTCGAACTCCATGGCCTCGGGATGGCCGGCCCGCATCGGGTGAGACGGGTGGATCGCCTCCAGAGCCTGGATGCCGGTTTTCTCGTCCACCGAGATGAGATGAACACCTTGTTCATGCAGCTGCGTTGCCTGATGGTACAGCGTACAGACCGTGCGAACCTCCTGACGGAAGGTGGCCTCATCGGTGATATGAGGATTGAGCCAGTAGCGGGTGCGATGGGGTTTGAGATCAGCCTGATTTTAAAAAACGGCCGATGCTGCTGGCCGAAATCGAGGTCACGATGCCGCGTGCGATGCTCTCGCGCGCCAGATCCTGGCGTGTCCAGTGGGTCAAAGGTGGCGGTGGCTTCTCACACGCCAGCGCGATGATCTGGCAAATCTGCTCGGACGTGAATTCACCCGGGCAGCCCGGCCGCGGCTGGTCGGACAAGACCCGTTCAACCTCGGCACGCAAACGCTTGGGTTGACCGGCCAAGGCGGCAAGCGCAGCGCTGGCCTGAGTCCAACGCCGCCGCCATTGACCGACAGCGTCCTCGCCCAGACCTACTGCGGCGGCGATCTGGGTGTTGGGTTCGCCATCGGCGGCGCGTAGCACGATCTGCGCCCGTTGAACCAGGCTGTGGGATGTTTCGCGACGGCGCGCCAAGCCTTCCAGCAGGGCACGTTGTTCGGCTGACAGATCAATCAAAGGGGCTGGGCGGGCGATCGTCTTCTACTCGTCTGAAAATGGATGGAAATCGGATCGATATTATCCATTATATTTTCAGCTTTGAGTACTAGGCAAGCACTGCAGACTTTTGTACAATTGTCAAAATGGATATCATTGCCGACACCAACATCTTCCTTGCGGTTGCTCTAAACGAGCCAGAAAGGGATCGAATCATCAGCCTCACGATCGACGCGTCAGCGTTGGCGCCTGAAATCTTGCCGTATGAGATCGGTAACGCGCTTTCTGCGATGGTTAAGCGCCGTCAACTTACGCGGCCAGAGGCTTTGGAGGCCGAGAAGGCGATTGGACGGATTCCCGTTCGGTTGATGTCCGTAGATATACATAGCTCGCTGCAGATTGCTCTGGAGCAAGAGATTTACGCCTATGACGCATATTTCTTGCGGTGCGCGCAGGAGCTGTCGTGTCCATTGCTGACCCTTGATCGTCGCATGAAGCAAGTGGCGACAGAACTCGGGATCAGGGTGCTGGAGTAAGCGTAATGAAGGTATTTACATACTCTGAGGCTCGGCAAAACTTGTCGAAAGTGCTAATCCTGGCTCAGCGCGAAGAGGTAGAAATCAGGAGAAAGGACGGCAGTATATTTTCGCTACGCGCGAAGCGTAGGGAGTCCAGGTCGCCGTTTGACGTACCTGGAGTCAGCGCGAGAGTCACAACCTCAAACATACTTGACGCGGTCCGGGACTCCCGCGAACGCTAACAAATACTATTGGCATGGGCAGACGAAGCGGAAGTAATCTGTCCGGTTCGAGCGGTTTACGGCCGGTGACTGCTCCCCGCCCTAAGCGCTGACGTGCCACGGGCGAGGCTTCCCACTTCTCAGGCAGCAGCCGGCGATGTGCCGGGCTTACGCAAGCCTCCATGGGCAGAGACGGACAGCCCTTCCGCCTTCAACTTTACTATGCCTTCATGCTTGATGTTCAGCGCCGCGTTGATATCCCGGTCATGTTGTGTGTGGCAGGCCGGGCATTCCCACGACCGGACGTTCAACGGCATGGCATGGCGTCCCTTTTGTGCTGGCAGACATGGCAGGTTTTGGAGCTGGCAAACCACGGGGCGATCTTGACCAGATGCTTGCCCTGCTCCTTGGTCTTGTAGTCCAGCTTGGTGATCAAGGCATACCAGGACGCATCGCCGATGTGCTTGGCGAGTCTGGCGTTTTTCATCATGTTGCCGACCTTCAGCGTCTCGACGATCACCGCTTGGTTGTCGTCAACGATCTGTCGAGAGAGCTTGTGCTGGAAGTCGTGGCGGGCATTGGCGACCCGCTCGTGGGCCTTGGCGACGAGTAACCGTGCCTTCGGGGATGATTCGGTCTTACCGCCCTCCACGCATCGGCCAGGTTCCCGACCGGATAACTGCTGCTTGGCCCAGTTCATCAATTCGAGGCAGGCAGGCCACGGCTCAGTGAGTGTTGGCCGCAAAAGCACCGAGAACGAGTGCTGGCAGGCGTGGTCAGCACTCATCGGCCATTTCGGCGCCGATGGAGAAGCTGTAAGCCTTTGATTTGATATGAAATGGCGCGCCCGACTGGATTCGAACCAGTGACCCCTGCCTTCGGAGGGCAGAAAATATTGGCACATATGGATGGGCACATATCGACGTTAATCGATTTCAGATCAGCCAAAAACCGACAAGCCATTGATATGCTTGAAACTTAAGGAAACAATTCCCGAATCCTGGCCTCACTCACGTAACGGCGGTTGTCGCCACCCTTGTGGTACGACAGGCGCCCCCGCTGCATCAGGCGATAGAGCGTCTTCACGCTACATCCCGCCTGTGCGGCAGCTTGCTGCAATGTCAGCGAGGCCGGGACACTGTCAGGGGGAGTCCCTACCTGTCCCATACCAGTGTCCTCCGCTGTCCTGGGACACCCCTGAACAATTGAGTGCCCTCTTCCTGAAAGTCCGCGTACCGTGTTGCACCGAGCATTCCATGCAGCTGGGACACTGGCCCACCGTGTCCCGGACAGACCCGGGACACGGTCATAACCTGTCCGGGACAGTCCAGGACCACTGCACGGTCATCGGGTGACAAAGGGATCAGAATGTTCATGCCAACCCGTCCCACCGACACATCCGCCGATGCAGTTGATCCGCCAGTTGCGGCATGCAACCGTTGACTGCCTCACGCTGGATACGGTGAACCTCCCGCGACACCCAGGTCCGCAACGCCTCGCTGTTGGAGGTCTCCGATCCATCTCCCAGCACCGCCACCAGATGATCTCCGGCTGGAATTCGGAAGGCGGATTCCAGGCAGGCCGCCAAGCGCTCAATCTGATGGCTATTTGGGTGTTTCTGGGGGAGCGGATCCACCCGTTTTCGCCCGGCGTGTGCACTACCGGTCATCGGACACCCCCTCAGGCAACTCAGGTGCAGACGGGCTGTATTCGCCATCAGCCGTTGCCCCCTCGGCATGGCCAAAGTTGGAACGCAGCAGCCGCTCCATGGCCGAGCCATCCTTGCGAGTCAGATTGGGCACATACCGCGAATAGACCCGAAACAGCATCTCGGTGGTGGTGTGGCCCATCTGCCTGGCGATCCATTCCGGACTCTCGCCGGCCGCCAGCCAGAGGGTTGCCGCGGTATGGCGGGTTTGATACGGGCGCCGCCGGCGCAAGCCCAGGTGCCTGAGCAACGGATGCCACACGCGGTAGGTCACGTTATTCGGGTTAAGGGGCGTGCCATCCCGGGAACAGAAAACAAAGGGATGCTTCCCGCTGACCTTGTGCTGTTCGCGCAGTGCGTTGCACACCATCTCCGACAGATCCACCGTCCGGAAGGACCCATCGTTCTTGGTGTAGACCAGTTCACCCTTCACCCAAGCGTTGCGCACCAGGATCTGACGGCGCTCGAAGTCCACGTATTGCCATTGCAGGCCATGAACCTCGCTGGTTCGCAGACCGGTGAAGAAACGCACGATGAAATACGCGCGATAGTCCGGCCGCACCGTGTCGATGATCGCCTTCACCTCTTCCAGCGTGAACGGCTCGACGTCGGTGCGGGGCACCTTGAGCGACTTGATCCCGTGATATGGCGAGGTAAACTCGTACCGGTTGGCCGCCTCATTGAGGATCATGCGCAATGGCGTCATGATGTGGTTGATGCGAGTCGCCGACAGACTCTCTTCTTTCCGGCCGGAGACTTTGGCGAGTGTCGACCGGAAACTGAGGATGTCTGCCTTCTTGATGCGGCCAACCTGCAGCTCCCCAAAGTTGGGCAGCAGGTACTTGTCCAGGGTGAGGCGTACCGTGTCGATGTGCGTCTTGCGCCACTGAATCCGCATCTCATCGAACCAGGTCTGGGCAAACTCCGAGAACAGAGGCGTTTCCAGAACTGCTCCGGTAGCGGTCTCCTCCTCCCTGAACTTCTCGGCATTCGAACTCCCTGGGAAATAACGGGCATACTCGAAGGTGCCCAAGGTGATCTCCGCCTCGATGCGCTCCAGGATCAGCCTGACCTTCTTGCGATTCGCCGGCGTGTCATCCAGGGCCGTCTGCTCCCTGCAGCGCTTCCCGCGAAAGCGGAAGTCCATGAACAGCTTCCCCGTCTGGGGACGTACCCTGACGCTACCCATTGCACACCTTCCCGTTGGCCATCGGCAGCGACATCCCGCTACTGCGTGAGTGCTTGACCATGTCCCGCTCGATGGCCTCCCAGACGTACAACGTCTTGCGGCCCCCGAAAGGCCGCACGTAATGCACACCCTCCAGCAGAACCGAGTCCTTCAGCCGCTCCCTGATGGTGCGGGGGTCATACTTGATGCGTTCGGCCAACTCGGCCGTGGTGAGGTATTCCTGTGACATCGCAGCTCTCCTATTGGTAAGATAAGCGCCTGAAGAGCAAGAAGCCCGCTCAAAGGGTCTTTTTGATCTCTTGGAGAGCAATATAGCGCCTAACAGAGCCTCCTGCAAGTTTTTTTGACCTGCAGGAGATCAATTTGTTTTTGGAGGGGTCGTGATCAAGTGCAACCTGTCCCGCCTGATGGGCGAGCGGAAGCTGAAAATCTCGGATGTAGCCCGCGATACTGGGATCAATCGAGGAACGATTACTCGGCTCTATCAAGAGACCGCCACCCGGGTGGAGCTGGAGGTGGTGGACGCGCTATGCCGGTACTTTGACTGCGAGGTGGGGGAGCTTTTCGAGTATCGGGCTTGAGAATGGGCCGGAGCTCCAAGTAGTTGGAGCGGTCAAAGAACCAAGTCAGCTACAGACGCTCCCTTCTCCCCCTCGGGGGAGAAGGGCTGGGGATGAGGGGCGGGGCAGGCACTGTGCTGGCCCTCGCCCCTCATCCTCTCCCCAGGGGAGAGGGGGTTGTGATGCATGAGCGTTGGCCCTGGGTTCCCGCCACCCCACCCAAGCCACGATGCCTCAGGGAGTAGTACCCGCACTCCCCGACGAATATCATCCCATCAGAAGCACACGGTGTACCTCGTCTCTGAAGTGGACCCCATCCACTGGACCACCACCTTTCTGGCTCTCCCATGCCCTGGAGTTTGCCAACACCGCACGCAGCAGCATTGCCCCCTTGTCTCGACACATGCGGTTCCCCGCCCTCAAGACTGCGACGCTGACGGGATCTCTTCACGGCGCCCGCGCTGGAGTTTTAAATAGCGCAATTCCAGGCCACCATTTCACCCAATATTTTCCAAGCTTTTAGCGCAAAAATACAGCGCAATTTTGTGGGGACGTCATGACCGCTCACCGCTATCCTTGTCAACAGATTGGGTGGTGTGTGCGAAGCAGCGCGCAGTCGGCGGTCGCGCGAGTAACACCGACAGGGTGGGCGGATGCAATACCTTCATCCGTGACCACTCCCCGAACGCGGGGTTAGGCGTGACAGCCCGGAGAGACGGGCCATCACTCACGAGTTGGAGGCCTTATCCATGCAGACCATTACCCGGGTTTTCCATGATGTAGCAAAATTGAAGCGCGACGACATATTCGCGGATCAGACCCTTACGCCGATAACCGCGTTGGATGATGCTCGGACACCAGCACCCGGCTGGGTTGGCCCCTCCTACCGGCCTGGCGGCATCGTCTTCATTGGGATCAATCCTGGTGGAGGTGGTGACGCTTACCGTCGAAACCCTACCGATGACCTTCTGTACGAAAAACTTCGTGCCTTCCGTGACGCTTCTCCATCATCGGTGAACCCCGCCTTCGAAGAAGCAAATAAAGCATGGATTTCAATACAGAAAACCCACTCGATCTGGCGAGTCATCAATGCAGCACTTCAAGCCGCCAGACTGGACGTGAATACAGTATCCTTCATCAACATGCTTCCATTCCGAACCAGGGAAGATAAATTACCTAATGTCTCAACGATGGAACGGGCTTGGCAGCTTGCAGCACGAAAACAGATCCAAGTATTAGAGCCGGGAGCAGTCGTTTGCCTTGGCTATAAGGCGACTCATGCCTTGGAGCGCTTCAGTCATCATGACCATATTCCACGGATTTTTTCTCTCAAACGAGCCAGGGGTGACACGCACATAACCGAAGAAGCCCGGCAAGTGCTTGCTGAATTTAGTGACTGGTGTGAGTCCCGCTATCATGGAGTCTAATATGGCAAAAGTCATCACACTACCCAGAAATGGAATACAAAAAAGAACTCAAAAACGCGGCCCAAAAAAATTACATGACACCAAAAACCCGGATGAAGAAAACTCGGAAAATAGAGACCCAATACTCGTAAAGCTCGAAGAATTAAAAGAGCGACATGGGGAGTGCTACGGACGTTGGAGAGTCAATAAGCGGGATCGAAATGACAGGGTTTTTCTTATCCAGATCGCACGAAACCTTTCGTCGATATTAGACTGGTTGCCGCGCGGCAAGCGGGGCGCCGTGCTTGAAAAAGCCAAGTCTGAAGGCTCAGCCAGAACAGGTGATGCCAACAAATATGTCACACGTGTCACAGTGAAGGATCCCGCAGGTAATCCGGAACTTTTAGTAAAACCATTAACGCCCGCAGTATCCAAATATATCGCCATAGCAAAAGCGGCGGGGGATGTCCTAAAGCATGTTCCCGGAAACACAAAAGGACCGAACGACTGCCTCAAGAGACTCTTTCGTGGTACCTATCTTGATGAACCCGGGCATGAGTCGCCCACCAAGGTACCAATCTGGGCAGATCATTTGGCGGAAATGCTGTCTGGCGTCTGCACAATGGTGGCCGAGGGACATAACGTAGGCCACCTTTTCGACAAAATGACCGAAGCAAATATTTTTGCAACAGACAATGGCAAGAGTCCTGAGTTCAAGATCAGCGATTGGCTATCGGAAACTTTCGACAAACATAGCCTGCGTTCCTATGAACCAATTGATGGCCATTTTTTGCTATTTGAAAGCACAGAAGAAGGGATGCCCTTGGCCGGATTACCTATTTTCGCCCCACGTACATTGCTTTTTACTGAAACACACGACATAGACCTAACATCATTAGAGCACGTTCACAATTCCAGTATTGGAGATTACGAGAACTCATGCCCAAAGACCATCACGGATGGCCGCCTGACTATGCGGCTCGAAACATGGCTTGGTATTGCGCCAGTAGCCAATGGCTACGACGAGCCTTGCGATATCTGGCCTGTCTTGATGCTCAAACCCTCACTGACACTGGAGCTGGAAGGATATACTTATGCGGTGGGACGACTGGGCGCTACAAATCACTCGCTCCACATCGAGGCGTCATGGAGTAATGACAGTACCAGTGCATGGAAAACCGAGGACCAAGATGTCCGCACCATCATGGATCTGGAAACACACTTCATCTACTGGTTCGAGCTCTATGGCAGGAGCCAAGTATGCCTGGGCTGGGATGACGAATTCAAATTCAGATGCGATGTAGATAGCGGTCTTTGGTGGGGTACCATGGTCAACGGAGAAAATATCGTACGTATTTTTGATAGACCAAGCCAACTTCCAACTTTTGATATACGCTTCCCCATACCAGAAACCATATCCTGGCTACATGACATTGGAGATTTCGTATGTGCTTCGGCTGCACCATTAGATACGGTCGAAACACGACTTCCTCCGGCGGAGACCATCGCGAGAGATCTATGTCTAAACTTACTGCATGATGGTCCTAATGGCCACATTACTGCGGGCCTCGAAAGCGATGCCGTCCGCATCAAAGCCATTTTTGAAGACATGGAGAACAAGGTTTGTGGAGCATTTCACCATGCGTCATCCAGGTTCTTCAAAGATTTGCGGGACTACGCAGACAGGAAGTCAGATCATTCAGAGGATTGTTGATGTATTGACGGACCCAATCTCCCCGGTGCGCTCCGATCCATTTATCCAGTGACCCAACAGATCGGGTAGCGCATCACGGACGTCGGCAAACCGGGTAGCGCACTCCCACACCACAAGCACCCTCCACCCGACGGCCAGAAGGGCATCCCGATTACGGCGATCCCGCGAGACATTGGCCGGCAATCGGATCGCCTGCTGACTTTCCACGAGAGTCCAGACCTTTAGAGCACCGTCCGCCGGGTGGGAGGGCGTGACTCAAGAAAAGAAGGCGATGGTATTAACCCGGCAATCAAACAAATTACTTTACTTCGTTTTTAATCTTTAAAAAATCATAAACTTACAACGCTCGATACAGATATGAATGGTTGCCGGGCTAATAGTCACTTCCCCTTCGACAACGCCACGGCGTGGCAGAAATATATCCTTCAGGGTTACGTATTCCCCCAGACTAAGTCGTGTACGGGCATAGGTCTCACCTGAACTCATGAAGCCATTCGACAAAAACCTTTAAAATCATAAACCTAGCCCACCTCCCGCTTCATCCAAATAGCGTTCGTTTTTAGCCAAGCGATTTATTTATGTAAACCGCTCACAGATTCAGGTTTCAGAGAAAGGCTCTGCCACCATACTACCCACCAGGACGCTATTGCCGATTCCGTAATATCTGCAGATACTGTATATTTGTACAAATCCTCGCAAGCTTGCCGAACATCACTCGGCCAGGCTCCATTTTTTCCTTTATTATCAAATCATTAGGAACAAACACCATCTCTCGATTGGGTGTCACACGCATCACTTCGAAGAGCAGGTGCTTCGGTCAGAAAATTTTCTGGACATGTGTTCTCGAGCTTGTCCAGCGGGAGTTGAGAAGATATCCTTAGTCTGTGAAAAACATTTCTCCGCCCATCTATTTAGACCACAACGCCACGACCCCCCCCCTTCCCGAGGTGGTTCGAGCGGTGACTGAGGCGCTATGCGTAGCTTACGGCAATCCCTCGAGCGGGCATCGGCAGGGGGAGGCGGCGCGCCGACTCCTTCTCGACACACGCGCGACATTGCAACACTGTCTCGACGCGCCGGAGGAGCACTTCATTTTCACGGGTAGCGGTACTGAAGCGAACAACCTTGCGATGCGCTCCCTCGCCCGTCATGCCAAAATCATTATCACTAGCAAGGTAGAGCATTCATCAATCCTAAGTAGCGCTGACCAGGTACAAACTACTGAGGGTAAATCAGTTGAGTACATCAGAGTCAACCCGAATGGCGTGGTGGATATGAGGGCAATGCGTCAGCAGCTTGCTACTCACCCGGAAGCTGCAGTCTCAATCCAGTGGATTAACAACGAAACGGGCGTGTTTCAGCCCATCGACGAAATCGTCGCTTTAGCACGAGATCACGGCTCACTCGTGCACATCGATGCAGCTCAAGCCGTAGGCAAAACAAATGTGTCCCTACGGGCTTTAAATCCAGACTTTTTAACCCTCACTGCCCACAAATTTAATGGGCCAGCCGGGGTAGGCGTACTTTATGCACGTCGACCGGACTTCATCGACCCCATCTGCGTCGGTGGCGGACAGCAAGGGGGGCGACATGCAGGCACCGAAAACATCGCCGGAATCGCTGGTCTGAAACGTGCACTCGAGCTTCGTCATGCTAGCCTGAAAGAAGTCATTGCGCACATGCGCACTCTACGTGACACCTTCGAGCAAATCGTGCTCCAAGAATGCCCTTGGGTGCGCATCAACGGAAAACATGATGAACGCGTCTGCAACACATCTAACCTGCTTTTTGACGGGATCGACGGCCAAGCTTTAGTCGGTCGACTCGACAGCAAAGGCATATATTGCTCACAAAGCTCTGCCTGCACGACTGGTAGACCAGAACCATCCCATGTATTACGAGCTATGGGCCTCAGTGAATCACAGGCCTACGCCAGCGCGCGCTTCTCCTTCGGGATCACTAATACACTTCAAGAAACGGAGTTCGCTGCTCGCAGCGTAGTCGAAGAAGCCGAGTATCTAAAGAGGATTTTTGCATGAGATTTGGCGGACACGAAACCTTCCCCATCCGCGAAGGCTGGCTACACAAGGGGCTAACCTTGATCGAGGCTGATCCAGCGGCCTTTAAGGATCCCTTCGTGGCCGACACGCTTGGGGTGGGCCGAAACATGGCTAAGTCCATTCGGCACTGGCTGATCGCGACCGGACTCGCCGGAACGCAAAGCCGCCAAAATGGCAACCAAGGTAAGGTCTTGAGCCCAACCAGGATCGGTTACCTAGTATTAGAATACGACCCTTATTTTTTACACATTGGTACATGGCTTGCGCTCCACGTCAATCTCGTAAATAACCCAGACGAAGCCCAGACGTGGAGATGGTTCTTCTCCCGATATAGTGGGCAACGCTTCGATCGAATCGCCTGCTCGGAAGCACTCAAGCGTTTCCTGAACTCCTCTGGGCAACGCGCTCCTGTGCTGCGCACTCTACAACGCGACATTGCTTGCCTTCTATCAAGCTATGCCGTTCCCTTGCCCAATGAACACACTGACCCGGAAGACGCCTCAGAGTCACCGTTCAGACGCCTAGGACTGCTCACTTATTTCCGAGACTCTCATATGTACCGCCGCAACGAGGCCGAAGTATCAGAAATTCCTGCCGAATTACTGGGATATGCGCTGCGTGTCAGTGGGGCACTCAGTGACGGCGATCTTCCGCTGCGGGAAGCGTGTTTCGTCGAGGGCGGTCTTGGTCGCTGCCTACAACTTGGGCTTGATGCGTTCATTGATGTCGTCGAAAAAGCTGAGGCCGAGCTTCCCGCTGGCACGGTGAGGGTAATCGGCTCCGCTGGAGAGCGTAAGTTACATATCTACTCCCAGCCCGCAGCTGAATGGCTGGAAGCCTATTACCACCGCAACCTCGCTCAGGTCGCCGCATAACCATGCAAGAACAAACATCCTTCCTACGCTCAGTCAACATTGTTTTTGACGCTGATGACCCTGAGCGAATCGGGCACTATCAGCCAACATCCAAAGCAATCGCCTTTCTACGCGGGGTTAGCGGGCTCACGAATGGCAATGCTTTCTTTGTCATTGCGCCCTACGGATCAGGAAAATCCATTGGCGCTGCTTACCTCTTGCACCTCGTGGAGAATCGCATCGAGGCTAGAGACACTCTGGAAGCTATCGGAGAACGTCTTTGTCGAGTTGAGCCCGAATTGGGCGACTTCGCACTTGCTCGCCCCACGCGTTGCGGCGTCCACGGGTTCGTGCTGGCACTCGAAGGTTCAGCCCCGGATGTTGGTTTGGCCCTGCGCGACGCGGCTTATGCCTCCCTCCTTCGCCTTGGAATGAAGGCACACGCTAAGCATGTCAAGAACCTGGACATTGCTGGCATCAAAGGGGCACTTGAGATCCTCAACTATCTTAAGGAAAAGAGCACACACTCCAAAGGCGATACACGCCAACTCGACCGAATCGTAATCCTTTGGGACGAGTTCGGGCGGCATGTAGAGCAGCTCATCCGAAGTGGTCAACCGCAGCGACTAGCTGAAATCCAGACACTGGCGGAGTATGCGGCCCGATCACAAAAGATACCAATAACATTTGGCCTCCTTATGCACCAGGGCCTCCTCCAATACGCAACTGGCTTGAGCCAATCCATGCTCGCCGAGTGGCGCAAGATAGAAGGGCGCTTTGAGCCAATCCAATATGTTGATGATAGCCGTGAACTCTATCGCTTAATCGCTCGCATCATCAATGCACACAAACCAGCTGAGCTGTCACTTTTACAACCTGATACACAGATCGCGGTTCACGCCCTCAAAGTCGGACTACTGACAGAACTAGAAAACGAGTTGCCTGAACTCCTCGAATCGGCTGCCCCACTGCATCCTGCCGCCTTACATATCCTGCCGCGGCTTGCAGCTCGCGCGGCCCAGCATGAACGCACGCTTTTTGGCTTCATCCTATCCTCCGATCTAAGCAAGCCGCTGACTATCGATGATCTATATGATTATTTCACTCCGGCTATGCAGAGCGATACTGGCGTCGGTGGGACCTATCGAAAGTGGCTTGAAACCGAAAGTGCGCTGTCCAAGATAGATACTCCTCTCGAGGCATCCGCCATCAAGGCCGCGAGTATTCTCGAACTAGGGCTCTCCGGGGAGCGCAATAAGGTTACTCGCGCATTGCTGGAATTTGCACTCGGGGGCGGAAATGCCTCTGCCCACGCAATTGATGAGCTCCTAAAGCGCAAGCTCCTGCTCCACCGACGTCGAACAGATCAAATATCACTCTGGCATGGCACTGATATTGACTTGCGCAGCCGTCTAGAGGAGGAACTTGCGCGCCTTGAGGGGGATTTCGATATCCTTTCACTTCTAAATAAGGAATTTCGACCATCACCCTGGCGCCCGGTTAAGTACAATGATGAATTCAGCGTTCGCCGTTTTTTTGATTGTGAATTCATCGCCACTAAGGATCTTCTGAGTAGCAAAGACAGACTTGGGAAACGCCAGACCATCGCTGACGGCCTCATACGATATGTCGTACCCGAGAGCGAATCTGATCTCAGTATCGCATATGAAGCCGCTCTGCAGTGTACAGACCCCTTATGTATTATCGTCGTACCTCAGGAGATGCTAAACATTCGAACTACCACTGCCGAGCTTATCTGTCTTAATCGGATGCAACATGACGAAGCACTGCTTTCCGAAGACCCACTGATCAGCACCGAGCTACAACAAATGCTCGACGAAACTCAGAGCCACCTACATAGCCAACTCAAACGATTGGTACAACCTAGCGCTGAGACCACATGGTTCAGTGCTGGTCAGACGCTTGATACGCGTAACCGGGCAAATCTGCTAACTGCCCTGTCGGAGATTTGCGAGCAGATCTTCCCTAACACACCAATCATCAACAATGAGATGATTGTTCGACACAAACCATCGCCGCAAATTGTTAATGCCCGACGTAAGGTTATCATGGGCATTTTGGAACAACATGGCGAGGAGCGACTTGGGATTGAAGGGGAATTTGCGGACGCCTCCATATTTAGAACTGTGCTCATAAATACCGGATTGTATCGCAAAGTAAAAACTGGCGAATATCCTTATGGATACGCCGGCCCTGAAGCATTGCGGTGCCCAAACCTCTCGTTGGTCTGGCGAGCATTCAAGGAATTACTCACGGCACCCCAGAATAGCCCGAAGGATCTCGCTGGCTTTTTCAAAATGCTTTCACTGCCGCCCTATGGCATTCGTAGCGGTATTATTCCCATACTATTCGCTGCAGCACTCAAAGCATTTCCTTCGGCGCGCGTGTTAACCGACGAAAATGGCGATTACCTCGAAGATCTTTTGCCACGTGATATTGAGGACATTTGCCAATACCCAGAGGCGTATACGCTAACAGTGCTCAAGATTGATACGGCTACAAAGCGGTATCTGCTCCAACTCGGTAAGCTCTTCGATGTCGACGCACAAGAAAGTCCCGACGTCATACGTGCGGTGTATGACGGCATCGAAGCCTGGCGCAACCAGTTACCCCCTGGTGCACTAGAGACCTCTGAGATTCCCACCGACGTTCGACAACTACAACAAGCACTAAAGCGTGGCCTTAGCCCGGAAAAACTATTTTTCCGTCGTTTACCACAATTTGCCGGAGTCCAGCCAACCGATCATGAAGAAATCATTCGCTGGACGACAATGGCCAAGCAAGCTCTAACAGAGGTCGTAAAAAAATACCGCGATAACGTACTCACCACAATCAACGACAACCTCCAATTGCTCACTCAAGCATCCTCGGCTAATGGCACGATGGAACGGTTCGACGTGTGGCGTCAATCCTTACCATCATATGTGACAGATGAAATTTCTGGTGTTGCGAAGGCTGTTCTTGTCCTACCTTTACAGAGATTCCCTAACGAGTCTGCCTTTGCTGATGCCTTGGCTGCCATCGTCGCAGAACGAACACCTCAGCGCTGGACCGACAGCGATCTAGTACGATTTAGAAATAAGTTCTCCGATCTAGTTTCTCAGATCGAGGCGCGTGCACTTGCCCTCGACATTCACCAATCGACCGAGGAAAATCGTGCCGCGGTAGTCGAACTCTATACCCACCGCATTGAATCATTAATAGATAATCTTGCTAAGATCGTAGGGCCGTCCGATGCGCGCATGCAACTTCGCCGCATTTTAGACCGATCAGAGGAGGCATAAGATGGCGACTATTGAAGAGGCTCTTAATCGCACCAACGATCCCGATATCAAACACATTGTCAGCCTGTCAGGCGGCAAGGATTCTACTGCTTTAGCTCTTTTCATGCGCGACAATTACCCTCAACTGAAGGTTGAATATGTGTTCTGCGACACTGGGGTTGAATTACCCGAGACCGAAGAGTATTTGGAGCGGCTTGAAGCAAGATTAGGGACCAAAGTCACACGACTAGACGCATTCGCGAAACTCAAGGCTGTAAAAAAAGGTAAGCGTAACGCGTTCGACATGTGGCTGCAGGTCTATGGCGGTTATCTTCCTAGCCCACGTTCACGATGGTGTACCCGCGTGTTGAAGATTGAACCCTTCGAGCGTTATGTTGGCGCGAATACAGCTTTCAGCTACATTGGTATCCGCTATGATGAAAACCGGGAGGGCTATCAGCAACAATCCAAGAAGCCGCCTGCCTTGTCAGACAAGCCAAACATCTTGCCGGTCTATCCATTCAAAGAACATAGAATGGGACTGCGCGACATTGAACGTCTACTAGAAGAATCTGGCCTTGGCCTTCCGAAATACTATGAGTGGCGTTCCAGATCTGGCTGTTACTTTTGCTTCTACCAACAAAAGGGTGAATGGCAGGCGCTGAAGCGACACCATCCAGACCTCTTCGAACGTGCAAAACAATACGAACGTCCCATTAACGGCAAGCAATTCACTTGGGTTGAAGGTCGAAGCCTTGAAGAACTTGAAAAGGACCCGCGGAAATATGACGTCAAAGCCCCGGAAGACGTAGACGGCTGTGCAGTTTGCCATCTTTAATTTGTCAACTATGACGTGGGGCTAGTCCGCTGCGAGTTTATTCGCTATTTTGCAGCGTGCTGCATTAGGACAAAAGAGACAAAACCTATCATCTCTGTAGGTTTAAGAAAAGGAAAAATTCTAATCTGACGAATCATCGATTGGTCACGTTGTGGCGCCCATCAGTGAGATACTGACATGTTAGGTAAACGTATAGGACTTAGTACTTACCTGCATATTGAATCTGTGCCATCGCTCGAGGAACCCCTGCGTAGTATCTGGGAATACGCAATAGAAGCAGCTTCTAGCGCATTCGAATTAACCCCTGGCAAATCATTTAACGTGGTGCGTTTAGAGTCTAGGCGAGCGGGGGTTTCGGCTGAGGCTTCAGTGTCGAATAAGGAATGCCGCAATACCTTCAAGGAGGTCGCTTTGCTAAACTACCCTGACTTCTTTGATGAACCTTTTCCGGCATTAGCTGATAGCTGGCGTTATGTGCCAGAAAGCTCGGAATCTTCCTACCGTAGCTATCGCCATTCACTTAACCCACCTATCCTTCATCGCAAAGAATTACTTTTAGCTCCCGATCACCCCAGCTATGAGATCTACAAGGAGTTAAGCACAGCTGCTGAGTTGATAGGGCTCTTTGACAACTCCACTCGAATCGGCTATCAGCGACAATGGCTTGCGTTGGTGCGAGAATCTGGATACCGGATAAGTGGTCATTCTCTTGTACCGCTCACCCCCGAGGAGCGTGACCGCACCATCGAGAGTGCTGACAATTGGTGCGCCGCCCGTCAGCGTACAGCCCTGGTGCGCTATGACTTTTCAGCTCCTATTCGGAGCCTCGAGCGTCACGGTTTCCTGGATGGCAATTACCGGCTCTTCGATTATGGATGTGGACGAGGGGATGATGTTCGGGGCCTGAGGGATAATGGCATCGAAGCCTACGGCTGGGACCCTTTTTACGCCCCTGAAACAGTCCGGCTGCCGGCTGATCTAGTCAACCTTGGCTTTGTCATCAATGTCATCGAGGACTTCGACGAGCGCCTGGAAGCCTTACTGGGTGCTTGGTCATTAGCGCAGCGTCTTCTCGTTGTCGCGGTGATGCTTTCAAACGAAAACGATGCAAGAGGTTCTCAGTTTCGCGATGGAGTCAAAACTCAGCGGGACACATTCCAGAAATATTTCACTCAGAGAGAAATTAAGGACTATCTAGATCGCGCTCTAGATGAAGAAGCAATGCCAGTTGCACCAGGTGTGCTTTATGTCTTCCGCGACAAGGACCTGGAGCAACGATTCTTGCTCGAACGCTACAGAAGTCGTAGGAGACACTTATGCACACTAACTAGCGCGCGACCACTTAATCGGACTGAGCGCAATGGGCTACGGAACCGGGGGGCCGAACTTCGCTCGGCCGAGCGTTATATGGCCTATCGGGAACCGCTCGATAGACTTTGGGCGCAGTGGTTGAGCCTCGGCCGCACACCGATGAAGGAAGAAGTCATTGATCATGACGCTCTACTTCAAGGATTCGGGTCCTTTAAAGGAGCCTTGCGCTGCATTGAAATTCAACGCCGTTCCGAGATCGGTGACGAAGCGTTTGAGGCCACTTTAACAGCATCGAAGAATAGGCGGCTTGCAGACCTTGAAGCGTATTTTGCCCTTCTTCAGTTCGACCGTCGCCAGCCTTATCGAAACCTAGACCCGAGTCTACGTTGTGACATTCGCTTTTTCTTTGGTAGTTACCGCAAGGCTCAGGATGCAGGTCTACAGCGCCTATCACAGCTCGCGGACGTAGATGAAATTGCCCGAGCATGCCAAGAAGCGGCAGAGAATGGTCTCGGGCATTTAATTTGGGAGCACGGGCAGCGCCGTTCATTGCAAGTGCATAGCTCTCTTGTGGAGCGTCTGCCAGTCCTTTTGCGGATTTATATCGGAGCGGCCTCACAGATATACGGTGACTGGCGCAACGCTGACCTGGTCAAGATACATATTTGCTCTGGCAAACTTTCCCTTATGAGCTTTGACGACTTTGAGGGCAAGCCACTTCCTCGCATGCTTGAACGCGTCAAAATTAAGTTACGCCAGCTAGATTTTGACTACTTTCGTTACGGTGATGAGTATGAGCCACCATACTTGTACTGGAAGTCCCGGTATCTCAACGAGGAGCACCCTAACTATCCAGTACAGTGCGCTTTTGATAAAACGCTCGCAGAACTTGATCTACTAGACCTGTCCGGATTCGGTCCGCCCCCAGCAGTACTACATGACACCTTAAGACGTCACCGATGGGAGATCGATGGTTTTCAGCTACGTCGTTCCCTCACCCAACCACGCCTTGATGACGCGTGTGGAAGATTTCTCAGATTTCGTGACTTCATTGAATGCGGTGAAACCTGGCAGAAGTTATCAGCGGAGGCCGGTTTCGACAACCAACCTAGGCGGATAGAAAGCTGGAACGCGCTAAATGATCTAGCCGAACACGTCCTTGATCCGATCATCGAGTGGTTTGGCATGATCCATCTTACTTACGCCTTTTCATCACCACAGCTCACCAAACATATCCCAGCTCGCGTAGATGCTAAGCGTGATCAACACGCCGCGTGCGAACAAAACCGCCGGGGCAAGCTCATCTGTGAAAGAGGGGGTGCTGCCGTCGACTTTATCATCAGCGATGAAGATATGCGTGACGTAGCCCACTGGGTCGCGACGAATACACCTTTCGATCGCCTCTACTTCTACGATGCTGACAAGCCGATCCACGTTAGCTATGGTCCTGAGCACAATCGTCAGGTTGTATGGATGCGCATGGGGCCCGCAGAAACGCGAGTCCCCAGGGTGGTCGCTATCAGCAGTTTGGCAACTTTAGTTACTAAGTAGCACCCGACACTTACCAATGGAGCCATTTGGCCCCGTGTAAAACCCACACCGTACGATATAAGCGCGTCGAATGTCCGCAACATCCGACGCGAGGCATATTTGAGTACTTTACAGTAGCACGCGAAGTTCTACATCGTAGGTATGCCTAGGTTCACTTCGCAGCTCGCTTTTCAATTTCATCTAATAAATTCCACAATGGCTTCTGATCTACATCGTCAAGAATCTGTATAAGATATGGAATACCAGCATTCGCCATACCTAACGCGAAATCCATGACCTTTCTTGGGCTTGCCAACCCGTCTAAATCACGGGTCATAGCGAGATAGACTGCTTGAATGTATGTCACCCTATACGGATCTGTAGATAGAATTGCTGCGGATACAACATTGTAGGTATCCTTTTCCTCGGAGGGGGAAAGTCTACCCTGCACCGCCAGGACAAAAGCACAAAACCAAAAATCTACTTGGCGCTCGAATGGCGAAATCTCCCTAGACTTACCACCTCCACCACTTAGGCAAAAACGTCTAACCTGCCCATCGAACTTTTTTGGCATTTCGATGTTGTACGATGAAAATGGATTCTCTGACATCAGGCTATCTCCACACTTCTACGCTGACAAATGCGACAATACATGTGATGATCACATTCACACCTTACAATAGTCGTGGCCTTTACCTCTGGCTTATACAGAAGCATCTTCGGATAATGTGCGGGGTTAGTTAAGGTATATACCATGCCAGCATACTTATCGATAATCCCCTCTACACCCATGATCTCGTCGTGCGTAAGGAATAATATAATCTGGTTTCCTTCCCTAATAGCATTGAGAAGAACAGATTGCTTAACATATCCTGCCATCATCCCTAGAGGAGTATCGATAATATTTGGCGCCTCAACCTCGCTCACTTTGGTCAACGCAAGAATGAAGGCCAACGTGATAGCACGCCGCGATGCTCCATTAAGATCTTGATCGGGATTGAGTATATGACCATTTGGCCCATAAACCATAATATCAAATTCTTCGGTTAGCTCCGCATGCCGGATCATCGAGAACTCTGACTTCTCCGAGTCCGACCCTATCATCGACAAAAAGATACGATTCATCTCCTTGCTAACTTTACCCAACTCCTCTTTACGCAAGCTTTCTTTTATTTCAACAAAAACTTTTTTTACTATATTCGAAACATCCCAGTTAGAAGCGGACGTGTTCGTTTTACCTAACTTCCTTCCTACCTTTTGACGGTCCTCTTCAAGCTCGGTTAGTCGCACCTTTGCTTCGCCTATCTGGTTAATCCTTGTAGCCTCCGTGCCGCGATATCTCTGCTGTTCTTCGCGAAGCTTGTCGCGCTGCTCGCGGAGCTTGATAAGTTGACTATCTTGAACTTGCTTAATGTTTTCTTCTATAACTTCAAGCTCTTCCTCTTGTTCTTGAAGACTCTTAAGAAGACTCATCAGACGTTGTGACTCTGTACTATATTTTTCTAACCAAGCCTCTCTCGCCATACCAGGCTGACTACTCCTGATTCTATAAAATAGACTAGACGCCGCCTCCTGAATAAGGTCAGATTCGCGACTCGCCTCAATTGCGGCAGCGATCTTGCGCCTCTTCTCATCGCCCGCCGGAGAGCCTGAACGTAAATCGGATCCGCAAAAGCAGTAATCACGATCTAGGAGCTCTTCTAGTATTGGGACGTTCACCTTTGGCAGCTGCTTGGCTTGGTTAAGGTCATTAAGTATTTCCTTGGCACCTTCGATTTCTTTCTGAAGAAGCGCCATTGCCATCTCATGACATGACGCTACTCGGCTAATTTCTTTATAAGCAGACTCAAGGGAATTCAGATTCCTTTTTATCGCCCCCTGAAGCTTCTGCTTCTCTTGAACGAGCTTATCTTTATCGCCTAACGTTAGGGCCTCATCGATTTCTGAATCTTTTATCTTTAACCCTTTATTTATATCTGCTAGAACAACTCTACATTCATCAAGCTCTTTACTCCAGGCATCGATATCCTCTCCTAGCCCCAGGATCCGATCATCAATTTTCTCTAACTCCTTAGCGTAATCCTTATTGTCGATTTGCTGTGCAAACTCCGTCGACACCGCTGATAAGTGAGAAATAGTTTTATCAATAATATTTAGACCTAGAAGCGCTTCAATCGCATTGGCGACTCGCTTGCGTTTAACCCCTTGCGAAGCTGCGGCCTCTATAAATGACATGGCGCTGTCGCCGTCAGTAAAGTAGACGTCCTTTAGAGATTCCGGTAATGCGCTGTGTATGGTAGCGTGCACGTCATTGTCGTTGACTTTCTCAGTGCCATTGGGCGTAACTTTCCAAAGCGTACGAACCTCACCGTTCCTAACTATAGTGTTCTCCTTAGGTGCGCCCTCACTGCAAACCCGTACTAGACGATAGGTAGCTTTCTTATACTGATGATTCCCTTTACCAAAGGTCGCCACATGTGCTAGCTCGAACTCAATCTCCACCGAGACCTGTACGCTTTTGCCATCGGACCCATCCTCGTCTGAAGGAAATAATGAATAAGCACCTTTTTGGGGTAACGCCTTTGAACCATAAAGGCACCAAATCAGAGCGTTCTGGGTGGTCGTTTTACCAGTTTCGTTAGCAGCCCTAATGACCGTCAGCCGCTTTTCTTTGTCGGTTGAGAAATCGAGATCTAGCTTCTTAAGCAGCCTAAAATTTCTTATTTTTGCGGAAATAAGTTTCATGAATCACTCCTGGCGCTCACTTCTAGCGCTCGCCGCATAATCTCATCTTTAATGTCGGCTCGCACTTTTCTACTTGATCGCTCATCAATACTTGACTCGATCAAATAAACCTTCTGACATAAATCCCTAAGCGCCGACGTGTTGTACTCGTCAAATCCGCCTCCATTTACGACATCTTCTATCATTGAATTTATCTTTTTATGCGAGATACTCATGAGCTTTCCCTCAATAAATCCATTATCTTTTCTGTCGCCCAATAACCGCCATTGGCCTCCATGTAGTTCTTACTGTTCCTAGAAAAAAACTCTACTCTGTTATATTCCCCTTCAAGCAGCGACTTGAGATCCTCATCAACTTTTCCACTAACTTGAGGCAAAATCACGAAGTCAAATATTTCCGCAAATGTCTTTCCAGTTGCCGGCGATAAACGAAGCACCCTCCCTAACCTCTGTATCCATTGTCGCCGAACGGTGTTACTAGCGAGCAAGTAGGCCTTTTCGATTTGAGGAACGTTAAACCCTTCATCCAAGACGCGCTTTGAAGTCAGAACCTGTAGTTCATCTTTGGAAAATGAATCTACTATACCTTTTAGCAAATTAGTACTAGAGGTTTCATCTGCTGTAACTTGGTGAAACCTAATGCCTAACTTATTCAAACGACAGTTGACTACTTCAAGTTGCTCTGGCTTCTTATCGGTGCAAAAGATTAGCGTTTTCGTTATTGCGTCGACATCATGAGGTAGCACTTCAAATAGCTTATTAATCTTAGACTGGGCACTTTCAATAAGAGCCCTTCTTTTGATGCAGAGCTGCTCCCACCTTTCCTTAGCGCTTGAATCTCCATCAAGGTTGGCTGCGAAGGATAGTCTCTTTATTTTTTCGGTTAATTCCTGAAACTCATCCTCCTCCTCCGCCGTAAGGTAAGTGAAATACACTTTATATTTGTATGGAACTAGACAATTACCTATAGCATCACCTAAACCGTACTCATACACGACATCGCCGAATTCCCTTTTGATAAATACGGTGCCTTCCTCATCGTACTGACGTTCATGGGTAGCGGAGAGCCCTAGCTTGAAATTAAAGATAACTGGGAAATTAACCTTGGACTTTTCGCTACCTACATTATGCACTTCGTCTGCTATAAGGAGCGACGAGACCCCCCTCCTCACGGAACCGTCTATTTCAAAGTAGCCACTAAATAGAGCGTTATAGGTAACAATCACTACTTGGACTTTAGCCACACCCAACCTTAAAGCTCGATACCCTTGCTTTATACTGGCCGATATATATTGTCGACTTTTACCAGCAGTATTTACTGGCTCGACTCCGAACTCCTTAATGTCTTTCTCCCACTGATGCATAAGGGCTTTCGTGGGAACGGCAACAACAATCATGAGATGATTTTCGCGGTCAAGTAAATTGGCTGCCGCGATTAACGCGGAGATGGTTTTACCTCCTCCTGTTGCGATCGAGACTATACCTTGGCCGGCATTTTTCAACCAGCAATCAACTGCTTCACCCTGATGTTTAAATGGCCCTTCCCGGTAAACCAGATAATCAGGGATTTTTAGGCTCATCACGTTATACTTCTCTGGACACTGAGGCGCCACGTGTTGATGATATAGGTTTTGAAAATCTTCTATGGGCGACTTGTAGTCACGCGCCAACTTTTCCAATGTTTCCATGGTTGACTTATTAACAGGTATAGTTTTAACGCCAGCTAACTCGGACCGCCATAGACAGTTAAACTTACCCTTCAATTGCTCGTAAATTTCTTCTGATTCATCGCTCAACCACGACCGACTCAGCACTAGTTGCTCAAAGTTTTCTCCGAGGCCACCGTGAGTTGCGTTGCTAGAGCCATGAATAACGACACCACCGTATGGCGTAGTGAAGAACCATGCTTTCGCATGAAATATACCGCTCTCTTTAAGTGCCAGCCTAAGCTCTATTCTACCCTGCGATACGAGTGAACTTAAGGCCGCAAGGGTATAGTTACGAAGTGATGACTCTTCGTAAACTAACCCGGGAAATAGAATTTCAAAGTAATCCTCATCGTCTTCCAGTGCGCGCTGAATAGCCAGAAGGTCATTTTGGCTTAGCTGAGGACTTATAATAAAGCGCATTACATTGGCATTACACCTGAGATAGCAAGAAATTGTTGCTGCTAGCTCCGACAAAACCCCGCTTGTGAAGTAACCTACCATGCAATCTAGTACGTGACTTTCTTTCGCAATAGGCCAAAAGATGACCCTATCGCTATCGATCTCAGATGGAAAGAAGACAGATGGCAGCGCATTAAGTTGGTTTATGCTCACCTTCGCTTACTCGCATTTTATTAATTTAGCAGCACAAACGGAGTCGTCACCATGAAGACCCACGCTCAGGCTAGTAAAACAATGGGAAATCTATTATTGATAGAGAACAAGAAAGAGCTTGCCCGATAATCTTGAGGTGCCACAGAGGCGCTCGGAATAGCATTTCCACTAATCGCGTTGATTTCCAGCGCAAGCCCACAACCCTGGGCATGCGAGAACAGCGGTCGGGATCTGCCAATGTTGGTGGAGCACTTTTTCTGTCTTAACGCATCCCGAGTTACTGTTGGGCCTTGCCGGCAGCCATAACGCATGGGCGACACCGACCATGGCCATGCACTGGAGTAATTAGATTGATTATTTGGAACTAATGACTCGAGAACGAATATTACATTCACCTCTATATTTGGACTTGATTCACATAAAGGGATCGGCGGCAATGTTCGGAGAGAGCGAATCGATAGGCGCTGGGGTCCAGAGCAGCGGCCGGCAAAGCCGAGGATAGTTGCTCGAGATGGAGTGTTGACTCGCAATTCAGACTGAGCCCCCCCTGAGCCCGTCCAAGGATACTGAAGGTTTGTATCCGCTATAGGCGGCATTAAGACCAAAAGCTGTGGAGCAGTTCGAATTCCCTTCCAACGTGGCATAACCTATGGCGCCCCCCTTAGAGCTACTGTCGGTTCCTAGTCACATCCGGCGCATCGGCACCACACGGTATACGCGCAAGGTGGTATCTCGCAATAGCAGAAAACTTCTTCCAGCACCCACAGCCGACGGCTTTGCCGAGATGCGCTCGACCAGCATTCTAGAGAGCGCCAAGCGCGAAGGCCATGCTCTCAGATGGGGCGGGACTCCGTTTCTTGGGTCGTGATCCTTGGGATTGGCCCAGACGCGGGCAGCACTCACCCAAACCCCAAAAAATCCGGGCCCATCTCGGCCACGGGCACACCCAGGGCACACGCCCAAAAGGGGGAATTCTGGAAAAAGGAGGCCTTGACTCGCTGAGTGTTGGCCGCAAACAGGCCAAAAACGAGTGCTGGCAGGCGTGGTCAGCACTCATCGGCCATTTCGGCGCCGATGGAGAAGCTGTAAGCCTTTGATTTGATAGGAAATGGCGCGCCCGACTGGATTCGAACCAGTGACCCCTGCCTTCGGAGGGCAGTACTCTATCCAGCTGAGCTACGGGCGCTTGATTGGCTAGATTAGCACATTTTATTTTTTCCGGCACAAAAAACGCTGTTCTGTGCCTGGAAACAGCACCGGCTAAAGCACCGACGAGCCGGCAGCTGCCCACCGGTACAAGATAACGCCGGCAGCCACAATAAGGGCGCAGAGGATAGCCTAAACCAAGGCAGATGCCAAGATCGAAGCGAGGAATATGCACAGCACCAAACAGTGCATAAGATCCAATGCAGACTTGTCCCCAGACAGAACTGACACGTCAAATCGCAAAATAAAAATTCTTTTAAATCAAAACCTTAAAAAGGTGGTTATTTTTTGATCAATCTAGCACAACCCTAATTCCCACGCGGCTTTGCGGCGGTTTTTAACAAGTTATCCACAGACTTATCCACAGGTTTTGTGGATAGAAAGCATTTTTCTACACAGGCTGGGGGGTTAGCGCAATCGGCAGGATGGGAGTGAGCGATACCGTCGGGGCGCCGCCAGCGGCAAAACCCATCGAAGCGACTCAGGGGCGGCTCGATGCCGCGCCTGAGCGCCGCAGGAATCTCCGACCTTCAGGCCAGGGAGAATGCAAAAAGCTGGCTTCTTTATGGGTTGAGCAGCGACAGGGCCTGGGCATGCAGCTCCGGGGTGGCTGCCGCCAGTACGCTGGTGGTATCCAGGGTCAGAGGGTTACCCTGAAGATCGGTGAAGATTCCACCTGCTTCACGCACGATCACCGCCAGTGCCGCAATATCCAGGATATTGACGTCCGATTCCACCACCAGATCAATGCGCCCGGAGGCCAGCAGGTGGTAGTGATAAAAATCTCCGTAACCCCGGGTTCGGTTCACCCGCTGGACAATCTGGGCCAGGCCCTGCCAGCCAGGACCGCTGGCCAGGGTTTTGACATTGCCGATGGACAAGGTGGCTGCTTCCAGGGTGCAGATATCGCTCACCCGGATGGCTTCCCCCGCGAGGAAAGCACCGCCGCCGGTTTCTGCATAGGCCATCTCCTCGAACTCGGGCGCATTGGATACTCCGATCACCAGTTCACCGTCACGGCGCAGGGCAATCTGGGTGGAGAAGAAGGGATAGCGACGCACGAAGCTCTTGGTGCCGTCGATGGGGTCGATAAGCCACAGACAATCCGAATCCATGCGCTCCTGCCCGGTTTCCTCTCCATAGATGCCATGGTCGGGAAAGGCGGCGGTGATGATGGACTTGATGGCCTGTTCCGATTCCAGATCGGCCACCGTCACCGGCGTCTGGTCCGGCTTGATCTCCACCGCCACCTCCTGGCGATAGTAGCGCTGGATCACCTCCTGGGCACTCAGGGCGGCGGCGATGGCGGTCTTCAGGCATGGGGTCATAATCTCTCCGCAAGGAAACCCGCGATTTCAATCACGGGAGGAATTGCGGCTACGGTCTTGCAGCCACAGGAAAAGGTGTGGGCCTTCCACCCACAGGGCCGCAAGGCTCTGCCCCGTAAAGGGCATCAGTGACGCTCAGGCTGGTCAACCCGGCTTGCTTTCACAAGCCCCCGACTTCAGTCGGGGGGCGTTGACACAGCATCAGCCGGTCACACCGACGATGGTCAGCAGGGCCAGGATGGCCACGAAGGCAATCACGCTGCGAAACACCAGACTGGAAGCCCGCTCTACCGCGGAACGGGCCGCCAGGGGCTCCTGGAGTTCTTCCTCGTCGAGCTGAATGGCCTCACAACCGGCATCCCGTAACAGGGCTTCGTTCTCGGCCACCATATTGCCCCAACTTCCCAAAAAGCCGGTACGCAGCACCGGGAAGGCCCGATCAAAACTGCCAGTGAGGGCGTAGAACAGCACCATCAGACGGGCAGGAATCCAGTCCAGTAATCCCTGCAGTTGGGTGGCCGTCTGCTGGAAGCCGTCCGGCTCGGTCCCCTGGGGGGCGCGCATCAGGTTGGCCAGACGGTACAGCAGGGCACCCACCGGTCCCAGCACGACAAACCAGAACAACACGGCAAAGAGACTGCCATTGCTGCCGGTGAGCATTTTTTGCAGCACGGCCCGTGCCCGTTCGGCGGCATCATCGGGTACCTGATCCCCCAGCAGCGTGCGGGCATGTTTCATCTCCCGCGCCTCGTCCTTCATGGCACCGGCTTCCAGGAAGGCGTCCACTTCTTTACCCAGGTTGCGAGGACCGATGCTCAGCAGCAGCACGGCCAGGGCGATGAGTATGCCCACCAGACCACCCAGAATGCCGCCGATCAGTTGTATAAGGATGACCAGCACCACCAGCGGGATGGCCACGGTGATGACCAGGGTGGCTGTGCTGCCCAGGCCAAACCGTTCACAACGGCTGCGTATCAGGGTGGTATATCGATCCAGCCAGTTGAATTTCCTTAGATTTTCGACGGTATTACTGAAACGTTCGATGAATAATGTGACCAGTATGATGAACAGTGACATGGCGGGTTTCCCGGGTTTGAAAAGGTGACTGAAGTTTCGTTTGCCGTCACTCCCGCGTCAGAACTTCCCATGTCCGGAGGTCAGGCATCCAACAATACTTGCAACCTGGACCATTCAAAACAAGGTCCTGGATCAGTCTTTCGGCCTGGCGCGATATCGGAATGCCCCACCACCGGGGCATCGGCCAGGCCAGTATAGGTCTTTTTCAGGACGGCGATGAGTCGGGCCAGCCGCTCATACTGGGCACCGGTAAAGGGATGAACATCGCTGCCTTCCAGCTCGATGCCGATGGAAAAGTCATTGCAGCGTTCCCGTCCCTGAAAACAGGACACACCCGCATGCCAGGCCCGCTGGAGAAAGGAGACATACTGCACCATTTCACCATTGCGTCGGATCAGTATATGGGCGGATACCCTAAGCCCCTGTATCTGTTCAAAAAAAGGATGTGGCTCCGGTGGCAGGGTATTGGTGAACAGCCGGTCGATCCAGGGGCCTCCGAACGCCCCCGGTGGCAGGCTGATGGCGTGGATGACGATGAGTTCCGGCATCATCCCCGACGGACGCCCATCCTGATTGGGGGAAGGCACCCGTGTTGCGATGTCCAGCCAGCCGGTGGTGTCGATGTTCATGATAAAATACCCGCCCCGCCCTACACCCTCATGGTCATGGATACCCTCAATCCGCAACAACGCGCCGCCGTCGAATATGTGGATGGCCCTTTGCTGGTGCTGGCCGGTGCCGGCAGTGGCAAGACCCGGGTGATCACGGAAAAAATTGCCCATTTGATCCGGCATCGGGGCCTGTCCCCCAGACGGATCGCCGCCATCACGTTCACCAACAAGGCCGCCCGGGAGATGAAGGCCCGTGCCGGCAAGTTGCTGTCCCGGGACGAGAGCCGGGGATTGACGGTTTCCACCTTTCATACCCTGGGCCTGGATTTCATCCGCAAGGAACTCAAGACCTTGGGCTACAAGGCGGGATTTTCCATCTTCGATGCCGCTGATGCCCTGTCCCTGCTCAAACAATTGACCCATCGTGATGGCGATGGGGTGGAAGTGGAGGTGGCCCGCCATCGTATCAGTCGCTGGAAAAACGATATGCTGACCCCGGATCAAGCCCTGTCTCTGGCAGCCGATGATCTGGAGGCTGATCAGGCTCGCCTGTATGCCGCCTATCAGCGGGCACTTAAAGCCTATAACGCCGTGGATTTCGATGATCTGATCGTGCTGCCCGTGCGTCTGCTGGAAGATCAGCCTGAAGTGCGCCAGCGGTGGCGTCATCGCCTGCGTCATTTGCTGGTGGACGAGTATCAAGATACCAACACCTGCCAGTACCGTCTGGTCCGTCTACTGGTGGATGTGGATGCCGGGCTTACCGCAGTGGGTGATGATGACCAGTCCATCTATGCCTGGCGCGGCGCCCGCCCGGAAAATCTGATGGCCCTGCAACAGGATTATCCCCATCTGAAAGTCATCAAGCTGGAGCAGAATTACCGCTCCACCAACCGTATCCTGCAAACGGCCAATCAGCTGATTGCCAATAACCCCCACGTGTTCGAAAAACGCCTGTGGAGCGGTCTGGGGCAGGGTGATCCCATCCGGGTGCTGCCCTGCAAGGATGCAGACCACGAAGCAGCCCGGGTGGTGTCGGAGATCATGAAGCATCGCTTCAAGCATCGCCTGGAATTCAAGGATTACGCCATTCTCTACCGGGGCAATCATCAGGCCCGGGCATTTGAAAAACTGCTGCGGGAAAACAACATTCCCTACAAGGTCAGCGGTGGTCAATCCTTCTTCGAGAAGGCGGAAGTCAAGGATATCCTGGCCTATCTGCGCCTGCTGGCCAACCCGGATGATGACAGTGCTTTCCTGCGCATCGTGAATGTGCCGCGACGGGAAATTGGCGCTGCCACCCTGGAAAAACTGGGAGAATATGCCAGTCGCCGCCATGTCAGCCTGTTTACTGCCTGTTTTGAGTTTGGACTGACCCAGGTACTGTCCGAACGGGCGGTGGAGCGACTGCAGGGATTTGCCCAATGGCTGCGGGACCGGGCCGGAGACGCATCCAGCGGTGATCCTGCTGCTGTTGCCCGGATTCTGGTAGAGGAAATGAACTACGAGACCTGGCTGCTGGATCAAAGTGCCAACCCTAAAGCCGCCTCAAAACGCATGGAGAACGTGCAGGAGGTTCTGGAGTGGATGGGGCGGCTGGCCAAGGAAGGCACTGGTGGGGGCAAGAATATCGGGGAAATCGTGGCTCACATGACTCTGATGGATATTCTGGATCGGGCCGGGGGGGATACCGAGGCTGATGGGGTACGCCTGATGACGCTGCATGCTGCCAAGGGGCTGGAATTTCCCTGTGTTTTTCTGGTGGGCATGGAGGAAGAACTGCTGCCCCACCGGGTCAGTCTGGAGGAGGATAGCCTGGAGGAAGAACGTCGACTGGCCTATGTGGGCATCACCCGGGCCAGACAGGCCCTAACCCTGACCTATGCCCGCCAGCGCACCCGTTTTGGCGAAAAGATGGACTGTGAACCCAGTCGTTTTCTGGGAGAGTTGCCCGAGGCACATCTGGAATGGCCCGATGCCAAGCCCCCGGACCCGGAAGAACGCCGATTGACGGGGAAGGCCCATCTGAGCAACCTGAAATCCCTGCTGGGTTGAGAGGGGCTTGATTGGGGTTTTGGCTCATGGGTTGAGTTTGAGACCCACCCGGGCGATCCGGTCGGCCGCCATCTCCCGCACCACCAGTTCCACCTCGCCACATTGCAGCCGGTCACCCACCACGGGCGAGGTGTTGAGACGGTCCAGGATGAATTCTTCCAGGGTCATATCCTTGGCGGATTCTGGCAGTTTGAGGCCGTAGATCAGGGACAGATCTCCCACCTTGGCATAACCGTTGAGCACGAATTCACCGAAAAATTTGCGTTCGGACAGGCGTTCGGGGGCAGAACTGGCCACGAACAGGCGATCCAGTACCGTCAGGTCATCGGGGGCCGCCAGCAGATAGAGGTAATCTCCCGCCCGCAGGTCCAGCATGTCCAGGGTGTCCAGGATGATCTTGTCGCGGACATGGGCCACCACCCGCACGCTGCGGGGCAGGGTAAAGCTGGTCCATTTCTCCCGTACCACCGGGGTATTGTCTGCCAATCGGTAAGCCACCAGTTCCAGTTCCTGCTGACCTGGAATGTCCAGTTCCACCCGCTGCACCACATGGGTGGTGGGTGGTACCTCCAACCGCAGCCAGCGGGCCACTGGTGTGATGGTCCAGCCCTGGACCAGCAGGGAGATGATCACCACGAAGAAGACAATGTTGAACAGCATCCCCGCTGCCTCGATCCCCGCCAGCATCGGGAACAGGGCCAGGATGATGGGCACGGCCCCTCGCAGACCCACCCAGCCGACAAAGACCTGCTCCCGCCAGGGAAAGTTGAAGGGCAGCAGACACAGCCACACTGCCAGAGGCCGGGCCACCAGAATCAGCACGGCAGCGATCAGCAGGGCATCCACGGCCACGGGCATCAGTTCCGAAGGGGTCACCAGCAGCCCCAGCATCAGGAACATGCCGATCTGGGCCAGACTGGCGATCCCGTCGTGAAAACGGTTCACATACTGGGAAGCCTGCATGGGACGGTTCCCCACCACCAGACCTGCCAGATAGATGGCCAAAAATCCGCTGCCCTGCATCACTGAGGCCAGGCCGAAAATGGACAATCCTCCAGCCAGGGCCACCAGGGGATAAAGCCCCTGGGAAATCTCCAGTCGATTGATGAGCCAGACCAGTCCCAGGCCACCGACAATCCCTACCAGGGCACCCAGACCCATCTGGCGAATGAATTCCCATAGCACGGTGAGTCCCATGTTGCCGTGACCACCCACCAGCAGTTCGATGAGCACGATGGTGAGAAAGATGGCCATGGGGTCGTTGGAGCCGGACTCGATCTCCAGGGTGGAACCTACCCGCTGTTTCAGTTCCAGTCCCTGGGAATGCAACAGGGAAAACACGGCGGCAGCATCGGTGGAGCCGACGATGGCTCCCAGCAAAAAGCCCAGCATCCAGTTGATCCCCAGCCACCAGGCGGCAAAGGCGCCGGTGATGCCGGCGGTGATGATCACGCCGATGGTGGCCAGACCCAGGGCTGGGCGCAGCCCCACCCGGAAGCTGTCGATGGGGGTACGCATGCCGCCGTCGAAGAGAATGATGGCCAGGGCCAGGCTGCCGAACAGGTGAGCCATCTGGATGTCTTCGAACTCGATCCCACCCGGACCCTGCTCCCCCAGGAGCATCCCGATGAACAGGAACACCAGCAGCAGGGGCACCCCCAGGCGTCGCGTGATGACGCTGGAGAGGACGCTGCCCAGCAGGATAAGGCTGCCAAAGAAGATGATCTGGTTAGTGAGGTCCATGCATAAACTTTATCAGCCATTATTAAAAAATGGCATGAGTTTAAGAATGTTCTGAACAGAGACCCACCTCACGCAAAAAAAAAGGGCCGGATATCCGGCCCCAAGCGTGCGAGAAGAGGAGAAATACGACACACGCCTTAAATAATAATCTTTCTCATTATCATGTCAACCCATTTTTAAATATTATTTCACCGGGGAGAATCTCTTGAGTCGCAGCGCATTGGTCAGTACCGAGACCGAGGACAGGGACATGGCCGCTGCCGCAAATACCGGCGAGAGCAATAGCCCAAAGAACGGGTAAAGCACACCGGCCGCTACCGGCAACAAGGTGGCGTTGTAGGCAAAGGCCCAGAACAGGTTCTGCTTGATATTGCCAATGGTGGCCCGGGACAGGGCGATGGCATGGGCCACTTGATGCAGATCGTCGGACATCAGCACCACCCCAGCCGATTCCATCGCCACATCCGTACCAGAACCGATGGCCAGACCCACATCCGCTGCCGCCAGGGCCGGGGCATCATTGATGCCGTCACCGACGAAAGCCACTTTGTTTCCACAGGCCCGCAGGCGCTGCACCGCCGCCACCTTGCCCTCGGGCAATACCTGGGCCACCACTTCGTCGATGCCCAGTTGCCGGGCCACGGCCTGGGCCGTGCGCTCATCGTCGCCGGTGATCATCACCACCTTGAGTCCCAGGGACTTAAGATGGGCCATGGCCGCAGCTGATGACGGCTTGGGCGGGTCGGAGATCCCCAGCAGGGCCGCCGGTTGTTGGTCCACCGCAATCAGCACCGGGGTGCTTCCCTGGGCTGTCAGGCTGGCCACAGCGTCCTGAACATCTTCCAGGTCAATTCCCGCTTCGGCCAGGAAGCGGGGCGAACCCATAAGCAGTTCATGGCCTCCCACCCGACCCTGAAGACCCAGTCCGGTCAGGGACTCAAAGTGCTCCACATCAGGCAGATCCAGCCCCCGTTGCCGGGCAGCGCGTACCACCGCCTGGGCCAGGGGATGTTCCGAGCGGGACTCCAGGGCGGCTGCCAGAGTCAGTACCTCGGCTTCATCATGATCCGCCAACACGGTGATCCCGGTCAGTTGAGGCTGTCCCTGGGTCAGGGTGCCGGTCTTGTCCAGAGCCACCACCTGGACATCCCGCAGGGATTGGAGGGCATCCCCCCCCCGAAACAGCACCCCCATCTCCGCCCCCTTGCCGGTACCCACCATGATCGAGGTGGGGGTGGCCAGCCCCATGGCGCAGGGACAGGCAATGATGAGCACCGCCACCGCATTCACCAGGGCCAGGGTGAGTGCCGGCGCGGGACCGAAAAACAACCAGACCAGAAACGTCACCAGAGCGATCCCCATCACCGCCGGGACGAAATACCGGGTCACCTGGTCCACCAGATTCTGGATCGGGAGCCGGGCGGCCTGGGCGGACTCCACCATGCGGATGATCTGGGCCAGCACGGTGTCCGAACCCACCCGCTGGGCCTTGAGGGTCATGGCCCCCTGGCCATTGATGGTGCCACCCACCACGGTGGCGCCCACTGATTTATCCACGGGCACCGGTTCGCCAGTGATCATGGATTCATCTACCCAGGACTGACCTTCCTCCACCACCCCGTCCACTGGAATGCGCTCTCCTGGCCGGACCTGAATCCGGTCACCGGGGAGAACCTGCTCCATGTCTACCTCGACCCAGTCACCGTCACGCCAGACCCGGGCGGTCCGGGGCCGCAGGCCGATGAGCCTGCGAATGGCCTCGGATGTGGCCCCTTTGGCCCTGGCTTCCAGATAGCGCCCCAGCAGCACCAGGGTGATGATCACCGCAGAAGCCTCGTAGTAGACGTGTACCGACTCCGCTGGCAAAACTCCAGGCAGGAAGGTGGCCACCACGGAATAACCATAGGCAGCAGAGGTTCCCAGCATGACCAGGGCATTCATGTCCGGGGCGCCCCGGATCAGGGCCGGTCCACCCTGACGATAAAACCGCAGTCCAGGGCCGAACTGCACCCCGGTGGCCAGCAGGAAGAACACAATATATACGCTCTGGGTCCCCAGGGCCCCATGCACCATCTGATGAAAGGCGGGGAAAATATGCCCCCCCATGTCCAGCACCAGGATGGGCAGGGTCAAAGTGGCGGCCAGAATCAGGGCGTGGCGCAGCCGGGACAGGGTTTGCTGGTGCTCGGCCCGTTCCCGGTCTTCTCGATCCGGACCGGCCTTGTGGACCCGGCTCTGGTAGCCGGCCTGGGTGATGCGTCGGGCCAGTGCTGCGGCGGAGACAGCACCGGCGAGGATATGCACCCGTGCCTGGCCGGTGGCCAGGTTGACCCCAGCCTCCACTACCCCTGGGGTCCGTTCCAGCAGGGCCTGCACCCGACTGCTGCAGGCGGCGCAGCTCATCCCGGAGACGTCCAGGATCAGGGTATCTTCGGCCACGTCATAACCGGCCTCACGGACGGCGTGGACCAAAGTGGTGATATCGGGGATATCCTGGGTGGTGACGGTGGCCTTTTCGGTGGCCAGATTGACGCTGACGGTATTTACTCCCGGCAGGGGTTTGAGGGCATCCTCCACCCGCGTGACGCAGGCGGCGCAGCCCATGCCGGTGATGGGCAGGGTCAGGGTGCGGGAAGGATCATCACTGGAACGGGACATGGGGCTTGCCGGAAAAGGGCCAGCGTCCAGATTAATACCTGAGCGGGGCCAGTGGAAACTGCCCCGGTGGTTTTTCCTTCATTCCATCCCCTCTCCCGCAAGGGGAGAGGGGCCTTTACCGGAACGCGGCGTACTTAGTTGACCCGCTCGGTCATTTCGATGCGAATTTCCACCCGACGGTTGGCAGCGCGGCCTTCCGGGGTGGTGTTGTAGGCCACCGGACGATCATAGGCATAACCGGCGGTTTGGATCATGTGGGCCGGGACACCCCGCTCCACCATGAATGCCTTGACCGAATCGGCCCGGTCCTTGGACAGGCGCTCGTTCAAGGCTCTAGGCCCGGTGTTATCGGTGTGGCCGCTGATGACGATACGCTCCACATTGTTGCCCTGGCGAATCCGCGTAACCACCCGGTCCAGCTCGCTGGTGGCAGCCGGGTTCAGACGATGGCTACCCGTGGCAAACAGCACTTCAGAACCCAGGGTTACGGTTTCATAGCGAGGGGCCGGCGGCGGCGGGGGCGGCGGGGGCGGGGTGGGTTCAGCTACTCTGACCGGCGGCGGTGCCACATAGCCGGAGCAGCCTTCGATGGCCAGGTCCACGTCCCAGCGGGGCGTGCGCACACAGTCACCGGAACCATCCCGCACCACGGTACCGCGGGGATCAGAGGCATAACCGGTATTGGCCAGGGCCACGGAGGGACCGGTCAGTAACAGGACCGATGCCAGGGCCAGACCACCGGCGAAGCTTGTTTTATGCATGTTGTATGTTCTCCTGAAAATAAAGCGGGTGATGTGGCGCTGCCACACCAGTGTATATTACCCACAAACACAAAGCCCCGCACGGGGCGGGGCTCTGCTGCCGTCGCTAAAACGGCACCTCATTGCGGTGAATCAGGCCGCAGGGCTTACATCATGCCCATGCCGCCCATGCCGCCCATGTCGCCGCCGGGCATGGCAGGCTCGTTCTTCTTGGGCAGCTCGGCCACCATGGCTTCGGTGGTGATGATCAGACCGGCCACGGAAGCGGCGTTCTGCAGCGCGGTACGGGTCACCTTGGTGGGGTCCAGGATGCCCATCTCGATCATGTCGCTGAACTCACCGGTGGCGGCGTTGTAGCCCTGGCTACCCTTGAGCTCGCGCACCCGGTTCATGACCACCGCCGGCTCTTCGCCGCAGTTGGCCACGATCTGGCGCAGAGGCTCTTCCATGGCACGTCTGGCGATGGCGATACCCATGTCCTGGTCGTGGTTGAGGCCCTTGACCTCGCCCATGGCTTCCAGGGCGCGCACCAGGGCCACACCACCGCCGGGGACCACGCCTTCTTCCACCGCGGCACGGGTGGCGTGCAGGGCGTCTTCCACCCGGGCCTTCTTCTCTTTCATTTCCACTTCGGTGGCGGCACCCACCTTGATGACAGCCACGCCGCCGGCCAGCTTGGCCACGCGCTCCTGCAGCTTTTCCTTGTCGTAGTCGGAGGTGGCGTCTTCGATCTGGGCGCGGATCTGCTCCACCCGGGCCTTGATCTCGTCGTGCTTGCCGGCGCCATCGATGATGGTGGTGTTTTCCTTGGTGACCACGATGCGCTTGGCCATGCCCAGGTCGTCGATGCTGGCCTTCTCCAGGGACAGGCCCACTTCTTCGGAGATGACCTGGCCGCCGGTGAGGATGGCGATATCCTGCAGCATGGCCTTGCGACGGTCGCCGAAGCCGGGGGCCTTGACGGCGGCCACCTTGACGATGCCGCGGATGGAGTTGACCACCAGGGTGGCCAGGGCTTCACCTTCGATGTCCTCGGCAATGATCAGCAGGGGCTTGCCGGACTTGGCCACCCCTTCCAGCACCGGCAGCAGATCGCGGATGTTGGAGATCTTCTTGTCGTACAGCAGCACGAAGCAGTCATCCAGCTCGGCGCTCATGTTCTGCTGGTTGTTGACGAAGTAGGGGGACAGGTAGCCGCGGTCGAACTGCATGCCTTCCACCACTTCCAGGGCGTTTTCCAGGGAGGAACCTTCCTCCACGGTGATCACGCCTTCCTTGCCCACCTTCTCCATGGCGCTGGCGATGATTTCGCCCACGGACTCATCAGAGTTGGCGGAGATGGTGCCCACCTGGGCAATGGCCTTGCTGTCGGTGCAGGGCTTGGACAGGTTGGCCAGTTCGGCCACGGCGGCGATCACGGCCTTGTCCACACCACGCTTGAGATCCATGGGGTTCATGCCGGCGGTGACCGCCTTCATGCCTTCGCGGACGATGGCCTGGGCCAGCACGGTGGCGGTGGTGGTGCCGTCACCGGCCACGTCGGAAGTCTGGGAGGAGACTTCCTTCACCATCTGGGCGCCCATGTTTTCGAACTTGTCTTCCAGTTCGATTTCCTTGGCCACGGACACGCCGTCCTTGGTCACGGTGGGGGCACCGAAGGACTTTTCCAGCACCACGTTGCGGCCCTTGGGACCCAGGGTGACCTTCACGGCATTGGCCAGGACGTTCACGCCCTTGACCATGCGGGCACGGGCGTCATCACCGAAGCGGACTTCTTTCGCGCTCATACTTGTCTCATCCTCTAAAAATGTATTCTGTGGGGAGCAGGGCTGGATCAGCCTTCGATGACGGCCATCACGTCTTCCTCGCGCATCACGAGGAGTTCCTGACCGTCCACCTTGACCTCGGTGCCGGAGTACTTGCCAAACAGCACCTTGTCACCCACCTTCAGGTCCAGCGGGCGCACATCACCATTGTCCAGGCTCTTGCCCTTGCCCACGGCAACCACTTCGCCGCGGATCGGCTTCTCGGTGGCGCTGTCGGGGATCACGATCCCGCCGGGGCTGGTGCGCTCTTCTTCCATGCGCTTGATGATCACCCGATCATGCAACGGACGGATATTCATGGGCCTTGACTCCTTAGAAGCAGGTTTTGGATTGACTGTGTCTGATCCCAGGGGCTGTTAGCACTCCCCCTTGGTGAGTGCTAATAATAGGGACGAACCTGCGGATGTCAAGGGGGGGAATGCTATTCCCGATCCCGGCTCTGCTCCGGTGATGCCACTTCCGGGCGTACCGGCTCTTCCCGTTCCCATTCCCCGTCGATGGTGCGTCCCCCTCTTCCCTGTTCGGGGGGCTGTTGATCATGGGGCCGGGCCTGATATCGGGTCTGGGCCGCAAAAATCCCGCGACGGATCATCAGGATTGCCAACGTCTGACGGGTGAGCGGCAGCAGGCAGGCAAAGCCAATGGCATCGGTGAAAAAGCCGGGCGTCAGCAGCAGGGCGCCGCCGATCACCAGAAAAAGGCCCTCCACCAGCGCCTGGGCCGGTAGCTGCCCCTGATCCATACTGCGCTGGATTCGGGTCAGGGTGGCGATGCCCTGCTGCTTAAGCAGGAAGGCACCAATCACGGCGGTGAGGATCACCAGGCCCACGGTGGCCCAGATGCCGATGATGCCGCCCACCTTGATCAGCACAAAAATTTCGATCAGGGGGATGGTGAAAAACAGCAGCAAAAAAATGGGAAAGACAGGCATGATGGCAATATCCATAACTGATGTGGGATGGAGGATGGCAGCAGGTACAGGTCACTTTTGCCCAGCAGTTCGACCTGGACGAAGGCCATGCCTTGCTGGAACAGCTGGGCAATCCGCTGCCGGAAGTGAATCGGGAGGTGACTGGTTCCAGCCACCTCCGACCAATATGATGCACCAGTGTCAGCGGTGCCTCCATCACACCATGGCTTACTTCAGGTCAAAGCGGTCCGCATTCATCACCTTGACCCAGGCCTTGACGAAGTCCTTGACGAACTTCTCCCGGTTGTCATCCTGGGCATAGACTTCGGCATAGGCCCGCAGGACCGAGTTGGAACCAAACACCAGGTCGACCCGGGTGGCGGTCCACTTCACCTGGCCGCTGTTGCGATCACGGATTTCGTAGAGGTTGTTGCCGACTGGCGCCCAGCGGTAGCCCATGTCGGTGAGGTTGACGAAGAAGTCGTTGCTCAGCACCCCCACCCGGTCCGTGAACACGCCATGCCGGGTGCCGCCATGGTTGGTGCCCAGGACGCGCATGCCGCCCACCAGCACCGTCATTTCCGGGGCGGTCAGCCCCATCAGCTGGGTGCGGTCCAGCAACAGCTCCTCGCTGGTGACCACATAGTCCTTCTGCTGCCAGTTGCGGTAGCCGTCGTGGATGGGTTCCAGCACGGCATAGGACTCGGTGTCGGTCATCTCCTCGGTGGCATCCCCACGGCCCGGTGCAAAGGGCACGGTGATGTCCACGCCGGCATCCCGTGCGGCCTTTTCCACCGCCGCCGTGCCGCCCAGCACGATCAGGTCGGCCATGCTCACCGGCTTGCTCAGGCCGGACTGGATGCCTTCCAGCACGCCCAGTACCTTCTTGAGACGTTCCGGCTCGTTGCCTTCCCAGTCGCACATCGGCGCCAGACGAATCCGGGCGCCGTTGGCGCCGCCCCGGCAGTCGGAACCACGGAAGGTACGGGCACTGTCCCAGGCAGTGGCGACCAGCTCGGAAACGCTCAGGCCGCTGGCGAGGATCTTGTTCTTGAGGTCGGCGATTTCGCCATCATCCAGGGTGTAATCCACGGTGGGGATGGGGTCCTGCCAGATCAGGTCCTCCTGGGGCACGTCCGGACCCAGGTAACGGCTCTTCGGCCCCAGATCGCGGTGGGTCAGCTTGAACCAGGCCCTGGCGAAGACCTCGTTGAAATACTCAGGATCCTTGTAGAAACGCTCGGAGATCTCCCGATAGATGGGGTCCTTGATCATGGCCATGTCGGCGTCGGTCATGATCGGGTTGTAGCGGATGGACGGATCTTCCACGTCCACCGGCTTGTCTTCCTCCTTGATATCGACAGGTTCCCACTGCCAGGCACCGGCCGGGCTCTTCTTCAGCTCCCATTCGTGCTCCAGCAGCATCTTGAAGTAGCCGTTGTCCCACTTGGTGGGGTAGGTGGTCCAGGCGCCTTCAATGCCGCTGGTGATGGTTTCACGGCCACAGCCCTTGCCCTGGGGGTTATGCCAGCCCAGGCCCTGTTCTTCGACGCCGGCCCCTTCGGGGTCCGAGCCCAGCCTGGAGGCATCGCCGTTACCATGGCATTTGCCCACGGTATGGCCACCGGCGGTCAGGGCCACGGTTTCCTCATCGTTCATCGCCATGCGGGCAAAGGTGATGCGCACGTCATGGGCGGTCTTGAGTGGGTCGGGATTGCCGTCCACCCCTTCCGGGTTGACGTAGATCAGGCCCATCATCACGGCGGCCAGGGGGTTTTCCAGGTCGCGCTCGCCGGAGTAGCGGCTACCTTCGCCGCCGGACTTGGCCAGCCATTCCTTTTCGGAACCCCAGTAGATGTCTTTTTCCGGGTGCCAGATGTCCGCGCGGCCACCGGCAAAGCCGAAGGTCTTCAGACCCATGGACTCGTAGGCCATGTTGCCGGCCAGAATGATCAGGTCGGCCCAGGAGAGCGCATTGCCGTACTTTTTCTTGATCGGCCACAGCAGGCGACGGGCCTTGTCCAGGTTGACGTTGTCGGGCCAGCTGTTGAGCGGCGCAAAGCGCTGGTTGCCGGTCCCGGCCCCCCCGCGGCCGTCGGCAATGCGGTAGGTGCCGGCGGCGTGCCAGGCCATGCGGATCATCAGGCCGCCGTAGTGGCCCCAGTCGGCGGGCCACCAGTCCTGGCTGTCGGTCATCAACGCCCGCAGATCCCGCTTGACGGCTTCCAGATCCAGCTTTTTGAATGCCTCGGCATAATCAAAATCTTCGCCCAGAGGGTCGGTCTTGGTGTCATGCTGGTGAAGGATGTCCAGATTCAGTGCATTGGGCCACCATGCCATGGTGGAGGCACCACTGGCAGTATTGCCGCCATGGATAACCGGGCATTGACCGGGGGTGTGACTGTTGTTTTCTGCCATCTCTCTCTCCTGCTGGTGGTTTGTGGATATCTGTGACCTGCTCCAAGCCTGTTGTCCCCAAAAGCAGATACCGGGACTTGACTGGCTGCCGATGATGCCTTGATATCATCGGAGACGGTCATCTTGATCAGGGCTTGACCCTGGACAGGGGCAGCTCACCAGAATCTGTTTTAGAATGAGTTTATTTCTTATATCTGATTTTTCCACACCATTCAATTCTGCTGGAAGACATCCCGAGTCCCCGAGTGCCCAAGATTCTCCATCCTAACATCCACACAATCTATCTGGTTGTGATCATCAGCTCGGCTTTGCTGACTGCCAGTTTTTACTGGGTGGGCTTCAAGCCGCTGGCGGATCGGCTGCGGGAAGGACATGCCCTGGAGATTGCCCACGGCCTGCAGTCAACCCAGTGGCTGGTGCAGGGTGTGCTGGACCGACATTTTGCCCTGGCCCATCAGACCGCCAGCCGCTCGGCGATTCGGGAAAAACAGGTGGCCTATCTGGAGGGGCAACATACCCTGGAAGCCCTGCAGACCTTTACCGCCCCCAAACTGGAGGATGCCTTGCGGGCCAACCAGGAGTTGCTGGGTATTCACCGCAAGGACCCTTTGGGCCAGGATCTGGTGAGCGTGGGGGTTCCCCTGGATCCAGCCATGACACTGCACTGCCCGCAGCCTGGTCAGACCCAGCTTCAGATGCTGGGGCCTGCCTCCCTGGGAGGGTTGACCACCCTGCTGTACTGTTCCCCCATCAAGCACCCGGAACAGGGGTTGGCAGGCTGGGATATATTGGTCATGGATGCGGGGGCCTTGTACCGGATTCTGGAGCAACCCCAGCGCCACGACCTGCGTACCATGACCTTTAGCATCACCGATCATGCAGGGCATATCCTGTTCTGGCCCCAGACCCTGGAACATGCCCATTCCTGGCAGGTGTTGCTGGATTATCTTGAACAGGACAAGGCCACGGAAGGGTTCATGATTTCGGTCATTTCCCTGGCCCGTAGCAATTGGCAGGTGGTGGCGGTGGTGGACGAGCAGCGTTTTTTTGCCGAAACCAACCGTCAATTGATGATTCTGCTGGGGGTGGTCGGGGGGATGGTCTTGCTGGTGCTTGTCCTCACCGTTCTGGTGCTGCGGCCCATTATCCGGGCTTTGGTCCGGGCCAGGGAACTGGGACGGGAAATTCAGCTGGATGGCATGACGGGCCTGTATCACCATGCTTATATGCAGCAGTTACTGAGCCGGGAGATTGCGCGGGTCCGCCGCTATGGCAATGCCTTTTCCGTCTTGATGTTCGATCTGGACCATTTCAAACGGATCAATGATACCCACGGTCATCCAGTGGGGGATCAGGTGCTGTTGCAGATCGCCGATACCGTCAGGCAACTGGCCCGGAACTCGGACCTGGCCGCCCGTTATGGCGGTGAGGAATTCATGCTGATCATGCCTCAAACCCACGAGGATGGGGCACTCATGATGGCCCAGCGATTACTGGAGGCAGTGAATGGGCAGCCGTTTGTCACGGCCGCGGGACCGATCCCGGTGACCATCAGCATTGGTGTGGTCACCTGCCCGGAGGGGGGTTCTCCGCCCAGCCGGGAACAGCTGATCCAGGAGGTGGATAGTGCGCTTTACACGAGCAAGCGCACCGGTCGCAACCGCATTACCCAAAAGGTGATCGGGCAGGGCGAGGGCGTTAATCCTCCTTGAGACGCAGTTCCTTGGGCAGGGAGAAGGTCACCTTTTCCGGGCGTCCTTCGTGTTCCACAATGGTGTCCACCCCCAAGGGGTGCAGATGAGCCAGCACCTGCTGCACCAGCAGTTCCGGTGCAGAGGCGCCGGCACTGACACCGATCCGCTGCCGGCCTTCCAGCCACTGAAGCTGAATGTCTTCGGCACCGTCGATCAGATAGGCTTCCACCCCCAGCTTTTCGGCAATCTCCCGCAGCCGGTTGGAGTTGGAGCTGTTAGGGGAACCCACCACCAGAATCAGGTCGCATTCGGCAGCCAGAACCTTGATGGCATCCTGCCGGTTCTGGGTGGCGTAGCAGATGTCGTCCCGGCGCTGGCCCTGAATATGGGGAAAGCGCGCCCGCAGGGCGTCCACGATACCCTGGGTATCGTCCATGGACAGGGTGGTCTGGGTCACGTAGGCCAGGGTTTCTGGGTGTTTCACCTCCAGCCGGGAGGCGGCTTCCACGTTTTCCACCAGATAGATCTCGCCCCCCTGGCTGCGGTCATACTGGCCCAGGGTGCCGTCCACCTCGGGATGACCGCCATGGCCGATGAGCACCACTTCCTCGCCCCGGGCGGCATGGCGGGCCACCTGCATGTGGACCTTGGTCACCAGGGGACAGGTGGCATCAAAGACCCGCAGGCCCCGGCGATGGGCTTCGTCGCGCACGGTGCGGGGCACGCCGTGGGCGCTGAAAATGACCGTAGCCCCATCCGGGACCTGATCCAGTTCCTCGACAAAAATGGCGCCCTTTTGCCGCAGTTCATTGACCACATAGCGGTTATGGACCACTTCGTGACGCACGTAGATGGGGGTGCCGAACAGATCCAGCGCCCGTTCGACGATCTCGATGGCCCGGTCAACACCGGCGCAGAATCCGCGGGGATTGGCGAGGAGGATGTGCATGGTCAGACCCGGTGGGTATGTTGGCAGGGGGGACGAGTGTACAGGATCACGAGGCTTTGGGCGGAGGCTTGGTCCCCTGCAGCAGGCTGACGGCAATCAACCAGACAGCACCCACGGTGATGGCGCTGTCGGCGATGTTGAACACGGGCCAGTGATAGCCGGCGTAGTGCATGTCGATGAAGTCGATCACATGGCCGTGCCAGATCCGGTCGATGACATTGCCGATGGCGCCGCCGACGATCAGGGCCAGGCCCGCGGCGGTGCCGGCCTCTTCCCGCTGGAGCCTGGCCATCCACCACACCAGGATGATGCTCACGCCAATGGCCAGCACGGTGAAGAACCAGCGCTGCCAGCCGCCGGCTTCACTGAGGAAGCTGAAGGCCGCCCCCTGGTTGTAGACCAGGGTGAAGTTCAAGAACGGCAGGATTTCCATGGGTGCAAACTGCACCAGCTGGTACTCCGCGATCCGCTTGGTGATCTGGTCCAGGACGATCACGGCAAAGGACAGCCACAGCCATTTGATCATGTTTTTGTTCTCTGTTGGCGCCCCTCTCCATGGGAAGGAGAGGGGGGTGAGGGCAATATGTGGATCAGGCAAAGGCCCGGTGTTCCCCCGTGCCAGCCACATTCTCCACGCAGCGTCCGCACAGTTCCGGATGCCCGGCATCGGCACCCACATCCGCCCGGTGATGCCAGCAGCGGGGGCACTTGGGATGTTCGCACCGGGATACCCGGATGGCCAGGTCATCACCCTCCGGGAGGCTGACGGTCACGGTATCTGCGGGGGCCAGGTCGCGGCCCTGGACCCGGGCATAGGAGGTGATCAGCACAAACCGGAGTTCATCCCCCAGACGGGAGAGGATGTCTTTAAGCGGGCCATCGCAGTACAGGTCCACCTCCGCATCCAGGGCGGCGCCGATGCCGCCGTCGGCCCGCAGCTTTTCCAGTTCCCGACTGACCAGCTGACGCACTTCCAGTACCCGGTGCCAGTCGGCGGCGCTCAGGGGGCCGTCCTCCGGCAGCGGGGAGAGGTGTTCATACCAGGTGGTGAGCAGCACCGAGGCCGGACGCTCTCCGGGGATGTGCCGCCAGATCTCCTCGGCGGTGAAGCTCAGGATGGGGGCCAGCCAGCGGGTCATGGCCTCCACCACGTGGTACATGGCGGTCTGGGCCGAACGACGGGCGCGGCTGTCCGCCTGGGTGGTGTACTGGCGGTCCTTGATCACGTCCAGGTAGAAGCTGCCCATCTCCACCGAGCAGAAGTTGTGGACCCGCTGGTAGATCTGGTGGAACTGGTAGCGCTCATAGGCCTGGGTCACCTGCTGTTGCACCTTGAGGGCCTGGTCCACCGCCCAGCGATCCAGGGGCAGCATCTGTTCCGGCGGCAGCAGATCCCGGGCCGGATCGAAGCCGTTGAGGTTGGCCAGCAGGAAGCGGGCGGTATTGCGCATGCGCCGGTAGGCGTCGGCAGTCCGCTTGAGGATCTCGTCGGACACCGCCATCTCGCCGCTGTAGTCGGTGGCCGCCACCCACAGACGCAGGATGTCCGCCCCCAGGGTGTCCATCACCTTCTGGGGCGCCACCACGTTGCCCTTGGACTTGGACATCTTCTGGCCCTGGGCGTCCACCGTGAAACCATGGGTCAGCACCGCCTTGTAGGGGGCTTCGCCCCGCATGGCCACGGCGGTGAGCAGGGAGGACTGGAACCAGCCCCGATGCTGGTCGGAGCCTTCCAGGTAGAGGTCCGCCGGCAGTCCCAGCCCGGCCCGGCGCTCGGTCACGGCGGCATGGGTGACGCCAGAGTCGAACCATACATCCAGGGTGTCGCCGAGCTTGTCGAAGCGGTCTGCGTCCTCCCCCAGCAGCTCTCGCGGGTCCAGACTGAACCAGGCCTCGATACCGGCCTGTTCCACCCGCTGGGCCACCGCCTCGATCAGGGCGGGGGTATCCGGGTGCAGGGCGCCGGTTTCCTTGTTGACGAACAGGGGGATAGGGACACCCCAGTGGCGCTGGCGGGAGATGCACCAGTCGGGGCGGTTGGCCACCATGCCCTCGATGCGGGCGCGGCCCCAGTCGGGCACCCAGCGCACCTTGTCGATGGCGCTCAGGGCGGTTTCCCGCAGTTCCGCCTTCTCCATGCTGATGAACCACTGGGGGGTGGCGCGGAAGATGATGGGGGTCTTGTGGCGCCAGCAATGGGGGTAGCTGTGGCGGATCTTCTCCATCTTCACCAGCATGCCCCGGTCTTGCAGCAGTTGGAGGATATGGCCGTTGGCCTCGTTCACGGATTGACCGGCGAACAGCTCGGTGGTGGGCAGGAAGCGACCGTCGCCGCCCACCGGGTTATCCACCGGCAGGTTGTAGCGACTGCCCACCACGTAGTCATCCTGACCATGGCCGGGGGCGGTGTGAACGGCGCCGGTCCCCGCTTCCAGGGTGACGTGATCGCCCAGGATCACCGGTACCTGGCGGTCATAGAAGGGATGCTGCAGCAGCATTCCCTCGAACAGGGCGCCCCGGGCATGGCCGACGATGCGCCAGTCCTCGAAGCCGTAGCGCCCCATGGCGGTGTCCACCAGATCCCGGGCCAGCAGCAGGCGCTCGCCGTTGACCGCCACCAGGGCGTATTCCAGTTCCGGGTGCAGGGCCACCGCCTGGTTGGCGGGCAAGGTCCAGGGGGTGGTGGTCCAGATCACCACCGAGACCGGACCGGTGGCGGCGTCATCCAGCACGGTGAGGCGCCGCAGGACGTCCTCGTCGTCCAGGGTGCGGAACCGCACGTCGATGGCGGGGGAGGTCTTGTCCTCGTATTCCACTTCCGCCTCGGCCAGGGCGGAGCCGCAGTCCACGCACCAGTGCACCGGCTTGTCGCCCTTGAGCAGGTGCCCTCGCTCGATGATGGTCCCCAGGGCGCGGATGATGTCGGCCTCCACCGGATAGTCCATGGTCAGATAGGGGTTGTCCCAGTCGCCCAGCACCCCCAGACGCTTGAAGTCCTCCCGCTGGCGATCCACCTGCTCATGGGCATAGGTGCGGCAGGCCTGACGGAAGCTGGCGGCATCGGCACCCCGGGCGGCCTTGCCCAGCTTGCGTTCCACCTGCAGTTCGATGGGCAGGCCGTGGCAGTCCCAGCCGGGGACGTAGGGGGCATCGAAACCCGCCAGGGTGCGGCTCTTGACGATGATGTCCTTGAGAATCTTGTTGACCGCGTGGCCGATGTGGATGTCGCCGTTGGCGTAGGGCGGGCCGTCCGCCAGGACGAAGCGGGGACGCCCCGCGCTGACCTGGCGGATCTGCCGGTACAGGTCCTGCTGCTGCCAGTCCGCCAGCATCTTGGGTTCCCGCTGGGCCAGGTTGCCCCGCATGGGGAAATCGGTCTGGGGCAGGTTCAGGGTATCTTTGTAATCAGCCAATGTCGTATAACCTCAGTCGGTCCCGTGTGGCGCCGATGATGTGGGGGCCGCAAAAAATTGCCGGGCCTGTGCCGCATCCAGGGTGATCTGGGCGCGCAGGGCATCCAGTGAAGGAAAGCGTTGTTCATCCCGCAGGTGGTGCAGCAGATCCACCTGCAGGTGACGGCCATAGAGATCCCCGTCGAAATCAAACAGGTGAACCTCCAGCCGGTTCTGCATGCCCCCCAGGGTAGGACGGGTGCCTGCGTTGGCCACCCCCTGCAAGGGTTCCCCCGGCAGACCAAAAACCTCCACCGCATGGACCCCGCGTATTGCCATGGGGCTTGGCCCCAGCAGCAGGTTCGCCGTGGGAAACCCCAGGGGCTTGCCCTGCTTGTCGCCATGAACCACCCGGCCACTGATACGGTAGCGGCGCCCCAGCAATTTTTCCGCCTCTGTCATCCGGCCCAGGGTCAGGGCCCGGCGAATGCGGGTACTGCTGACCCGTTCCCCATCAATAGGAAAGGTATGCATGTGGGTCACCTCAAAGCCGTGGACCTTGCCGGCTTCCTTGAGGGTCTGGAAATCTCCGGCACGTTGCCTGCCGAAACGGAAATCATCCCCCACCACCAGATAGCGTACCCCCAGTTGCTCCACCAGCAGGATGCGGATGAAATCCTCCGGACACATCCGCGCCAAAGCGGCATTGAAGCGCAGGCATAGCAGGCGATCCACAGAGAAACGCCGCAGAGCCAGGCATTTGTCCCGAAAACGCTGCAGCCGGGGCGGCGCCCTGCCGCCGGTAAAATATTCCCGGGGCAGGGGTTCAAAACTCACCACCGTGGTGGGCAGGCCCAGTTCCGCCCCCTTTTCGGCCAGTTGTCCAAGTACGGCCTGGTGACCCAAGTGGACGCCGTCGAAATTGCCGATGGTGACTACCGAGCCACGGTGGCGGGGCCTGAGATTGTGGGCACCGCGAATCAGTTCCATGGGAGTTGGTCGCAAAAGTGTTGAGTATACTCAGGAGGGGCCGGGCTTTGACAGGCTTGCGGGGTCATTTCAGCAGGAAGGCTCTGGGGCGGACCCCCAGGGCAAGCAGGGCCGCGCCATAGCTGACCGCCCCCAGACCGATCAGGCCCAGCAGCATCAGCACCCGTTCCCGGGCGATCCAGGCACTCCACTGGGACAACTCCGGGGTCAATATCAACAGCAGCCCCGTCATCAACCCTGCCGCCAGCAGCAGTCGCCACCACAGCCCTATCCAGCCCGGCAGGATGTGCAACACCTGGTCCCGCCGCAGGCCCCGATAGAGCAGGGCGGCATTCAGGTAGGCCGACAGGGCGGTGGCCAGGGCCAGGCCGGCATGGGGACCGGGCCAGTCCATCCAGACCCAGGGCACCACGATGACCAGGTTCAGCACCATATTGGCCACCATGGCAATGATGCCCACCTTCACCGGTGTGGTGGTGTCCTGCCGGGAAAAATAGCCCGGAGCCAGAATCTTGATGAGGATGAAGGCCGGCAGGCCCGCGGCGTAGGCCATCAGGGACATGGCCGCCATGCGGGTGTCGCTCTCCAGGAATTCCTGGTACTGGATCAGGCTGGACAGGATCGGCGCCGCCAGCAGGATCAGGCCCAGGGCGCAGGGGATGGCAATGAGCAGGGACAGCCGCAATGCCCAGTCCAGGGTGCGGCTGAAGGCCATGGGGTCTGCCCCGGCATGTTCCCGGGACAGGCGGGGCAGGATCACCGTGGCGATGGCGATGCCGAACAGGGCCAGGGGCAGCTCCACGAACCGGTCGGAGAAATACAGCCAGGTGATGGAACCGGCGGCCAGGAAGGAGGCGATCAGGGTGTCCACCAGCAGATTGATCTGCACCACCGACGTGCCGAAGATGGCCGGCAGCATGAGCCGACCAATGCGCCGGACTCCGGCATGGGCCCGTTTCAGGCGCGGGCGGGGCAGCAGGCCCACCCGCATCAGGAACGGAATCTGAAAAGCCAGCTGCACCGCGCCGGCGATGAACACGCCCCAGGCCAGAGCCACCACCGGTTCTGCAAACAGGGGGGCGCCCCAGATGGCGGCGGCAATCAGAGACAGGTTCAGGAACACGGGAGTGAAGGCGGGCACGGCAAAGCGCCCCACGCTGTTCAAAATACCGCCGGCCATGGCGGTGAGGGAAATGAACAGCAGGTAGGGGAAGGTGATGCGCAGCATCTCCGAAGCCAGGGCATGGCGGCCATCTTCGCCGTGAAACCCCGGCGCAAACAGGCTGATGAGCAAGGGCGCTACCAGCACCCCCAGCAGGGTGACCAGAAACAGCACCAGGGTGAGGGCGCCACTGACATGATCCAGCAGATCCTTGAGTTCCCTGGCCCCGCGCTTTTCCCGGTATTCGGCGAACACCGGCACAAACGCCTGGGAAAAGGCCCCTTCCGCGAACAGGCGGCGCAGAAAATTGGGGATGCGAAAGGCAACGAAGAAGGCGTCGGTGGCCCCGCTGGCGCCGAAATTCACCGCCAGCACCATGTCCCGCAGATAGCCGAACAGGCGGGAAATCAGGGTCATGCCGCTGACCACGGCGGTGGATTTGAGAAGTCGACTCATGGGGGTGAGGGGTGACAGGGACCGGGGCGATACGATACAGGATTGCAGACCGGGTTTGGCAGGCCCGCCAGGGGCGTGGTTGACAACCCCTTGCATTCCATGCACACTTCCACGCCTTTCCGGAACTGACCCGATTTTTCAGGAGATTCACCTTGGCTAACATCGCCTCCGCTCGCAAGCGTGCCCGCCAGGCCGAGACCAATCGCCAGCGCAACATGGCTACGCGTTCGCGCTTTCGCACCGCCGTCAAAAAGGTGCTGAAGGCCGTGCGTGCCGGTGACAAGGACGGTGCAACATCCGCCTACCAGGCTGCCGTGCCGGTGATCGACAAGACCGTCACCAAGGGTATCATCCACGCCAACAAGGCGGCCCGTCACAAGAGCCGTCTGAACGCCCGCATCCGCCAGATGTGATGCCGGTGGGCCGGTACGCCGGCCATCGTGATGGATCTCTCGCAAAAAGCCCGGCATCAGCCGGGCTTTTTGTTTACACCAGCACCAGATTATCCCGGTGGATCAGTTCCGGTTCATCCACATAGCCCAGGATGGACTCGATTTCTTCCGCCTTGCGGCGCATGATCCGGCGGGCCTCGTCCGCAGCATAATTCACCAGCCCCCGCGCCACTGCCCGTCCATCCGGGTCCAGGCAGGTGACCACCTCGCCCCGTGAAAAACGACCTTTGACATGGGTGACCCCCACCGGCAACAGGCTACGCCCGGCCTCGCGGATCACCCGGGCGGCCCCGGCATCCAGTATCAGTTCACCCTTGGACACCAGTTGCCCTGCAATCCACTGCTTGCGGGCCGCCATGGGTTCCCGGTCCGGACGCAGCAGGGTGCCCAGCGCCTCGCCGGCGGCGATCCGCTCCAGCACCGCCGGGTTGCGGCCAGAGGTGATCAGGGTGTGGGTGCCGGAGCGGGCGGCGCGGGAAGCGGCGGTGAGCTTGGTGGCCATCCCGCCCCGACCCAGACGACCAAAGGTGGGGGCCACCAGCTTGAGCAGTTCCGGGTCTGAAGCCAGCCCCTCGGAAACCAGTTGAGCATCAGGCCGGCTGCGGGGGTCCCGGTCAAACAGACCCTGCTGGTCGGTGAGGATCACCAGCAACGAGGCTTCCACCAGATTACAGACCAGCGCCGCCAGGGTATCGTTGTCACCGAAACGAATTTCTTCCGTGGCCACGGTGTCGTTTTCATTCACCACCGGAATCGCCCCCAGACGCAGCAGGGTACGCAGGGTGCTGCGGGCATTGAGGTAACGGCGCCGGTCTGCCAGATCTTCATGGGTGAGCAGCACCTGGGCGGCATGCAGGCCATGGCGCTGGAAGCGGCTTTCGTAGGCCTGCACCAGGCCCATCTGGCCCACAGCGGCAGCGGCCTGCAATTCATGCAGGGCATGGGGACGCTCGATCCACCCCAGGCGGCTCATCCCTTCGGCCACCGCACCGGATGACACCAGCACCACTTCATGACCGGCCTGGGTCAGCCGGGCCACCTGTTCGGCCCAATCCTCCAGAGCCGGCAAATCCAGACCACGACCTTCGTCGGTGATCAGGGCCGAACCAATCTTGACAACCCAGCGACGGGCCTTACCCAGTTGTTGACGTGTCGGTGCCATGTTCTTCCAGATATCTCATCACATGTTGCGCCAGGGCTTCAGTTCCCACTCCGGTGGCTGCAGAGAGGGTGAATACCGGGCCGGTCCAGTTCAGGGCATCCACCAGGGCCTGACAGCGGGCCTCCCGTGCTTCGGCGGGGATCAGGTCAATCTTGTTGATCACCAGCCAGCGGGGGCGTGTCAGGAGTTCTGGATCGTATTGCTCCATTTCATGCTCGATAATCCGCACGGCCCGCTCCGGGGTGTCGTCCGGGTTCGGCGGGTCGATATCCACCAGATGCAGCAACAATCGGTTGCGGGACAGGTGCTTGAGGAACTGGATACCCAGGCCAGCGCCCTCGGCGGCGCCTTCGATCAGGCCAGGAATATCCGCCATGACAAAACTCTGCAGTGGACCCACCCGCACCACCCCCAGGTTGGGGTGCAGGGTGGTGAAGGGATAGTCGGCCACCTTGGGGTGGGCACCGGAGACCTGGGATATCAAGGTGGACTTGCCCGCATTGGGCAATCCCAGCAACCCCACATCTGCCAGCACTTTCAATTCCAGGCGCAACTGGCGGAATTCTCCGGGGGTGCCGGGTTTGGACTGGCGTGGGGCGCGATTCACCGAACTCTTGTAGCGGGTGTTCCCCAAGCCATGAAAGCCCCCCTGGGCCACCAGCAGGCGCTGACCGTGCTCCACCAGATCGCCGATGAGTTCATCGGTTTCTGTGTCGTAGCACAGGGTACCCACGGGGACAGGCACATCCAGATCAGCGCCGGACTGGCCGGTCATGTTGCGACTGCGGCCATTGTCTCCCCTTTGGGCCTCATAAAAGCGCTGGAAGCGAAAATCCGCCAGGGTGTTCAAGTCGTGGGTGGCCACCAGATAGACAGAACCGCCGTCGCCGCCGTCGCCGCCGTCGGGGCCGCCGAAGGGGACATATTTTTCACGGCGAAAGCTGACGCAGCCGTTGCCGCCGTCACCGGCTTTGACCTTGATGGTGGCTTCGTCGACGAATTTCATGGGATGACCGGGTTCAGGTTGGGATGGAGATGGGGGCGAATGATGATTGAGGATGATAGCCCCGTCTGTCGGGCCTGTCAGGTCGATGGTGGGGGCGGGTACGAAAAAAGCCCCGGAAACCGGGGCTTTTCGAGGGTGTTTCTCGACCCTGCGGGTGGCCGGTCAGGCCGGTACCACGCTCACAAACTTGCGATTCTTCGGACCCTTGGTCTCGAACACCACCTTGCCATCAGCCTTGGCAAACAGGGTATGGTCCTTGCCGCAGCCCACGTTCACACCAGGGTGAAACTGGGTGCCGCGCTGACGGACCAGGATGTTGCCCGCCAGTACGATCTGACCGCCAAAACGCTTGACGCCAAGGCGTTTGCTTTCTGAGTCGCGGCCGTTACGGGTACTGCCGCCTGCTTTCTTGTGTGCCATTTCAAGTTACCTCTATATCAACCGGAGATGGAAGTGATCTCCACCTCGGTGAAATGCTGGCGATGCCCCATGCGCTTGCGGGAGTGCTTGCGACGACGGAATTTGATGATTTCCACCTTGTCGGCACGTCCGTGGGACTTGACGGACGCGGTCACCTTACCGCCTTCCACGAAGGGTGCGCCAACCTTGACGTCTTCGCCGCTGCCCACCAGCAGGACGTTGTCGAATTCCACGGAGGCGCCGGATTCCGCGTCGAGCTTCTCGACCCGGATCACGTCACCCTGGGCAACCCGGTACTGCTTGCCACCGGTAGCGATAACCGCGTACATCTTGTTGATCTCCAAAAAGGGTCGAATCCAAAGAGGCGGGAGTTTACCTTGAGCGCAAGCACGGGTCAAATACTCAAATCATGAAAATCCGGGCCACGCCTTGACAGTGAACGGCTTGCTTCCTAGCATGCCCGATGTTTCCTGCCCGAGCGAACGATTACCTCCCATGGACCTTGACCCGATTCGCGACCTGATCGCCGACGACATGAAGGCGGTGGATGCCTGTATCCTGGAGCTGCTGTCCTCTCCGGTGGTGCTCATCAACCAGTTGGGCCACTACATCATCAGTGGCGGCGGCAAGCGGCTGCGGCCCATGATGGTGCTGCTCTCCGCTGGCGCCTGCGGCTATCAGGGACGACATCATATCGAACTGGCAGCAGTGATCGAATTCATTCACACCGCCACATTGCTCCATGACGATGTGGTGGACGCCTCGGAACTGCGTCGGGGGCGGGAAACCGCCAATGCCCTGTTCGGCAACGAGGCCAGCGTCCTGGTGGGGGATTATCTCTATTCCCGCTCCTTCGAGCGTCTGGTAGCCATCGGCAACATGCGCGCCATGCAAATTCTCTCCCACACCACCAGCACCATTGCCGAGGGTGAGGTGATGCAACTGATCAACTGCCACGACGCGGACACCACGGAAGCGCGTTACATGCACGTGATCCAGTCCAAAACAGCCAAGCTGTTTGACGCCGCCAGCCGTCTGGGGCCGGTGCTGGCAGAACTGCCAGACCCGGCAGAAGCATCCCTGGCGGCCTACGGCATGCATCTGGGCACGGCCTTTCAGCTCATTGACGATGTGATGGACTACAGCAGCAGCAAGGAGGAAATGGGCAAGAACATGGGTGATGACCTGGCCGAAGGCAAGCCCACCCTGCCGCTGATCCATGCCATGCGGGTGGGGCAGCCCGAAGATGCTGCAGTGATCCGTGAGGCCATCGAGCAGGGAGGGCGTGACCATGCCGATCGGGTGTTGCAGGTGATTGAGTCCACCGGTTCCATCGAATACACCCGCCAGGTGGCCGAAGCAGAGGCTCACCGGGCTGTGGAAAGTCTGTCGGTGCTGCCCCCCAGCCCCCATCGGGAGGCCATGGCGTCCCTGGCCCGCTTTTCCGTAGGCCGGGTCTCCTGACCCTGACCCAGGGGGCAATCCGGTGTTGGACTTTTTGCGTATCTCGTAGCACAATACGCAGCTTCCCTGGGCCAGCGGCCCAGGCATCAGTTTGCGGAGTGTAGCTCAGCCTGGTAGAGCACCGTCTTCGGGAGGCGGGGGTCGAAGGTTCGAATCCTTTCACTCCGACCAGTATGGAAAAAGCCCTGACACGAAAGTGTCGGGGCTTTTTTTTGTGGCCGTGGTAATGTGGCATCCGTGTTCCATAGCTCCTGTTTTACCATGCAACCGGCCCCCTCCTTTTTTCATCGATGGATATTTTTTTGCCTGCTGGCCCTGGTGGTCTGGCTGGCCGGCTGCACCACCGTGCCCACTTCCCCCGTTCCTGGGGATAGCGCTGCCCTGAATCAGGCGCTGACCGATCAGGACTGCAAGGCAGCGGTGGCTGTTCTGGAGACCTGGCCGCCTCCTGTCCCGGCGGATGCCCGTCTGGAAACCGCTTTTCTTTGCTTGATATCCGATCAGCCGCTGCTGGCTTTTGAGCATAGCGGGCATTTCATCCGGGCATTTCCAACCCATCCAGACCTGGACTATGGCTTTTATCTGCGGGCCATGGCCCGTTATGGCAGTTGGAAAGCCTTGCAGGAAGGCACCCTGGTGCCGCCGGACCAGGATCGGGCCCTGGCCAGAGAAGCCTTTATCCTGTTTCGGGAACTGGTGCAGCGTTTTCCCGATTCCCGCTATCGGGATGAGGTGGCTGGTTATTTGATGGATTTGCGGGAAGGGCTGGCGGCGGTGGAGGTCCGGCAGGCCAGAACCCTGTTGGCCCAGGGGGATGCCCGTCAGGCTCTGGCGCGGGCTGAGTACGTCCGGGAACATTTTGGCACCACCCAAACCCTGGCCGATGCCCTGGCCGTGATGGTGGATGCCCATCAGGCCCTGGGACACGACGAGGCCGCCGCCCGCGCCCGGCATTGGCTGGAAGTCCGTTTCCCTGACCGGGCGGGACAGCAGTCACCCTGAGGGATCAGGCGTCTCCGTGTCCCAGCACGGCGGTGTGCTGCTGCCGGGCAAAGTCCAGCATCCGCTGGGTAGACCGCAAGGCGCCTTCCCGCACAGCGGGGTCCACCTGGACGGCGTTGCCGCCTTCTTCCAGCACCTGAAGCAGGTTGTGCAGACCATTCATGGCCATCCAGGGACAATGGGCACAGCTGCGGCAGGTGGCGCTATGGCCGCCAGTGGGCGCCTCGATGAAGGTTTTATCGGGGGCTGCCTGACGCATCTTGTAGAAAATACCACTGTCGGTGGCAACGATCAGGGTGGGATGGGGCAGTGTCCGGGCGGCCTGGATCAGTTGGGAGGTGGAACCCACGGCGTCAGCCTGGGCAATGACCCCGGCGGGGGATTCGGGATGCACCAGCACGGCGGCTTCCGGATGCGCCTTTTTCAATTCTTCCAGGCCCCGGGTGCGAAATTCGTCGTGGACCACACAGGTGGCATCCCACAGCACCATGTCGGCGCCCGTGGTTTCATTGATGTAATGCCCCAGATGCCGGTCCGGTGCCCAGAGTATTTTCTGGCCCTGGGCCTTGAGGTGCTCCACCAGTTTCACCGCAATGCTGGAGGTGACCACATAGTCGGCCCGGGCCTTCACCCGGGCGGAGGTATTGGAGTAGACCACCACGGTACGGTCAGGATGGGCGTCGCAGAAGGCTTCAAATGCCTCTGCCGGACACCCCAGGTCCAGGGAGCATTCCGCCTCCAGGGTGGGCATGAGTACGGTTTTTTCCGGGCTGAGGATCTTGGCGGTTTCGCCCATGAAACGGACTCCCGCCACCACCAGGGTGGAAGCCGGGTGTTCCTGGCCAAAACGGGCCATGTCCAGGGAGTCGGAGACACAGCCGCCGGTATCCTCGGCGATCCGCTGCAGGTCTTCATGGACATAGTAATGGGCCACCAGCACGGCATCCCGTTCCTTGAGCAGGGTCTTGATCCGCTGGATCACCGCATCGCGCTCGGCGCCGGTGAAGCGGGGCAGGTGGCTCTCCACCCAGGCGGTTTCGGGTACCTGGAACTGGCAGAGGGGTTGGGGGGTGGCTACGGTCATGAACTTTGGGTCCCCTTGGAGATGCAGGGTGTGAACTGAACTCAATGGCTGTTAAACGATCCTGGCCCAATCCAATGTCCAAAGGGTCGATTCAGAGGGCGCAATCGGGCGGGCCGGTTCCCATTGCATTTGGACCAGAAGATATTATGCCTGTTCAGCGGCCCTGTCTGGTGGAACCTGGGGCGACTGTCAGGGTTTTTATCCAGATGGAGGCATATTTGCTTATGAACAAACCCGAGACCTCTCCTTCCAGAGGCCGTCGCTGGCGGCGATTGGCCATCGAATTGCTGATTGTGGTGCTGATCTTTCTGGCCCTGAAAAGCTGGCTGCAGCGGGACATGATCAGCGGCGAAGCCCCGGATTTTCAGGCCCATCTGCTGGACGGCACCCCGGTGAGTCTGGCGGATTACCGGGGCGCGCCGGTACTGGTGCATTTTTGGGCCACCTGGTGCGGGATCTGTCGCCTGGAACAGGGGAGTATCGAGGCCATCAGCCACTCTTGGCCGGTACTCACCGTGGCCATGCAGTCCGGTGATGCCGACACCCTGGCGGCCTACATGGCAGAGCAGGGCTATACCCAGGCAGTGATCGCCGATGAGGATGGTGCCCTGGCGGCCCGCTTTGGTGTGGGTGCGGTGCCGGCCAGCTTTGTGGTGGATGCCGAGGGCCATATTCGATTCCGGGAGCGAGGATTGACCACCGGCTGGGGGTTGCGCCTGCGACTGTGGTTGGCCCGGATACTGTGACAATCCCGGTTCCGCGGGCAGGCAATCCCTCCGTCGGGCTGCGACAGGACTTTAAATCAGGTTATATTCCCTCTCAAAGATCCGGGACCATGCTCCTCCGGGGCCGCGACCGGCATGGCGTCCGTGGGCGCTGAATGAACATGGGGCGTCAGACCCCGGCAAGAGGAGTATAGACATGCACGAGCGCAGCGATGTGATTTCGCCGGAGGCTGCGGGCAGCTTGGCAGGATTATTCAGGGAGCGGGTCAAAAGAACACCGGATGCAGTGGCCTTTCGTCAGTTCGATACCCCATCGGCCTGTTGGCAGACTCGAACCTGGGCATGGGTGGCTCAAGAGGTGGCCCGCTGGCAGGCGGCGCTGCTCAAGGAAGGATTCAAACCGGGGGACCGGGTTGCGGTCATGCTGCGCAACTGTCAGGAGTGGGTCATCTTCGACCAGGCTTCCATGGGGCTGGGTCTGATCACCGTTCCCCTCTATACCGATGATCGACCCGACAACATCGCCTACGTGCTCCAGGATGCCGATGCCCGGATGTTGCTGCTGGGGGGCAAGGCCCAATGGCGCCGGCTCCAGGAGGTGCGGGACCGGTTGCCGACGGTGCAGCGTATTGTCTCGGTAGAGCCGATACCCACAGGGGATTTCCCCGACGACTCACGTCTGGTGTCTTTGGAGGACTGGACCTCGGGGCTGGACGGCGAACTGATCACCCACGAGATAGCCGCCGATGATCTGGCCACCATCGTGTATACCTCTGGCACCACAGGCCGTCCCAAGGGGGTGATGCTCTCCCATCGAAATATTCTCTTCAACGCCCATGCGTCCCAGCAATGCGCCCCCATGGGCAAGGACGATCTGTTTCTTTCCTTCCTGCCCCTTTCCCATACCCTGGAACGCACTGCCGGCTGTTACATGCCCATGATGGTAGGCGCCCAGGTGGCCTATGCCCGCTCCATTCAGGGTCTGGCGGAGGATCTGCTGACCCTGTGTCCCACGGTGATGATTTCCGTACCCCGTATTTATGAACGTATCTATGGCCGTATCAACGCCGGGCTGGAGGAAAAATCTCCCCTGGCCCGCAGGTTGTTTTTAACCACGGTGAATATCGGCTGGCGCCGCTTCGAGCATCAGCAGGGCCGTGCCGGTTGGCATCCTGGTCTGTTGCTGTGGCCCATACTCAAGAAAATTGTCGCCGACAAGGTCACCGCCCGCCTGGGGGGGCGTCTGCGCTATGCGGTCTGCGGCGGAGCACCGCTGCCACCCCCCATTGCCCGTTTCTTCATCGGTCTGGGGTTGCCGGTATTCCACGGCTTTGGCATGACCGAAGCCAGCCCGGTGGTGAGTGTGAACCGCCCCGATGACAACCTTCCCGCCAGTGTGGGCGCGCCCCTGCCGGGGGTGGAGGTCAGCATCGGCGCCGATGACGAACTGCTGGTGCGTGGGCCTTCGGTGATGCAAGGTTACTGGAACAACCCGGAAGCCACCCAGGAAACCATCGACGCCGATGGCTGGCTGCACAGCGGCGACAAGGCCCGATTCGACGACCAGGGGCATATTTTCATCATCGGTCGCATCAAGGAAATCCTGGTGCTGGGCAATGGGGAAAAGGTGCCCCCTGCTGACATGGAAATGGCCATCACCCTGGACCCGGTATTTGAACAGGCCCTGGTACTGGGGGAAGGCAAGGCTTATCTGAGCGCCCTGGTGGTGCTCAACCCCGAAGAATGGGAGAAACTGGCCAAGACGCTGGAAGTGGACCCCCGGGATGCCGAAGCCCTGCGCAGCCGCAAGGTGGAAAAGGCCTTGCTGGAACGGGTGGGTGTTCAGCTCAAGGCGTTCCACGGCTATGCCCAGGTGCGGCGTCTGGCCGCCTCCCTGGAACCATGGGAAGTGGACGGCGGGTTGCTCACCCCAACCATGAAGATGAAACGTCACCTGATCATGGCCCGGTTCCAGCGGGAGATCGAACAGATGTACGAGACGCACAAGAATCGCTAAAAATAGAGGGGATGCAGGGGATGACGATGCAGGCAGTTCGTATGGGTAACGGCCTTTCACTGGGGGTGGCCGTGTCACTGGCGCTGGCAGGTGGCGCCATCTGGTCCGAACCGGTCAAGGCGGCCGGATTCTATATTCAGGAGCAAAGTGTCAGCGGCCTGGGGCGGGCCTTTGCAGGAGATGCCGCCATTGCCTCCGATGCCAGTACCATCTTCTTCAATCCTGCGGGGATGACCTATCTGTCGGGGCCGGAGGTCCAGGTTGCGGTGCATCTGCTGGTGCCGAAGGCAGATGCCAGAAACAGCCATTCCAGAGCCACTACACCAGGGACATTGGGTCATCCACTGCCCTATGAGGGCGGCAATGGCGGCAACCCCTATGACCCGACACCGGTACCCAATTTTTTCTATGCCCGGCCATTCAATGATCAGCTCTGGTATGGCTTCGGCATCACCGCACCCTTCGGTCTGGCCAATACCTACGACAAGGACTTTTTTGCCCGCTACGACTCCACGGAAACGGCATTGAAGGTCATCAATTTCCAGCCTTCTGTGGCCTATCAGGTCAATGAGCGGTTTTCCGTGGGTTTTGGTCTGGACATCCAGTATGCCGATGCCACCTTGAAGAATGCCATACCCGACCCGACCCGCCCCGGTGGTCCCTCGGTGGATACCGATGGTGAAGTCAGCCTTGAGGCGGACAGCTGGGATTATGGTTTCAACCTGGGGGTGATGTTCCAGCCCACCCAGGATACCCGTCTGGGTGTGCATTACCGTCAGGGTATCGACCATACCCTGGATGGCAAGGCACGTATTACTGCCCCAAATTTTTCCACGCCGAACCCCTTGCTGCCTGCCCCTGGTTCCATCAGTAGTGAAGGCGGGGAGGCCGCTTTGCACCTGCCCGACATCCTGACCCTGGGATTGATGCACCGGCTGGATGATCGCTGGATCTTGCTGGGTCAGTACAGCTGGTTTAGATGGTCTAATTTTGACGAGATTCGGGTGAAGTTCGACACCCTGCGTCCGGACAACGTCACCGAACAGAACTACAAAGATGCCTGGGCGGTGTCCATCGGTGCCGAATACCGTCTGGATGACCGCTGGACCCTGCGGGGAGGGCTACAGTACGACCGCACCCCGACCCAGGATAATTTCCGCACCACCCGGACTCCCGACGGTGACCGGACCTGGTTCTCCTTCGGAGCCAGTTATCAGCGCGGCCCCCACTGGGGGGTTGATCTGGCCTATACCTACATTGATATCGGCAAGGAATCCTTGAGGTTGACCCGGCCCTTCTTTGAAGACACCCCTGTGGCCACCGAGGTGGATATCAACGGCACCACCCGGGGCCATGTGCATATCCTGGCGGCTGCCTTGCGCTATCACTTTTGAGATACCTTGAGATTTTCCCAACCCCCAGGGAGGTATGGCGTTGGTTCGACACCTTGGCCCGGGTTTGCTAGAGTGGCAGGGCAGAACGGCAGGATAGCACCATAAAAATATCAGGGACCGGTGCAGTACTTCGATGTCAGAGGCATTGTGCAAGACCTATACGACAAACACAGAGGAGAAGTGACGATGACTGACCGTGATAACAACTTGAGCCGGAGACGTTTTCTGAAGTTGGGGAGCTATGGCCTGTTGGCCGTACCCGCCGTCGCCGGGTTAGGGTGGTCTACGGCTGCCCAGGCCATGGAGCGCCTGAGCGAGGATGATCCTGCTGCCCAGGCTCTGAACTATGTTCATGATGCCTCTGCGGCAGCAGGTCATCCCGCCTATGAAGAAGGACAAAACTGTCTGAACTGCCTGCTGTATACCGATGCCAGCGCCATGGACTGGGGCCCCTGTACCGTGTTCCCCAACTTGCTGGTGGCTGCCGAGGGCTGGTGTACCGCCTGGGTCAGTCGCTGATTCTTTCCTGCCGGCAGCCCCCTCCCGGGGGCTGCCATCTCCCCTAACAACTGTCTGTCTCCACCCGTGCCCGGCCCGTGCGACTGATGACGATCCGCCGGCCCCCGTCTTCGGTGCAGACCCGGACCGACCCCATAAGCAGGGCATCATTGAGACGCCGGGTTTGTCCGTCGTTGCGGTAGCCAATGTACTGAGCCATGGCGCCGTTGACCTCAATGGTCACCGCAGGCGGTACGGCGCCGAATCGACGAATGATGTCATCAGGTTCGGCAAACCCCTGGCTTGGGTCCATGACCACACCCACCAGCCATCCCTCCCCATAGGACACCGCCTGACACCGCTCTCCGTCAGTGGATGGACAGACCAGCACATGATGTCCCCGCTTGATGGCCTCCCAGCGCGCCATGTTGAGTGCGGAGATAAAGGTATTGGTGGTGGTGATCAGCTGCTGCTCCCGCAGCATCCCCGCAAAACCGGGGGCAACGATGCCAAAAAGCACCGCCGCAACGGCAAGGGTAACGAGCAGTTCAATGAGTGTCAGTCCGGACTCTCTGAGCATGGTCTCCTCCTTGAGTAAAGTTGCGCCTTCCTGGGCGGCACCCGTCAATTTAGCACGGCCTGGGGGTTATTCTTCCACACAGATTTCTCGCCGTTTGACGGCAATCCCGGTGCGGATCAGCAAGGCACCGATGATGAAGGTCAGCACGGCGATCATGACCACACCAATCACATAATGAAAGGGATCACCAGTCAAACCGTGCATCTTGATGGCCGCCAGGGTCATGGCCGCCATGGGGAATGAATAGGCCCACCAGGAAATGAAAAACTTCAGCCGTCCAAAGCGACCCACCAGGGAGAACAGCAACAGGGTCAAAAACAGGCCGGTGTAGAACAGCACCCGGGCAAAGGGGTCCAGGCTGTCGGTCAGGCTGAGATAGGAAATGAAGCCCACCGCCGGCGGTGCCACCAGGATGAACAGGGTGGGCACCAGCCGCTCCGGCAGTGGATCATGGAAAATGATCCGGTAGAACACGATGGTCAGCAGTACGATCCAGAACACCAGGCCGATGCTGAAAAACAGCCAGGAAATTTCCGGGCTGGCATGATGTACCCCGGCGATAGGCACCAGAATATTACCCACCACGGGAATGAACCAGGCCGGATTCATGTGCTGGATCTGGAAATTGGTGTGATTGATCCACACCGACATCACGTACAGGGTAAACAACAGGTGCAAGGCGGCCCCCACGGACCAGAATATCAAGGACAGGCCGGGGGCATCCTCCAGAAAGGCAATGGACAGCAGGATCAGGCTGATGGAGATGGTGGCGAAGAAATTGCGCTTGATGGGGTGATTGAGTTCCTTGACCACGGCATCCCGGTGGCGAATCAGCTTGGTCAGATAGAGGGTTGCCACCCCCAGCAGGGCCACCACGGCAAAGATCCTCAGGGCATCACCGACCACGGAAGGTACAGCCAGCAGGGCATCGGCCCGACTCCAGACGATGGCAAAGCCCAGCAGGCCCATGATCATGGCAAACCAGGCAACAGGGAAATATGGCAGTCTCGGTTGTGCGTTCATCGAGTAAAGTTTCCTGCTCCCCTGGATGCAGGGTTGAGTTGGGGCTTTGAGGGTGAATGTGCGCGCATTAACATGCCCTGTACTCTAAGGGAAACCGGAAATATTAGCCATTGCTTAACTTGTCCGTTTGAGGGCTTTTTCCAGGCATCTGCGTAAGTCTCTGAAATTAAATCCTGATTCGTGTATACTGTCAGGATAACGGGCCAGACAACAAGGGTCATGGTCCTGTTCGGTGGCACTAAAACTACCGCCATCCCATCCCGTCTTCAATCTGCGCTGCATCGGCAGACGCACGATCTCATGGCACAGGCTTCAGAGCCAGGCCGACATTCACTCAGGCTGGACAGACCCGCAGCGTCCCTCATCGGTTCTGCCTGACGGAAAAGAGGTATCTCTATGTCCAATAAGGAAGATCTCATCGAGATGGAAGGCACCGTCACTGACGTGATGCCTGATCAGCGTTTTCGCGTGGAACTGGAAAACGGCGTCCAGGTGCAGGCTTACGCCTCCGGCAAGATGCGCCGCTACCGTATCCGCGTGGTCAGCGGCGACAAGGTCAAACTGGAGATGTCTCCCTACGACCTGACCAAGGGCCGCATCAGCTACCGTTACAAGCATTGATCCGGTTCGCGGGGGCATCCTTGCCCCTGCCACCACTGGGCCCGGTGCTCACCGGGTCGCCATCAGGCTCCGGTCCAGGGCCTGACGCAGGACTTCCACACTGGCCGGTGCCGGTAATTGCTCCACCAGTGTTCCCCGGTCTGAATACAACAGCACGGCCCCGTCCCGAACCCCATGCTGATCTGCCAGCCGGCGCCCGTCGGGGGTGCCCACATTGGCCACCAGAAAGTGAACCTGGGGCGTGTAGTCGTCCCGAATCTCGTCCATGTATCCCATCACCCGCATCCCCGCCATGAAGGTGCTATCGTAGATCAGCACCAGAGCCGGTTGCCCGTCTCCGATACGGCTCAGATCCGTAGAGTAGGCCCCCTTGGGCAGTTGACTCCAGATCAGGGCAGCGGCTACCAGCAATATCAGGGGGGTCACCAGCATCCTGGCCCAGGGCGGTAGCCCCTTGCGGGTTGACCTTGTGGTGTCTTGGCCCATCGTTGTCCTCCTGGTGTGTTGAGTGTTCTGGCCGGGTCTTGAAATCCACTGCGGCGATGAACGTGGCTGGCATTGTACTGCAAGCCGGCAGCGTGACACCGGCGGCAACTGTGCGACAATCGGAGCAACCGGAGCCATGTCCTGCACGAGAGAGATACCATGCCCCTGAGCAAGATCCTGTTTGCCACCGACCTGTCCCCTGGCGCCGATCATGCCGGTCGCCGTGCCTTGCAACTGGCCACCGCAGAAGGCGCCCGGTTACGGGTGATCAACGTGATACCCGCCCCGAGCCTGGATGAAACCGTCCTCAAACGATGGCGGGGTGATACCCATCACCTCATGGCGGATCTGATGGCGGCCACTGAACAGGCCCTGGCAGAGCGCATGACCACCCTGGGGGCCAGCGATGATCTGGCCATGGAGATCCGCTGCCTGCGGGGCCAGGGTCACAAACAGATTCTGACGGAGGCCCGTGAGTTTGGAGCAGACCTGATCGTGGTGGGTTCCCACGGCCAGCGCAGCTTCAAGGATATTCTGCTGGGTACCACCACCCAGAACCTGGTCCACCATGCCGACCGGCCCATCCTGGTGGTAAAACAGCCGGTACAGGGGGCTTACCGTCGTATCGTGGTGCCGGTGGATTACTCGGAACGGACCCGCAAGGCCCTGCATCTGGCGGCGGCCCTTTCCCCTGACGACTCCCTGCACGCAGTCCATGCCTACGACATGGATGCCCTGGATCAGGTGCTGCGTCATCGGGTGGTGGCCAGCGAGGTGGCGCGGATCAAACAGGAAGTGCGCGCCGAACAGGAGCAGGCGCTGAATGATTTTCTGGCCGGCTGCGGCCTGCCACCGGCACGACTCTCCGCCCAACTGCGTTTGGGCTATGCCCCCACCGTTGTGGAACAGGCGGTGAAGGAATGGGGTGCCGAGTTGGTGGTGATGGGCACCCACGGCCGCAACCGCCTGCAGGATGCCCTGCTCGGCGGTGTAGCCCGCCGGGTGGTGCATCAGGTACAGGCCGCAGACGTGCTGCTGATCCGGGACTGATCCTGCTTAGCCTGTTTTGATCTGCTGGGCCGTTGTCTGGGGCGCATCCCTGAACTGCAGGGCCGCCAGCCGGGCATAGATACCCCCTTGGGCCACCAGTTCCTCGTGGGTGCCCACGGCAGCAATCCGGCCCTGATCCATCACCACGATCCGGTCCGCCTTGCGGACCGTGGCCAGGCGGTGGGCGATGATCAGGGTTGTACGGCCCTCCATCAGGCGTTCCAGGGCTTCTTGAACCAGACGTTCACTTTCTGCATCCAGAGCGCTGGTGGCCTCGTCCAGCAGCAGCAGGGCCGGATCTCTCAGGATGGCCCGGGCGATGGCAATGCGCTGGCGCTGACCGCCGGACAGGCGTACCCCCCGCTCCCCCAGATGACTGGAAAACCCTTCCGGCAGGCGATCCAGAAATTCACTGGCATGGGCCGCATCCGCCGCCTGCCGGATCTGTTCCCGACTGACCCCCTCCATACCAAAGGCGATATTTTCCCAGGCATCGGCACCGAAGATGACCGCGTCCTGAGGCACCAGAGCCATCCGGCTTCGCAACTGACCCGGCGCTGTTTCCCGGATATCCACCCCGTCAAAGCGAATCTGGCCAGACTCCGGATCATAAAATCGCAACAGCAATTGCAACACCGTGGATTTACCCGCCCCCGAGGGCCCCACCAAGGCCACTTTCTCCCCAGGTTCCAGGGTCAGGGTGATCCCATTGAGGGCCGGAGGTTCGGGGCGGGAGGGATAGCGGAATATCACCTGCTCCAGTTGCACCCGGCCCACGGGAGGGGTCGGCAAGGCCCGAGGCTGGGTGGGTGGCGTGATGGCCGGTTCTGTATCCAGCAGTTCGATCAGACGTTCTGCCGCCCCTGTGGCCCGAAACAGTTCACCGATGACTTCACTGATGGCCCCCACGGCACCGGCCACCAGCACGGCATAGAACACGAAGGCCGCCAGCTGTCCATTACTCATGCGGCCGGCCAGCACGTCATGGCCGCCCACCCACAGCACCAGGCTGATACTGGAAAATACCAGCAGCATCACCATGCCGCTGAGCAGGGCACTAAAGCGGGTGCGCTGGATGGCGGTGTCGAAAGCCTGTTCCACCTGGCGGCCATAGCGCAGCATGTCCACAGTTTCATGGCAGAACGCCTGCACGGTACGGATGCCATAGAGGGTTTCGTCCACATAGGCACCGATATCGGCCACCCGATCCTGGGACTGGCGGGAAAGGCGGCGCACATGACGACCCAGAATCCACACCGGCACGGTGATCAGTGGCACCCCCAGCAGCACACCCAGGGTCAGCTTGGGGCTGGTAATGAACAGCAGGACCATACCGCCGCAGAACAGCAGCAGGTTGCGTACCGCGATGGCCAGAGTGGAACCCACCACCACCTGAACCAGGGAAGTATCCGTGGTCAGACGGGAAATCACTTCCCCGGTGCGGGTCATCTCGAAGAAGGCCGGGTCCAGGCGCAGCACCTTTTCAAACACCGCCCGGCGCAGATCCGCCACCACCCGTTCGCCGATCCAGGTCACCAGATACATGCGTAGCGAGACTGCGGTGGCCATGAGCAGCACCACCCCCAGCAGGAGCATCAGGGCCTGGTTCAGGGCGGCGGCATCCCCGGCGGCAAGCCCCTGATCAATTACCAGCCGCAGCACCGCCCCGAAGGCCAGCACGGCCCCGGATCCTGCCACCAGGGCTATGACGGCGATAATAATGCGACCCATATAGGGTCTGGCAAAGCCCAGCAGACGGCCCAGCACCCGCAGATTGCGACTGGTGGGGCGATTGCTCAGTTCGGTTTCATGTTCCGACACGATCCTGTTCCCTGACTGATCTCAAAGGCGGCCTATCTTAAACCTTTCTGGCCCAGTCAAGACCCTTGAAAACGTAGGGATAAAACGGTCTTCAGATCACACCTCGTTCCGCCAGTGACACCAACTCGTCGCCCACGATGATGTGATCCAGCACCCGCACATCGATCAGGCCCAAAGCCTCCTTCAGGCGCCGGGTGATGGCCTCGTCCGCCCGTGAGGGTTCGGCAATACCGGAAGGGTGGTTATGACTGAGAATGACAGCCGCCGCGTTATGGATCAGGGCGCGGCGCACCACTTCCCGGGGATGGACACTGGCGCCGTCGATGGTGCCCCGGAACAGTTCTTCAAAAGCAATCACCCGGTGGCGATTGTCCAGGAACAGGCAGGCAAAAACCTCGAAAGGATGGTCCCGCAGACGGGCGCTGAGGTAGCGCCGGGTATGTTCCGGGCTGGTGATGGCATCCCCACGCTTGAGGGTTTCCGACAGGTGGCGCCTTCCCATTTCCAGCACGGCCTGAAGCTGGGCGTACTTGGCCTCTCCCAGACCGTGGGCAGCGCAAAAGTCCACCCGCTCTGCCTGCAGCAGGGGCCGCAGGCCGCCAAATCGGGAGAGCAGGTTTCGGGCCAGATCCACAGCGGTAAGGCCCGCCACTCCGGTGCGCAGGAAAATGGCCAGCAATTCAGCGTCGGACAGGGCAGCAGCGCCCTGGGCAATGAGTTTTTCCCGCGGGCGTTCGGCGGCGGGCCAGTCGGTGATGGGCATGGTTGACCTCCTTGTGCTGCGTCGTGAACGGACCATCCGGTGTCCCAAAGTGGGTGGGAGCATCATGACCTGTCCAGACAGACCTGTCCAGCGGTCCGATGGCGCATCATCCGGTGGGAAAACTGCCAGAAAATGGGGCCATGAACCCTCCACTGCTTGACCCGGATCAAAAATTTGTGACTATTGGCCCGTCTGAGGCATTTCATCTGTAGGGATGACTTGACATCCCGTGGCGTCACCCTAGACTTACACCCTGACTACGGTCCCTGTCAGGTCGGCCAGGCTGAAATGAAGGGACTGCATCGGAAGTTTGATGTCTGCAAGAACGTCCGGGTTTCGCAAGGAACCTGTACTTAAACCAAGAGGGTAATATCAATGAGCGAATACAGAGCGAGCAAGCCCAGCAACCCCAGAGACGACTGGAAGCTGTGGCTCGTGGTCAATCCTGGCACCTGGCTGATGCCCATTCTGATGGCTGTCCTGGTTGTTGCCCTGGCCGTCCACGCTTTCGTGTACAGCAACGACAACTACAACCCGCTGACCTTCGACGCCAGCGCCGTTGAAGCTTCTGAGTAAGAGAGGAATAGATCATGAATGACAACAGCATCTCCGGTCTGACCGAAGAACAAGCCAAGGAATTCCACGAGCAGTTCAAGACCACCTTCACGGTGTTCATGGCTCTGGCTGCCGCCGCTCACTTCCTGGTGTTCATGTGGAGACCCTTCTACTAAGAAGGTCTTTGCAGTCGCTGTATTGAAGTAGCAGTGCAGGTGGAGGAGTGACTGACGGTTCGATCGACGAGTGATTGTGACTTTTGCAGAGGCCAATCATTCGGAGAATCGTCAGGCTCCTCCACCTTCCGTTTGAGGGCATGGGTCTAATATTGACCAAAACCCTCGGGTATTGCAACCCCCCCTGCCCAAATTTTTGCCCAACCCGGTTTTGCCCGGCATCTTTCGCGACTCTCCCTGGTCGTGTGGGTGGGCCGTTGCTGTTTTCGGGCATTGCCCCGTGGCCGTCGACCCGCTAAGCTTGTCAGCCCGCTCTGGCCGCCCCGGCATTGCTCGTCAAGCCGTACATTCGACCCATGACCTACGACTACATCAAGGATGGCGCGGCCATCTATCGGCAATCCTTCGCCACCATTCGCCACGAAGCCCGGCTGGACGGTTTCAGCACCGACGAGGCCCGGGTGGTGGTACGCATGATCCATGCCTGCGGCATGGTGGAGCTGGCACCCCAGGTGGTTTTCACCCCCGATGCCGCTCGCGCCGGAAGGGCGGCCCTGCTGGCGGGCAAACCCATTCTCTGCGACGCCAAAATGGTGGCCCATGGCATCACCCGCGCCCGGCTGCCGGCGGACAACGACATCATCTGCACCCTGGACGACCCCCGTGTCCCCGAACTGGCGCGGCACATGGGCAACACCCGTTCCGCCGCCGCCCTGGATCTGTGGGGGGAGCGGCTCGATGGTGCCGTGGTGGCCATCGGTAATGCCCCGACCGCCCTGTTTCGTCTACTGGAACTGATGGATGGCGGGGCACCCCGGCCAGCCCTGGTGATCGGTCTGGCGGTGGGTTTTGTGGGTGCCGCCGAATCCAAGGAAGCCCTGGCCGCCTATCCGGGTCTGGAGTCCGTGATCGTCCACGGTCGTCTGGGGGGCAGCGCCATGACCGTGGCCGCCGTCAACGCCCTGGCGAGTGAGCAAGAATGACCGGCCCCGGTACGCTGTTCGGCATCGGTCTGGGGCCGGGTGACCCGGAACTCATCACCCTCAAGGCCCTGCGCCTGCTGCGGGGGGCGCCGGTGGTGGCCGCCTTTGCCAAGCCGGGCCGCCCCGGACAGGCCCTGGGAATCGCGGCGCCCCATCTGCTGCCGGAGCAGCAGGTGCTGCGGCTGGAATATCCCTTCACCACCGAGGTTTCCCTGCATGATCCCCGTTATGCCCGGGACATGGGGGATTTCTACGATCAGGCGGCGGATCAGGTGGCCCAATGCCTGGCCGAGGGCCGTGACGTGGCGGTGATCTGCGAGGGGGACCCCTTCTTCTATGGTTCCTACATGTATCTGCATGATCGCCTGTCCCACCGCTTCGAGGCCCAGGTGGTGCCCGGCATCACCGGCATGAGCGGTTGCTGGACCCAGGCCAATGCCCCGATCACCCACGGCGATGATGTGCTCACGGTGATCCCCGGCACCTTGCTGGAAGACGCCATGGTGTCCCATCTGAGCCGGACCCAGGCCGCCGTGTTCATGAAGGTGGGCCGCAATCTGCCCCGTATCCGCACGGCCCTGATCCAGGCCGGTCTGCTGGAACGGGCCATCTTGGTGGAGCGGGGCACCATGGCTGGCGCCCAGGTGATGCCCCTGGCCCAATGGCCACAAGACCGCCCCGCCCCCTATTTCACCATCGTGCTGGTCCCCGGCAGGCAGGGGGTTCGATGAGCGGTCGCGTGGATGTCATCGGGCTGGGTCCCGGTGCCGAGGATTTGCGTTGTCCCCGGGCCGCCCTGGCCCTGGCCCAGGCCACGGATCTGGTGGGGTACGTGCCCTATGTGGAACGGGTGGTCGCCGAGGGGGGGCAACGGATCCACGCCTCCGATAACCGGGAGGAGATCATGCGGGCCCGCCTGGCCCTGCAACTGGCCGCGGAAGGCGCCCGGGTGGCGGTGGTCTCCTCCGGCGACGGCGGTGTGTTCGGCATGGCGGCCGCGGTCTTCGAGGCCATGGACCATGGCGAGCCCGGCTGGCGGGATCTGGAGGTGACCGTGCATCCCGGGGTGTCCGCGGTGCTGGCCGCCGGTGCCCGCCTGGGGGCGCCGTTTGGTAATGATTTTTGCGTCATGTCCCTGTCGGACAACCTCAAACCCTGGACGGTCATTCTCAATCGCCTGGAATGCGCCGCCCGGGGGGGATTTGCCATGGCGTTCTACAACCCCATCTCCAAGGCGCGGCCCTGGCAGCTGGGGGAAGCCCTGACCCTGTTGCGTCGTCACCTGCCGGGCCAGGTGCCGGTGATCTTTGCCCGGGCCGTGAGCCGCCCGGAAGAGGCAGTGGCGGTGACCACCCTGGCCCTGGCCCGGCCGGAGCAGGCGGACATGCGCACCCTGGTGATCGTCGGCAACGCCGAGACCCGGCTGATCCCCCGTACCGGACAGGACCCCTGGATCTACACGCCCCGCAGCGTGGGTCGGGAATCGGCGTAGTGGGCACCCAGCCAGTCCAGAGCGGCTTTGGGGTCCGGCACTTCGGCGGGCGCCGGCGGCACCCACGGGCGATCCACCATGATCACTGCCGTGCCGCATATCCGCGCCGCTTCCAGCTTGGGTCGGGTGGCCTCGCCACCGGAGTTCTTGGTCACCAGGGCGTCGATGCGGTGCTGTCGCAGCAGCCGTTGTTCATCCTCAAGCCGGAAGGGGCCGCGTTCGGTGATGCACAGGCAGTCCGGCGGACGTACCGGGGGCAGATCCACGCTGCGGATGATGTAACGATGCCAGGGGGCCTGACAAAAAGCCGCCAGTTCCCCTTGCCCGATGGTGAGAAAGACCCGCTGGGGCCGGGTGCCCAGGGCCTGCACCGCGGCGGCCATGTCCGGCACCCGGTGCCAGTGATCCTCCGGGCCAGGTGTCCAGGCCGGGCGCCGCAGGGCCAGCAGGGCAACGCCCGCCTGCTTCGCGGCCATGACCCCATGGGTGGACATGCGGGCGGCAAAGGGGTGGGTGGCGTCCACCAATACCTCGACGGCCTCTTTACCCAAATAGTCAGCCAGCCCATCGGGGCCGCCGAAGCCGCCGCTGCGGCAGGGCAGATTGGGCAGGCGGGGATGTTGCGTGCGTCCGGCCACCGAGTAGGTGGGGGCAAAGCGTGGATCACCTTCCAGGCTCCGGGCCAGTTGCATGGCTTCTCCGGTGCCGCCGAGGATCAGGATGCGCAGGGGTGTGTGGGTCATGGCTCGCTTCGGGCAAAACGGATGGACAGGCCCGGCCCCCTGGCCGGCGGGGCAGGGCACGGGATGGTGTCGGGGCAGCGACGGCCATGAACACGGAACATGCCCGTCAGCCGGCCGGTGCGCCCCCCGGTCCCTGGCTGAGCATCATAGGACTGGGAGAGGAGGGCGTCGAGGCCCTGAGTCCCGCGGCCCGCACCCTGGTGGAAACCGCCGTCCTGGTGGTGGGGGGAACCCGTCACCTGACCCTGGCCGCCCCCCTGATCCGGGGCGAGGCGCTGCCCTGGGCCTCGCCCCTGTCCGACACCCTGCCCCGAATCCTCGCCCGACGGGGGGACCCGGTGGTGGTGCTGGCTTCCGGTGATCCCTTTTTCTTCGGCGTGGGCAGCACCCTGCTGCGGCATCTGCCGGCGCGGGAGATGTGCTGCCTGCCTCACCCCTCCAGCGTGTCCCTGGCCGCTGCCCGCCTGGGCTGGGCCCAGCAGGCATGCGCGGTGGTGTCCCTCACCGGCCGGCCCCTGGAGACCCTGCGGCCGGCCCTGCAGCCGGGGGCGCGCCTGTTCGTGCTCACCGCCGACCAGGACTCGCCGGGGCAGATCTGTCAGGCCCTGACCCACTGGGGTTTTGGTGAGACCGCCGTGACCCTGATGGAAGCCCTGGGCGGCCCAGGGGAACGGCAACGTCAGGTCCGGGCGCAGGATTTCGATCTTCAGGATATCCAGCCCCTGAACCTGCTGGCCCTGGAGGTGGCGGCGGCGCCGGATGCCGCCATCATCCCCCTGGCCCCGGGGTTGCCGGATGACTGGTTTGAACATGATGGTCAGATCACCAAGCGGGAGATCCGCGCCATCACCCTGTCCAGTCTGCGTCCCCGGGCGGGTGCCCTGCTCTGGGACGTGGGGGCGGGGTCCGGTTCCATCGGCATCGAATGGCTGCTGACCCACCCCGGCAACCGGGCCATTGCCGTGGACAGCCACCCGGAGCGGGCCGCCCGCGCCGCCCGCAATGCTGCTGCCCTGGGTGTCCCCCGGCTGGAGGTGCGGGTCGGTCGTGCCCCCGCCGTACTGGCGGGGTTGCCCCGGCCGGACGCGATCTTCATCGGCGGCGGCGCCCGGGACGAGGCCGTCATCCACCAATGCTGGGCCGCCCTGGGCCCCGGTGGTCGTCTGGTGGTGAACGGGGTGGTGCTGGAGACGGAGCAGGTCATCCAGCGGGCCTGGCAGCGCTACGGTGGCACCCTGACCCGTCTGTCGGTGGAACGCCTGGAACCCGTCGGCAGTCTGCACGGTTTTCGTCCCGCCATGCCCGTGATGCAATGGGCGGTGGACAAGAGGAACTGATGGCATGACCGTACACTTCATCGGCGCCGGTCCCGGCGCGGCGGATCTGATCACCCTGCGGGGTGCGCGCCTGCTGGCCCGTTGTCCCGTGTGTCTCTACGCCGGTTCCATCGTGCCGGCGGAGTTGCTGGAACATTGCCCAACCGGGGCGCGGTTGGTGAACACGGCGTCGATGGATCTGGATGCCATCGAGGTGGAATACGTCCGCGCCCATGAAGCCGGGGAGGATGTGGCCCGCCTGCATTCCGGCGATCTGTCCGTCTACAGCGCCGTGGCCGAGCAGATGCGCCGTCTGGATCGACGGGGCATTCCCTACACCCTCACCCCCGGCGTGCCGGCCTTTGCCGCCGCCGCCGCCGTGCTGGGGCGGGAACTGACGGTGCCGGAAGTGGCCCAAAGCCTGGTGATCACGCGCCTGTCCGGCCGTGCCTCCGCCATGCCGCCCGATGAGACCCTGGATAATTTCGCCCGCACCAGGGCCACCCTGGCCATCCATCTGGCCATTCACCGTCTGGAGGACGTGGTGGCGGCCCTGATGCCTCACTATGGCGGGGACTGCCCGGTGGCCATCGTCGCCCGGGCCAGCTGGCCGGATCAGACGGTGTTGCGGGGCACCCTGTCCGGCATCGTCGCCATGCACCAGGCCGATCCCATCGAGCGGACCGCCCTGATCCTGGTGGGGCCGGCCCTGGGCCGTGAGGATTTTCGTGAAAGCGCCCTGTACAACACGGACTACGTCCGCCGTTATCGTCCCGGTTACGGGTCGTGAGTGACCGCCCCGGAGCATTGTGATGAACGAAGTCTCACCTGTTCGCCCCCGGTCCCCGGAGGCCACCCTGGCCACCCTGGGCGCCCTGCTGCCGGGGATGCCCCCATTGCGGCCGGGGGAAGTGTGGATCGTCGGGGCCGGTCCCGGTGATCCCGGGCTGCTGACCCTGCATGCCCTGTCGGCCCTGTTGCAGGCGGATGTGCTGGTCCATGACGCCCTCATCGATCCCCGCACCCTGGCCCTGGCGCCACCAGACGCGGTGCGCATCTTTGCCGGCAAGCGCGGCGGCAAACCTTCCACCCACCAGGACGACATCAGCGCCATTTTGGTGGATCAGGCCCGGCGAGGGTTCCGGGTGGTGCGGCTCAAGGGGGGCGACCCCTTCATCTTCGGGCGCGGCGGCGAGGAAGTGGCCGAGCTGGTGGCCCAGGGCATCCCCCATCGGGTCATTCCGGGGCTGACCTCGGGTCTGGCGGGATTGAGCGCCGTGGGCATCCCGGCCACCTGCCGGGGTATCAATCAGGCGCTGTTCCTGGCCACGGGGCATGGTGCCGGCAGCCGGCCCACGCCGGACGGTATCGACTGGCCCCTGGTGGGACGCCTGAATCAGCCGGTGATCCTGTACATGTCCCTGCGCAACCTGCCCTTCATTCTGGAGGGGCTGGGGCAGGGCGGGATGGTGGATACCCTCCCGGCGGCGGTGGTGGCCTCCGCCACCACCCTGGAGGAGCGGGTGGTGATCACCACCAAGGGCGAACTGCTGGAGGTCATCCGTCGGGAGGGGCTGGAGGCACCGGCCATCGTGGTCCTGGGGGAGATCGTCCGTTGTCATCACACCCTGCGGCAGGTGGTGACCCAGGCGGTGGCATCGGCTTCCGACCGGGCGTGAGCCATCGGCGGGAAACACTTGCCCATTGCCCAGCGCCGTTCAACAATCAGTCTCATGAGCCACGGGACCACACTCAGGAGCAGATTCCATGAGCGATATCCGTAACCGCCTCTTTCCCCTGCAGCGTCGTCTGGATGAACTGCAGGCCGCCGTCGGTGACGATAATCCCCAGGCCAATGCACTGATCGCCGCCCTCAAGGACGATCTGAGCCAACTGGCCGGTGAAGCCGTCACCACGGCAGACAAGGCCGACGCAAACCCCGAAACCCTGGAACAGGAAGGGGATGCCCTCAAATGTCCCCGTTGCACCCTGCGGGGACTGTATGCGGTCAAGGGACGGGTGCGGGAACGGGGAGAAGGGGCTGGCCGCGAAGCCCTGCACCATTGCTGGAGTTGCGGCTATGAGGTGTGGCGGCCCTTGTGATCATCGGCGTCGTTCCATGGCACGACGCAGCAGCGCCGCCCCCCGATAGGCCCCGTGTACGAACTTGCTATAGGGCACCAGCAGAAACAAACCCAGCACCGTGCCCAGGTGCAGGGCCAGCAACAGCCCCATGGCGGCGGTCTCCCGCAGGGCCAGCAGCACCAGGCCGGTGGCGGCCACCGCGAACAGCAGGCCCAGCAGGGCATAATCCGCCGGCAGGGTGTCCGTCGCCGTGGGTGCCGGGTCGCCCCGCCGTTTGACCCATACCAGTCCAGCCGCCCCCACCATCATGCCGATACCCCCCACCGTGCCCAGCAGCACCGGCAGACTCAAGACGGGGTAGGGGGCCTCCCAGGCGAGCAGATGATGATAGCCGGCGGCCACCGTGGTGGACGCCAGGCACAGCAGGAAACCGTAGAACAGGGCATGGTGAAAGCCCCGCCGCCATTGGGTAAAACGGCCATCCATGTCATTGCACCCGCCGCCCCCGCCATCCAGGTTGCGCAGGGTGAGCAGGTCCGCCGCCGCCTGGGGCAGGGCCCGCCACCGGGATGAGACCGGTGGCGAGTCCCGGCCCATGTCCCGCCAGAAACGGACCACGCCGATCCCCAGGGCCAGCACCGAACTGCCCAGGGTGATCAGGGCCACCGTGGTCATCACCCCCCAGGGGATCACCTGGTAAAAGGCGCCGGCTTCCCGGTGTACGGCAAACAGGGTGTCCCAGGGTACCAGGATCAACGTGAGCAGAGGGATCAGCAGGGTGGCCACCAGGGTCACCATCAGGGTGACCGGGCCACTGCGGGCCAGCAGGGCGGCGAAGGCACGGGGCCAGGCGTAATGGCGGTAGCTGTCGTGGCGCACCCGGGCCAGGGTGGCGGGCACGTTGATGGCGAATTCGTGGGGCGGCGCATACTGACAGGCGTACCAACAGGCCCGGCAGTTGTGGCACAGGTTGGCCAGGTAATGCAGGTCATCCCGGGTGAGGGCCGGGCGCTGTTCCGATGCCTGGAACACAGCGCAGTAGCCGGTGCAGAAACTGCAGATATTGCACAGGTTCATCACCCGGCGGGCCTCGGCAAGGTGTGTGGCGGTATCCGGGGAATTCAGCAAAAACCCGCGTGAACCCTCGCCCACTCGGGCGGGGAGGTCAGCGGGGGCCGCGCAAGCGGCCCTATTTTTGTGTCTTCTGCCCCTGAACATAGGCTTTCAACGTTTCGATAGTCACCCCGCGCTACAAGCGAAATACGATCTCGACCACAGCGCGGCGCTCTTGCTGAGGCGCGGAATACGAGTGACGCTGTGCCGCCCTCGTCGGTAGACTGCATCCGCACTCACTTGAAATCCCCTGTTATCGCTATTAATCTATGGCTATTGTAGCAGCGAGCACTGACATGCTGAAGGCCACAAAGATTACGCATCTACCCCACGACCGAACAGGCGGCATTTCTGAACT
>NZ_FOFO01000042.1 GCF_900110965.1 Ectothiorhodospira magna
CAAAGCGCACCGCGCCGAACTGGCAGTTCAGAAATGCCGCCTGTTCGGTCGTGGGGTAGATGCGTATCTTTGTGGCCTTCAGCATGTCAGTGCTCACTGCTACATGTATCCGCGTTTGGTGGGATGCACACATCGGCCCAGTGTCTCCACCAGTTCCAGATAATCCCCCCAGGCAAACGGCACCGCCCAGGACTCCCGCCCGGTGGCATCAAAGGGCATCAGGGGTGCAATAGCAAGAGACGCCAATACAAAGTGGGTGTCCCCTAGAATCCATCAGGCGTGAGCAGCGGCGTACTCGCGCGCGGTTGGCAAAGTACGCGGCAGTGTCTTCGCATTCGGGCGCGTAGCTTCCCAGCCCAAGCAGGCCAGCCAGATGGAACGCGGGATGGCTTTGCGTGCGGTGCGGTAGTAGCTCACCATGCGGCGGCTGATACCCAGTGCTTCGGCAGCCGTGGTCAGCGACAGACCGTTACGATGCATCCATTCACCAAACATCTCGTGACTGACTTCCCCAGCCTGCTCCTTAGCCCACGCATAGACGTTGTCCTCACCAAATTCGGTATCGAACCATTCGATGCCGCCTCCCCACTCGGCGATATGCACACGCCCAAAAACCTCGGCATCAAGGATAGGGGCGAGTGCCGGGATATTGCGCAGGATCTCGCCAACATCGACTTCCAGCACTTCACCCGTGCTCCAGGTCGTGCGCAAACGATAAGGCGCCAAAGCCTCAACAACCTCCAGTTTCGGGAAAAAGTACTCGCTCATGGACAGCTCAAGTCTCCGCGAAAACAGGGGAAAACACGCTTCACATAATGCGCATGATGCGAACCACCCACAATACCCGACCAAAACAGTCAAGAGTGCCTGTCCCTCATTTCCTGGCATGAGTGCATGACCACGCAGCACGCATCCTATCTCTGCAAAACAACCCGCGCCACCACAGGATCTTCAGCGCCAAATCTCGCCAGGCCGTTGCGTTCCTCAAAATGGATTTCCTTCCAGCCCAGCCGCTTAACCTTCTGACAAAATGCCGCCGTGTCAATAAAACGCCGATAATGATCCGTCCAGCGTTCCGTCGGACTCAGAACCTCTCCAAGCTGCATCAGTGGGTCTTGGGTGGTACGAAATTCATGCAGCATCAACCCATTCTGCGGTAAATATTGCCCCGCAAAGGCCAAGAGTTGATCCTCCAATACCTCGGGGATGGCATGCAGAAAAAACCGCGAATACACCACGTTGACACGATCTTCGCCATCAAACCAAACGGGATGCAGCGCAGGCAGCGTGTTGATTTGCTTCACGTCGAGGGCCTGAAACCGGGGCGACTGTCCCTCCCGCTGGCGGGATCGCTCAAACGCAATGTTATTGCGAATTGCCACCTCACAGCCGTCGATTGCCAGCAGAGCCAACCCATGTCCAGCAAAGGCGAAGGTGTCGCGACCATTGCCACAGCCCAGTTCAAGCATCCGCTGCCCCGATGTCAGGTGATGCTGCATACACCACCGCGCAAAGGGTGATGGTTCGTGGCGCAGGGCATGGGTGGTATAAAAGTGTTGCCAGAAAGCACTGGTCTGGTCGGCCACATCACGGCTGAATTCACTGGCCATCAGAAATCAAACTTCAAGGTTTCTTTGTCACCTTCACCAAACAAACCGTCAAGCTGGGCATCCAGCTCGCGCCGTTTGCTGTCGTAGGCCACTTGCATGGAGGTGGTCTGCTGCAGGTACTTGATGCGCGCGCGTGAAAGCAGGTGGGCATAGGCGAGTACCAGGGCACCCTGGTCGCGCAATCGGGCCAAGGTCTCGGCCGGTAACTGGTTCAGACGCGCTTCGTCAATCCCATAAAAGCCTTGCAGGGTACGTTCTTCCTCGCCTTCTTGCACCCGGATCGGCCACGGCTGGATCAGCCCGGCATCCCACAGGTGCTGGCAGACCTGCCGGGTACGGGTTTGCCCAACAGCCATCTGTTTCCAGAACTCCAATACCGGAAGTAGCGCCTCGCTCGGCTGGGCCTGGTCGTCGAACAGCGGGGTCACGCTGTCGGCGCTCAGGTCATCGGCCAGGGTAGCCTCATCTACGCACAGCAGGTGTTCGTGTGGCTTGTGCGGGTGGGGAACGGCGACAAAGGGGTAACTGCGCACCAGAGCGGGCACATAGGCAGATGCCCAGCGCCCATCGGCAGTGACATAGCTGTTGCGACCGGGCATCACGGAAAGCAGCGCCATCAGGCGCACCTGCTCCTCTTGGACCATGAACCCCAACGGGTAGGCGGTCATCGCATCGCTGAGCTCGGCATAGGCCAACTCAATGGCCATCTCACGCTCGGCAAACAGGTAGTTGCTATAGCGGCGATAGCCTCGGTGCTGCAGGGTATCGGGATTCAGCGGTAAAAGATTTTGATACATGGTGTTAGTCCTTGGCGGCAGCCCTGGCAGGTGGGACGGGGAACCACGCTTGTGGATAGTCGCGTTCCAATTGCTGGCGTAATTTATTGATCAGGCTGTCCTCGGTGATCTGCTGCAGTTGCAGGCAGTAGCCGTGTGCCTTCTTCCAGTTTTGATCACTGAGTGCGCTGAGCAGGCGGTTGTAACCAAAGCACAGGCCCAGCGGTCGGGATTCAGGGGATAGATTGGGACTGAGCAGGCAGGAATCCCAGTTGGCATCCGGAATCTGCCAGTTTGGCCCGTAGACCTCCGCCAGATGCGGGGCGGCGGGTTCGGGGGCTTGAAAGGTGGCCCCGGCATACGCCAGGGGGACGAGGGTGAAGGGGCGAAAGCGCCAGGTCAGCGGTTGGCTGCCTTTGACAAAGCCCATCTCGATGTGCTGATCGGTCTTCTTGGCAAAAAAGAAGTCGATGGTGATGCCGGTGGCGATGTGGCCCACGGTGGCGTACCACAGGGGTTCATTCTGGCGATAGCTGTCCAATTGCGGGCAGGCAAAGCCATGATGCAGCAGCGCCTCAATCAGTGGCAGGCGTGGGGTTTTCCAGGGCAAGCCGACATCCATATCCTTGTCGTGGGGCAGTAATTCACCATCACGATGGATGCCTAAAAAGGTACCGAAGGCGAGAAAAAAGGGTACTTTTAAAGCACCCAGTGCCTGATGCAGGGCCAATAGCGCGGTGCGGGCGGCACTGACATCCATGTAGTCCTTCGGTGGCGACGCACCCGTGGTGGGGTGGCGCATGATCTGCTGCACACCCTTTCGAAAGGCGGCCTGGGCTTCCTCCAGACGATCGGTGTTCATCAATACGTTGCCGAGTTGGTTGAAATCATCGGCACGGCGGCGGGACTTCACCAACGCCTCGATCAGGGGTTCGGCCTCGGTGTACCGCTCGGTGTGCAGCAGATAGGCGATATAGAGTTCGTTCAGCCCCGGGGCATTGGGGTGGGCACTGCGCAGCTCGGTAAACAACGGCCCCAATGACGACCAGCGATGGGCGGCAATCATCACCTTGATCTGCACCAAGCGCACCGCCAATTCATTCGGTGCCAGCATCACCGCACGGGCGATGTCACCCAAGGCAGATTGATAATCACGCAGGGCCGCCGCGCACAAGGCGGCATTGGCCAGGGTCTCGGGCGTATCCGGTTGCACCGCCAAAGAGCGACGCAAAGCGGCCAGCGCCGGGGCATGTTGCCCGGTGTTGAGCAGACATTTGCCCAGCACATTCAAAAGGGTCGGCTCCCTGGGGTGAGACTGGATCAGTCCCTGCAACAGCGGGATGGCCTCAGCCCAGCGCCCCTGGTTCAACAGGCGGGTGAGCGCCGTGTCCGGCGGTGTGGACTTGGCAACGGGCATCAGTGTCCTCACGGGTTAATAAAAAAAACCCCACCCCTTGTGGGGGGCGGGGCTTGGTTCAAGCCGAGATCACCCAGCGAACTGGGTGATTGATCGGTTAGCTTGTCACACCATCAATGTTTTGATGAACAAGCAAGGTGTTCGTGTTAACAATACCAACCAAGGTCACTTCATCTGCCGTGATGGTGGTATCACCATTGTTGGTAACGTAATACACCTCGGTTCTATCAGTACCCCTTACCAACAAGACAGCCTTGGCATTTGCTGCGGCACCCGCCGTGGAGAGGAAGCCGCTGCCAGAACCGACGAACAACTCACCAAAATTAGCACCGCCGAAGTCCTTGTTTGTGATGGCGGTATTTGCGTCAATCCGATAAACCGTATTGTTGGCGATTGCCGCTCCTGGATTACTTGCATCCCCCAACACTGATGCAGATGCAGGCGTAATGAAGGCGTTGAAGTTCAAAATATCTGCACTTGCACTCCCACCAACGAAGCCGTTGATGGTATTTAGCCCAGTCTTGCCCGCATCGTTGAAGAAGATCTTGTCGCTTGCGTTTTGGGCTGCTCTCAAGTTAACCGTATCGTCGTACTGGCTCAGGCGGATCTCAGAAAGAGCCGTGGCTGCTCCTGCATTAATGGTGATCAACTTATCAGTCGTAGCACCGGTCATCACCAGTTCGCTCAAATCTACCTTGGTTGCTACGCCAGCGGTGTTGGTCAGACCACCAACGATCAGCGTATCCGTCCCAGTATCACCCAGCGCAATCGTGCCCTTGATCTTGGAGGTTTCAGCCGCTGTAGAGGTAATCACCACCGCATCGTTCTTGATACCACCAGTGTAGTTCAGGGTGTGCTCCGTGCCATTGGCCACGAAGGTCACACTGTTGTCACCCAGGTTCGCGCCCTTGACGGTGGCGGTCTCGGCAGTGACTGTGGTGGTATTACCAAAACTAGCGCCAGTCAGACCGCTAGCAATCACCGCACTGGCATCAATGTTGACGTTCTTGGCAGTCGCACCGGCGATATCCAGCGTACCGTTGTTGGCGCCAAAGGTCATCGTTACCGTGCCATCGGCAATCGCATCGTTGACTGACGCAACACCCAATTTCACACCACCCGTCACCCCAGCAGCATCCACGGTAATGGTGCGGCTTGCAGCAGTTGTAATCGTTCCGGTCTCTAACCCAGCCTTCAAGCCGGATGCAGTCAGCGTGATGTTCTTGTCATTGTCCGTTGTACCCAGAGCACCCAGCGTAACCTTCGCATCGTTCCCAGCGCCACTCAGCTCAATGGAACTGATGCCGGTCATCTTGGTATTGAGGTTGGTATCAAGGTCAACCGCCTTGGCCGCGCTGACAATCAGGGTTTCCAGGCCAGAGAGATGACTTGGCCCCGCCGCAAAATCAAAAGTGCCCTTTGTGGCCAAATTAAGGAACTGCAACTCCGGAGTATTCAGATTGACGGTGGAATCAGCATCGGCCGTGATGTTGGCCGAGGTCACCTTGGCCATATCGAAGGTAGCCCCAGTCAGCTTGCCCGCCGCATTCACCTCAAGCGAGGTAGCCTTGGCAGCAGAAATGGTACCGCCAAAGTTAGTCTGCTCCGCCGCCGGTGTCGCTGCATTCTTGCCACTGGCACTGTTGAAGGACACCGTATCTGCATTACCGACGGTGACAATACCGTTGTAGTTGGTATATGCCCCCTGATTGATGGTCACGTCATTGACGTTGGTCGCGATCAATCTGGTGTCCATCGCCGTGGCGGTCTTGGCCGTCACGTCGGCAGCCGCCGCCGTGGTGTTAAATGTCACGCTACCGGCATTGGTGTAAGTAACAGTTTTATTGCTATTATTGTCAGCACCATCCAACTCAACGGTCAGATCGGCATTGGGCAATCCGGACAGGGTGACATCTCCCTTAGATTCGCTGACCACCACCTTGGACAGATCAGAGACATTGGCGCCGGAGAGAATGACACCGCCTACACCAGCCGCAACATCAATGGTCTCAAACCCACTGACCGCCGCCGGAGCAATGGTGCCGGTACCCGACAGCTTGAGGGTGTTGCCCGAGCCGCCAGTGGTAAAGCTGGCATTGCCTGTGATACCCCCAATACCCACGCTGAGGGTATCGCTGCCCTCACCGCCCTTGACATTAGCGAGCACACCACCGGTCACTGCGGTCAAATTAGCGGTGATACCGCCGGTGTTCTCGGAACCATCGAAGCTGGTCACACCCGTGGCCACCGCACTGATATCGACTTTGCCGTCGCCCTTGACCGCCAGGGTCTTGCTGGCCGCACCCGCGAGATTGACAAAGTTATCGCCTGCCGCATCAACAGTCAGATGCTCAATACCCGAAGCAGCCACAGTCACATAGGTGTTATTACCCGTCTCCGTAGCTTTCACCTTACCCACATTGCTGACGCCCAGTGTCAGCGCATCTTCGGCGCCCTTCACTGCGTCGGTGGTAAAGCCGATGGTGGCATTGCCAGAAGCCTGATCGTTCACATTAACGGTGATGCCGGCTTCCGCCAGGTTGGACAGAGAGATGGCACCCTTGGCGGCATTCAGCACATAGGTCTCAACACCTTCCGCCTTGGTGGCCGAGAAGGTACGCAGGGTGCTGCCCTCATTGGTCAGCTCCACGGTCTCCACATTCTTCAGGTAACCGTCGCCACTGAAGCCGGTGAAGCTGGCATCCATCGCCACCTTGAGGGTGTCGTTACCTTCACCACCGTCGATCTGATCAGCCGGGTTCAGCGTGCGCTCGCTGGACACGGCAGAGGTCTTACCGATGATGGTGTCATCGTTCTCGGTACCTTCAATGACATCGGCACCTGCAGTGAGCGTGAAAGTCTCACCCTTAACTCCCCAGCCATAATCCGCCCCATTGGTCGCCCCTTCAACAAAAGCAACCTGCTCCGGATTCAGGGTACCCAGCGAACCGGCGGGATCCGTCAGCGTATAGGACTGAGCGTCGGTCACCACCGACTCTTCTGCCACGGCCCACAGATGGGCAAAGGTATCGGCCAGGGCATACTCGCCATCGAAGTTCTCCAGTGCGCTCAGGCTGTTGGCCTGATCCACAGTGACGGCATCATCAGTGATGCTCAGGGCATTGGCACCGGTCACCACAAGCTCATCTGTGGCATCGAGAATATTGGCCGCAGTGTCTTCGATATTCCAGACAAACAGCACATCGATATCCAGGGCTTCGGTGTTTTCCGCACCGGCCAGGATGGCTACAACGGCATCACGAGTGGCCTGAGCCTCTGCAACGCTTGCTGTTGCCTCCAGGCTCACTTCAGGATCGATACTGTACACCTCTGGCAGTTCCTGGTCTTCGTCAGCCACAATGGCCAGGGCCTCTTCGAGGGTGTAATCGCCCGGCTCTTCGCCCGGATCTTCGGTAGGCTCATCCGTCGGCGCATCGGTAGGCTCATCCGTCGGCGCATCGGTAGGCTCATCCTGATCCACACCATAATCCGCCGCATTGGTTGCCCCGGTGACGATAGCCAGTTCGTCCTCGGACAGGTCATCCAGGTTCAGCTCGGCATCGGTCAGGGTATAGGCAGTAGCCCCC
>NZ_FOFO01000040.1 GCF_900110965.1 Ectothiorhodospira magna
TCCGTCATCGGGGCTGGGTAAGCCCGAGCAACTTAAGCACAACCTTACTGGCCTCTGGTCAAAACGGATTTCGCAGAAAGATCGGCTTATATATCGATTTGACGAGAAGTCCATTTACATATTCGCCATCGGCGGGCACTACGATCAGCCCTAACGCCACGCTCAGCCGAGCCGGTTGAGCGAGAGCGAAACCGGCTTCGGCTGGAGCACCGTGTTAGGCGATTTGATGGCTTAGATTCGGTCTTGAAAATTAAACCGAACCTGACCCGTTTAATTTTTAGCTGCTTTTTCCTTCATTTCCAAGTGACATTTCCACATGACTTCTTCTTAAACAAAGAGCGCCATAAGTGTTCTTTCTCAGGTGGAGCACCAATTTTTACAATCTCAACAAAGCCTTTAGAAACAGAATGGTCCGCGTTTTCGGTTATAGGTCCTGCATAAAAAGTAGAGTCGCGTAATTCTATGATCGGAACGGGAGGTTTTGCATCGACTTCGCCATACCCGAATGCAAGAATATTCACCTCATCAGGATGTTGAGCTATGTACTTTGACAAATCCAGTGCTGTAGTAGATGAAATGTATTGAGCAAGAAGATCCTGAAGAAGCCAGATGGTTTTGCCATTCCAAGCAAGTCCGACTTGGGATTTTACAATTAACTGACTAACCATTCTCGCCCATACTTGGCGATAGTTAATTCCTGGACCATTATGATTTTCTGGAGAAACAACGGCATCCTCACAAGCCATTGCGATCTGGGTTCGCTTCTTTTTGTCGCCCCCTGATGTGCTTGAAGTCATGATTTCAACAATAACAATTGGATCAGAAGGAAAGTCGTCAATCCAAAGCTCACCGTTTCTGGAGGCCAATGTATATTGATTGTCTTCAGCCATTTTTTTGGTTGCGCCAAGTCCTTTTCCAACAAGTGCGGCCACTTCAGATAGTTTTTTTCGGCTCGCACCGGCTACGACATAATCAAAAGTGTAATCGAAGGATTTTGCCTCATCATCATCATTAGTGGTTTCAACTTTCATTTTAACTTCAGACCATGCCCGATAGAGTTTTCCTTGTTCAAGATTTGAATATTTGACCAATTGCTCACGAACATGAGTTTGATAGTTGGACTTCTGCCCTTTCAAGGACAATAAACGGCGTGGACAAACAATCCATGGCTGTTCCGAATCTCGCAAACGTAAAGAGCAAACACCGGACTGAACTATTTTCTTCCCTGGAAAAAACTTTCCCAGCTTTGGGTTCTTACTGATGTCTAATGCAGAAAGGTAACGGTTCCCGCCACCGTCACACTCGGCATCCATAAAAGGACACCATGCTTTTTCTCTATTGGCAGAGGCTTCTGCATTCCAGCAGTCAAGACGATATCCGTACAGTTCAAATATTTTGCTCATCTAGAAATCCTTTGATTTGGAGCGCCATTGCTTTAGCCAAGGGAGGAGGGACAGAATTGGCAATTTGCCTGTGCTGATCTAAGTTTGGGACTGACCCTGTTCTTGATCGAATTGGCCCCTTCAATATGTAATCGTCAGGATATCCATGTATTCGCATGTACTCTCTAGGAGTCAAATATCGACTTTCAGTAGGGTGATAAAAAATTTCTCCGCACCGCAATGTGTTTGAGGGGCGTTTTCTGTGAAGGCGCAAATATTTGGTTGTATCCTTTGGTGATAACCCGCAACGGAGTTCTTCCCCAAGGTGGGTTTGGGCTGCCAAATAAGAGCCTTCAGGGACTTGAGCAATTCGCTCACGATCTCGTGGTGGAGTTACATCAACATGGCTATCCGCTCTGTCGTAAACAGTTTTACCTTTAATTTTTGGGTCTGGCTCTGACAGTCCATTTAGAACTTCACCTATTCCGATATATGGCTTGTACGAAAATAGCCCATTGCACTCCTCTATGGGAGCATGTGTTCGTTCTGGAAAATAAAATCCGTTGCACCCTCTGGTTGCTATTACAAATAGCCGTTCTCTTAATTGAGGTACACCATAATCGGCTGCCATAATTACCCGCCATTTCGGCGTGTAGTCAATGGCTTCCAGTTCTTTAAGAAACTTTTCAAACACTTCGCCGCGCCTATTGTTTTGGCCCTTTGAGGAAAGCAACCCTTTGACTTGCTCAAGAAAAATAACTTTAGGCTGCATCTCTTTCGCAAACCTAATTATTTCAAAAAGGAGTAGCCCTCGCTCATCTTCTAAACCACGCTGTTTTCCTGCTAAAGAGAAAGATTGACAAGGTGGACCACCGAAAAGTAAGTCAAGTTCGCCTTTCTTTACGGATAGATCGGTCATCAATTGCTTCGGATTAAGATTTCGTATGTCTGCATGAATGACTTTGGAGCCAAATCCTTGGGTTTCGGCGTTGGCCTCAAGAGTTGCACAGCAGTGCTGGTCGAACTCAATCTCCGCAAGAATATTGAAGCCCGCACCCCGTACACCGATGTCCATGCCGCCAGCTCCCGAAAATAGGCTTATGGCTTGTAGCTTTTGCTTCTTCAAATTTCGACTCCGTTAAATTTCGGGTTCATGCAGCTAACGCCATGCTCAGCCGAGCCGGTTGAGCGAGAGCGAAACCGGCTTCGGCTGGAGCACATCGTTAGGCGATTATTTTGATTCGATTCTCTAGAAATAAACCGAACCTGACCCGTTTAATTCTCTATAAATGCAACAAAGCTTGGATAGTTCATTTGCCGGTCGGATCACTGTCTGTTACTTGACTGCATGTCAGTTTTAAGAAATCGGTTGTATATAATCTGATAATCGATTCCTTCTGCTCTTAGAGCCTCGTAAGCGTTACTCACAACCAAACAGGCCTCTATTCCGACAAGCCAATCCATTTTTCCTCCTTTTGGACTGATTAGCCGGAAGGAATCTAACTTCCGCAGAATAGCTGTTTCCGCCTGTTGAATATCTTCAACCTTCGCTATCGGGACAAATTCAATGTTTTCCGGATCAAAATCAGCCCAATAGTTTCGCTGGCGAACCGTAAAGCTTCTCGCTTTTCCAATTTTAACATTGAGATTATTGACGCGCGCGCAATCATTGACGTATCGAGGATCGCGTGTGACTGGCATCAACCGACTACTTAGAGGAATAGCAACATAAATTCCGGAACTATTGAGACATTCTTCTGCTGACAAATCATCATGAGTGATTTTCTTCACTGAGTTCTCTGCACTAAGAGTCTGCTGTTCCTTTAGTGCGAGTTGTTCTTCGCGCATTTTCAAGGAAGTTATCTCTAGTGTGTCGATACGAATAACGCGATGATTCCAGCAATAATCCAGTTCCCTAACCCACCAGTTCGATGTTTGATAAGTTCCTGCTGCGGATGTCCTGTTTGCTTCTTGCGCAGCATAAGAAAAATCACTGACAGTTCGGCCGTTGAATTTCTTTAGCAACTCCCATTGACGACTACCTTTGCTACCAAACCGAACGTTTTTTTCATTTAATATTCTGATTATGCCGGAGGGGTCAAAGTGTTTCATTTCAAACCAATCCCATGAGTCAAGTTGCCGTAATCTCTTAGGCAGTAGTTCCACATTGAGAACACGTCCATTTGCCTCCAATCGGTTTTGTAAGAATATGCCAAATCATAACCACGAACCAAACTAACAGCCAAACCCCGACTGTGAAAATTGTCAATACTAAATGCATTAGCCAACTCATCTCTTTGGTGTTTTTGTAATGCATTGTCTTTCTTCCGCATTTCTTGCAATGCCGGATTGATTCTGCAACTTTTTGTGCCATAACACTTTCTCCTGTATGCCTAACAGTAGATTAAAAAGAATCGGCCTTTCCCAGGAAAGACAGATTCCGCATAGCATGGCTTCAGATCTTGAAATCTTGCCACCCATCCCCAAAGTATTGCATCATCGGGCAACAGTTTCGCCTCACCCAGGATTGGAGCCAAGGACATGGCTAACTCCCCTCTTACGGACAAAGAGCGCGTTTTCTGGTCCCGCTTTAGCAAACATCTGATTCAAAAAGGAATCAAGCCTGAATCGGTGCGCTGGTATCGGATTCGGGCGGAGCAGTTCATCCGTGCTTTCCCCCGCCGACGACTGGCCTCCCTCACCCCTGACGACATCTCGGGCTATCTGCTCAAGGTGGGCGAATCCCCTAACTTGAAGCCTTGGCAGTACGCGCAGGTCATCGACGCTATACAGATTCTGTATAAGTTGGCACACACGGAATGGAGTGAAACGTTCGACTGGGACTACTGGCGTGCGCATGGTGAGATCCGGCAAGGGGAACAAGGACCGGATCGTGCCCTTGCCGGAATCGCTGGTTGGCCCATTGAACGAGCACCTGGAAACCGTGCGTGCCCTGCACGCCAGGGATGTTGAGCAGGGACTGGGGGAAACCCTTTTGCCTGACGCACTGGCACGGAAGTATCCCAATGCCCCTCGCGAATGGCGTTGGCAGTCTGTCTTTCCCAATCGCGGCGGTCTCGCCGTCAGAAGCCCCCTGGATGCCTGAAACACCCTGTGCCCCTCGCTGCCTGTCCAGCGGGGGCTTCCTTGGATAACCGCCCTCTCCTGCCCTACCCCATTCGGGCCGCACGGGTTCCCTGTACTCCATGACCTTTCCAATGCATGGTCCTGAAGTCGAGATTAGCCGATTTTGTGACGCACTTCCTGTTTCAGGTCAGGTTTTCCGTGCTGATCGCCAGGGGCCTGGTTTGAGGATTGTCCCGCGGATACGACGCGCGCGCCGCCCGACAGGGCACGCAGCAGGATGGCGATGGTGCTGCCGTTGTGAAGCAGGGAGGCGGCCACGGGGCTGAGCCAGCCGAAGGCTGCCGCGGACAGGATGGCGGTATTGAGCCCCACCGTCAGGCGGAAGTTGCTGTCGATGAGGCCGCGGGTCGACAGGGCCAGGGCGCGGGCGTCGGCAACGCGGGCGATGTCGTCTTCCAGCAGGGTGATGTCCGCCGCCAGCCGGGCAATCTCGGCGCCCTGGTGCATGGCGATCCCCACATGGGCACCGGACAGGGCCGGGGCGTCGTTGATGTCGTCTCCCACAAACGCAATCCGTGCCCCCTGGGCGGAAAGTTCCTGCAGGATGCGCGCCTTGTCCTCCGGCAGCAGTTCGGCGTGATAGCCGTCCAGGCCCAGCAGTGCGGCCATTTCCCCGGCGCGGTCTTCATGATCCCCGGTGAGCATGTAGATGCGCTCGATACCCAGGCCGCGCAGGCGGGCCACGGTGTCGGCGCTGTTGTGGCGCAGGCGGTCCTTGAGACCCAGCACCCCGAGCAGCCCGCCACCGAATCCAATATAGAGCAGCGTCTTGCCCTGGCGCTTGAGCGATTCAATCACCTGGGTCTGGGGGGCAATGGCAATCCCCTCGTGCTCCTCCAGAAAATGACGGGAACCCACGACGATGCGCTTGTCATCGATGACGCTGGCCACCCCGTGGGCGACGATGAACTCCACTTCCTTGTGGTTGAAGTGCTGCTGATGGGGCAGCCGTTCCGCCGCTTCCACCACGGCAATGGCCAGGGGATGAAAGTAGTGTTCTTCCACCGAGGCCGCCAGGTTGATGAGATCCTCGGAGGTGAAGGCGGCATCGAAGGCGATGGAGTCGGTGACTTCCAGTTCTCCGCAAGTGAGGGTACCGGTCTTGTCGAAGACCACCGTATCGGCCTCGGCCAGGCGCTCCAGTGCCCCTGCCCCCTTCACCAGCATGCCGGTCTTGCCGGCGCGGTACATGGAGGACTTGAAGGCCACGGGAGTGGCCAGTTTCAGGGCACAGGAATAATCCGCCTGCAGCACGGCGGCAACCCGGTTCCAGTCCCGGGATACGGCCCAGGTGCCGGCGGACAGACCCAACACCATGGGTACCAGCCGGTCGGCCAGTTGGGAGGCCTCCAACTGGGTGTGACTCTTCACATTCAGGGACTGCTCCACGAAGTCCGCAATCCGGGCCGCGGCGGCATGATGGCCCACCTTTTCCGCGTAGATGCGGATGCGCCCCTCTTCCACCAGGGTGCCGGAGAGGGCCGGGTCACCCCGGCGACGAATCACCGGCACGCTTTCACCGGTCATGGTGGCCTCGTTCACCAGGGCCTCGCCCCCCAGTACGGTCCCATCCACCGGGATGACCGTACCGGTGGCGGCAATCACCGTATCGCCCACCCTTACCTCGCGGGCGCTGATCAGAACCTCCACCCCGCCCCGCTCCACCCAGACCTCCGCGTCCGCCGGATGCAGCAGATGCTTGAGCAGATCGTCGGAGCGACGTTCGATGGTGTGTTCCAGATATGCCTGCGGGCCTGCCACCGTGGCTTTCATGGCCATGCAGTATGCCTTGCAGAACCTTTACACCGAAAATGAAATCCCCCGTGCCGATGATCTGGTGGTGCTGAGCCATTCACCGGGCGGCGGCGTGGCGGACGTGATGGACCTGCTTTTCAGCAATGGCCGCCCCGAGTCACGCACCTTGCGGCCCGCGGGAATGCGAAACGCGGCGGACAGCTTCGAGTTCCAGGTGATGCGAAAATCCACTCTGCAGACAGTCTCCATCGCCCTGGACCCGGCGCTTTGGCCGGCGGGATGGTTCGAGATCCGCGACAAGCGCCGTGCCGGCACGTTCACGGAAGCCGATCAGGCACAGCTTCAGTCCTACCAGCAGCAGGTCACGTCCACCTTCCCGGCCAAGGATTTGCAGACCCTGTTCGGTTCGGCGGAAGTCCGGACCGTCATGGGCTGGGGCGCGATACAGAGCGGTGAACTGGAAGCCGCGGTACGGGCCCAGCGCTGAGTCGTTGCACCAGCCAGGTACAGTCACGATGGGCGGGGCGACTACCTCCCCCGCCCTGAACGGCGGAGCTTGCCGCGCACTGGGTCAAGGGACCGGCTGGAAAGTGAAAGGCATGGCCGGCACGAAGGCATCCGACACCTCGCCCGAGAGGATGCGCTCCATATCCACACCCAAGTCCAGCTTGTGCACCGGCGCGCCCGCGGAAAGGTCGAGATTCTTCAGCAAAAACCCGCGTGAACCCTCGCCCACTCGGGCGGGGAGGTCAGCGGGGGCCGCGCAAGCGGCCCTATTCTGGTGTCTTCTGCCCCTGAGCATAGGCTTTCAACGTTTCGATAGTCACCCCGCCCGCGCTACAAGCGAAATACGATCTCGACCACAGCGCGGCGCTCTTGCTGAGGCGCGGAATATGGGCATTCAAGAACCGCACCCGTCGGGACGACGTGGACTTCAAGTTATTGACCAGCACGCTGATCGACAGCTTTGGCGGATACTCCACGCGCAGGTGAACATGGTCTTCTTCACCATCGAACTCAAGGATGCGGCAGTCGAGTTTTTCGCAAGCCGATTCAAATGCCTCTCGGAGCTGCCCGATCATGTAGCCGTCGAACACTTTGCGCCGATACTTCGTCGTGAAAACAAGGTGGACGACTAGCCGAGTGACGCTGTGCCGCCCTCGTCGGTAGACTGCATGCACACTCACTTGAAATACCCCGCCATAGCTATTAATCTTTGGATATTGTAGCAGTGAGCACTGACATGCTGAAGGCCACGAAGATACGCATCTACCCCACGACCGAACAGGCGGCATTTCTGAACTGCCAGTTCGGCGCGGTGCGCTTTGTCTATAACACCGGCCTTCGCATCATGTCCCATCGCTACCAACGCCACGGCCAGTCGTTGAGCGCCAAACACGACATCAAGAAGCTGCTGCCGGTCGCCAAGAAATCGCGCAAGTATGGCTGGCTCAAAGACGCGGATTCCATGGCCCTCCAGCAGGCGTGCCTGAACCTGGATCATGCCTTCCAATGCTTCTTCGATCCCCAGCAGAAGGCCGGCTATCCGCGCTTCAAGAGCAAGCGGGGCAAACAATCCAGCTATCACTGTGTCGGCGTCAAGGCCGGCGACGACTGGATCAAGGTGCCCAAGCTTGGACCGATCAGGGCCAGGGTGCACCGGAAGGTCGAGGGCACACTGAAAAGCATCACCCTGACCCGCACCGTCACCGGCAAGCACTACGCCTCCTTGCTGTTTGAAACAGAGCAGGCCGCCCCGGCACCGCTGAAAGACGTTGATGCCGCCAGGATCGTTGGCCTGGATATGGGGCTGTCCCATCTGGCCATTGACTCCAATGGCCGCAAGATCGAAAACCCTCGCTTTCTCAAGCGGGCGCAGCAGAACCTCAAGCGCAAGCAGAAAGCTCTCTCCCGCTGCCAGAAAGGCAGCGCCAATCGGGCCAAGGCACGGTTACTCGTCGCCAAGGC
>NZ_FOFO01000051.1 GCF_900110965.1 Ectothiorhodospira magna
GCCAACGAACCTTTGTTCCGGGGCCTGTACATCCACGACCGCTGGGACTGGAAAACCCGTCATCCGGTCATCCGGATCAGTTTTGCCGATGGGGTCATGAGCAGTCGTCGGGCGCTGGATCAGCACATTGAAGAGCTGTTGCGTGAACACTCTCAAAGGCTGGGGATTACCCTGAGCAATGAAAGTATTCAGGGGCGGTTCCGGGAATTAATCACTGGGACTCACCAGCAGCACGGCCAGCGGGTGGTGGTCCTGATCGACGAATACGACAAGCCCATCCTGGACAATATCACCGATGCCGAGGTGGCCCGCGAACTGCGGGAAGGGCTGAAAAACCTCTATTCCGTCCTCAAGGATGCCGACCCCCATCTGAAATTCTGCCTGCTCACCGGTGTGTCCAAGTTCAGCAAGGTCAGTCTGTTCTCGGGGCTGAACAACCTGCGTGACATCACCCTCTCCCGGGACTACGGCGCCCTCTGCGGCTACACCGACGAGGACCTCGATACCGTCTTTGCGCCGGAACTACCGGGCCTGGATCGGGAGCAGATCCGGCAGTGGTACAACGGTTATCGCTGGGGGGATGAGCGGTTACCCTCGGTCTACAACCCCTTTGACGTCCTGTTGCTGTTCCAGGAGCGGGAGTTCCGACCCTATTGGTTCGAAAGTGCCACACCCACATTCCTGGTGAAACTCCTCGCCGAACGGGGTCTTTACACCCCGCGGCTGGATACCCTGGAAACAGAGGCCGCCCTTCTGGGCCGCTTCGACGTGGACGAGATTGCCACCGAGGCCCTGTTGTTCCAGACCGGCTATCTCACCGTACACAAGGTGGAGCAGCCCATGACTGGTTACTGGCTCTACACCCTGGGCTATCCCAACCGGGAAGTGGAGGCCAGTCTCAACCAAGCTCTGCTCCCGGCCCTGGGCATGCCCAGGGCAGCCCAGCATCGCATCAGTCTGTTTCGTGCCCTTCAGGCCCATGACCTGCCGGCGCTGGAAACCCACTTCAAGGCCCTGTTTGCCGGCCTGCCCCACGACTGGTACCGCAACAATCCCATTGCCCAGTATGAAGGTCATTATGCCAGCGTGTTTTACAGCCACCTGGCCGCCCTGGGACTGGCCATCACCGTGGAAGATGCCGGCAACACTGGCCGTGTGGACATGACGGTGGATTTCAATGGTCACATCTATCTGTTCGAGTTCAAGGTGGTGGAGCAGGTGCCAGAGGGCAGGGCCTTGCAACAGCTCCAGGAAAAGGGCTACGCCGACAAGTACCGGGGGCAGGGCAAGCCCATTCACCTCATCGGCGTGGAGTTCTCCAGGGAACAGCGGCAGATCATCGCTTTTGACGTGCTGAGCTTGTGACCAGACGATCAAGTCACTCATGAAAATTTTGAGCTGAGTCAAATTTTTTGCAAGTGTTGCTTGTCTTCATGTTCCCGAGTATGGGATTTATATCCCGTCGCCAAGTATTGGCGCATCAAGGATGGGCAATCAGGTTCAGGATGAGCTGTCAGGGAATAGACCCGCCATGCGACATCTAAAACCCGTCACAGGGATTGTGACGGGGATTTACCTTTTTAGTCTTACGACCATCTGATCAAGAGCAAAGTGACCCCTGCAAGGAGATGCCGCCGGTTTTTCTGCAGGTCTATCAGCCCACCTGCGCTACTATCTGGTGAACCAGTCAGCCTTCACCGAGGATGAGCTGGCGGCCCGCATCCGGGCGTATCCGAAGGCGTGACTGGCTGAGTGAGGGGCGGCTCAGCCCCGGCTTCGTGATATTCTGCCCTGACAGTAAAACCTTTCAGGTGCCGAGTTCCCTCCATGGCTACCCAGCTCAATCTCCCCATCGGCGTACAGGCGTTCAGCAAAATCCGCACTGGTGGGTTCTACTATGTGGATAAAACCCCCTACCTTCATCAGCTGATCGATGAAGGCAGCTATTATTTCCTCTCCCGCCCTCGCCGCTTCGGCAAGAGCCTGCTGCTGGACACCCTCAAGGAACTGTTCGAGGCCAACGAGCCTTTGTTCCGGGGCCTGTACATCCACGACCGCTGGGACTGGAAAACCCGTCATCC
>NZ_FOFO01000028.1 GCF_900110965.1 Ectothiorhodospira magna
CGACATCCGCGACGACACCCTAAACAGCATCAGATCAGCAATACGAACCGTGTTTGCCACCAGGCTCCCTGCATGATTTCGTGGGGATACTTCAGCCTCTGCTGATGACATCGACCGCCGGGTACTGGAGACTGGACGTCCCTATTTTGGTTTGATAGGCGGGCTGTTCGGGGAAGAGTTCCGCGCCACCATTCCCTATATTGCTTACGCCAATGGCGATATCAACTGCATGGTATGTCATCAGGCGCCCGAGGGGCGCCTTTGGGAGTTGTCACCCTCACCGCCTCCGTGAATCACATGAAGACCGCCGGCATGGCCACGGCCCTGTTTCTGGTGGCCATCATGGGGCTGTTCGCCATCCTGTCCATCGTCTTTCTGAAGCGAATGCTTCGCCCCCTGGTAGAGACCAGCCAAGAGATCCGGCAGGCTGCCAGCTTGGCCAGTAGCGGGGATTTCAGCCAGCGGGTACGCAGTCGCAGTCATGATGAGATCGGGCAGATTGCCTCCCATTTCAATCAGATGGCCGACGCCATCACCCACAAACTTACCGAGATTCGGGACCATGTGGCTCAGTTGGTGAATACCGTGCCAGACTCCAAAGCCAACCTGCTGCAGGAGACCTCATCCACCGTCTCCGGCCTGGTAAAAGTGGCTCAGTTCAAACAGGCCATTGAGGAGGATCAAACCACAGAGGAGGTATTCTCCCGCTTGAGTGATGTTCTATGCACCGAATTTGGCATGGAGTATTTCTCCATCTACCGAGTAGACCAAGACAATCGACTGATGGAGACAGTGATCGTGGATGGGGTGTCCCATGATGAGATACGTTGGTGTCATCCCTCCATTCTGGAGGAGTGCACCACCTGCCGAACCGTGCGCACCGGTCATGCCATCGACGGCCTTGAAAACCCCAGTTTATGTCGGGCGTTCTCCCAAGATGCCCTGGCAGATAGACACAGCTACCTCTGCCTACCCATCATTCAGTCTGGTGGCGTAGGCAGCGTCGTGCAACTGGTGGTACCGCCTCAGAACATCCCAGCGCTCATTCGCACGCGCCCCCTGATCAGCGCTTATCTGCGCGAAGCGGCACCGGTACTTCAAGCCAAGAGTTTAATGGCCAACTTGCGCGAATCCAGCCTCAAGGACGCCATGACCGGCCTGCGCAATCGCCGTTTCCTGGAGGAGTACTCCGACAGCTTGGTGGCCCAATGCAAGCGTCGCAAGATGCCCATGACGATGATGATGCTGGATCTGGACTATTTCAAAACAGTGAACGATACTCACGGGCATGACGTGGGCGACCAGATCCTGCGGGAGTTGGCCGGTATCTTCCAAGCTCACCTGCGCGAATCCGACTTGGTCATTCGCTACGGCGGTGAGGAGTTCATGGTCATCCTGCTGGACACAGGCGCCAAAGCTGCTGTGGAAGTAGCCAGCAAAATTCGCGAGGCGGTAGAGACACACCCTTTCAAGGTGGCGGGCGGCGACCTCTACAAAACCCTCTCCATTGGTCTGGCCACCTACCCAGACGACGCCCAAGCCTTTTGGCAGGTGCTCAAATACGCTGACGTGGCCCTATATGCCGCCAAGGATAACGGTCGCAATCAGGTGGTACGCTTCACGCCGGAGATGTGGCCCCCGGGTGGTGATTACTGATGAGTGCGCACTTGAGGGGCCTTTGCCCGTCAGCATGGGGTCACGTCCCGCCAGTTATCGCAATGGGCGGCGCGGCACCCCCGGGTGGGTGCTGGCCGAGGCTGAGCCAAGGCGCGCGCCTTCGAAGCCAGCAGACGTGCCGCAGCGGTTTTTGGTGGTCCGCACGGTGGAGGACAAGCCCGATCCCGTGGCCCTGTCGCTGCAGCCCGGGGTTGGAGCAGTGGTCGTGGCGCTGAGTCATGGCCGACCAGCCTGCCTCCCCGGGGTGACTTCGCCAGGGCGATCCGCTGCACTCTCAACCACTGGCAGGCCCTGCTGCGCTTCACCGAGGATGGCCGCCTGGAGCCCGACAACAACCGCGGCGAACGTGCCCTGCGCGGCGTATGCGTGAGTCGCAAGAACTGGAACTTCACCGGCTCGGAGAATGGCGGTCACGCCCTTGCCATCCTGCTCACCCTCCTGGAGACCTGCAAGCAGAACAGGGTGAACCCCCGTCACTATCTGATCGATGTGCTTGAGCGCATCCAGGATCATCCCGCCAATCGCCTCCAAGAACTGCTGCCCTATCACTGGGCACCGCTGGCCCAGAGTTGCGGGGAGCATGCCAGCACCGAGTGACGGCTGGCTATACGGGGGCTACCGGACGGATACCATCAACCTGTGCATCACCTGCGACCGGGATCGTGCCGGCCCCGTCGTGATTGGTCGTACCCACGACCATCGTATGGATCTCTACAGTGTCGTCTGCGCCGTGCAGAACCTGTGGCTGGCCGCCCGCAGTGAAGGGCTGGGCGTTGGCTGGGTCAGCATCTTTCGGCCCGAAGACATCAAACGGGTACTCAGCCTTCCCGAGAACATCGTGCCCGTGGCCTACCTCTGCATCGGTCGCGTCAGTCACTTCCACGACAGGCCGGAACTTGAAACCGCCGGCTGGCGCTCCAGACTGCCGCTGGAACAACTGATCCACATGAACGGCTGGGGCCAGCCCCCCCGCCGCCGACGACCCGCTGGTGGAGGCCGTCCAGGCTTGCCAGAGCAAGGCCGATCAGTCGGATCTCCCCCTTTGAGGAAGCCGGCGACGTAACGTCACATGGGTAAGCCCCGCGACGAATATGCCGCACCCTGCACCCCGGCCGAGTAACGCTGGCTCCAGCGCCTTGACGAGCGCGCCCAGGGCGGCACCGAGAGGTGCGACGGTCAGCCGTCGCACTCTGACCCGGGACCACACGCTGCGCGAGCCCATCAATGAGCGGGTGGACCTGCTGGCCGCGAGCCGGGAGTGCCTGCGCCGGACGCCACTGGGTAGGCCGTTGCGGTTGCTGGGCGTGCGCGTGAGTGCCCTGGTGCCGGTTGCCGATGTCGCTGAAAACCCCGGAGTCTGGGAGCAGGGTGAGTTGGCCTTCGACGAGTGAAGTTGTTGGCGCCTGGCAAGGGTGGGGACGTGGCGTCGGGATGGATGCCTGCATTCGACCCTGAGCGGGCATTCGTAGGTAGTCGAGAAGGGGCCGCAGTCCATTGCAAAGCGGTCTCATCAGCGCGCCCAACTGGATTGGTCGCGGGGTAGATGTCCATCCGGGTCGTTCACGGTGACGGAGTTGTCATCTGTGAGCCGGTCCAAGTATACGACCAGGTTCGTGCCTCCCTCGTGTGCCTGGCTCGGGAAGAGGATACCTGTGCAACCACGGGCCCGAACCATGTCTGCAAGAACCCAGGTTGGAGGTTCAACGTGCAGATCGAATTTCAGGTGCCGCCAATCCTCGCGCCAGTCATGCCATAGCTCGTCCCAGGGCTCCCCGCAGTATAACTGACGCAGGTCGACCAGATCACGCAGCGTCGCAGTGTAGGAACACATCGTGCAGGGTGTCAGGAAGGGGGAGGTCTGCTGGTACTCCCGCAACGCGGTCAGCTCGTCCAGCGACAGGTACAGCGCCTCGATGCCTTCTCGGTTGAAACGCCCACCTTGGCATGCGGCCCCCGCGCCGCTGGTGGGTCGGCTGGCCCACAGCGGGGTAAGCGCGCGAAACAACGTGGTGCCGGAAGGCAGGTCGACGAGGATCACCCGACGAACCCGGCGCTGATCGACTCCAGATAGCCGATCACATCCTCGGTCCGCCCTTCCTGTACCAGTTGCATCAGGGTCTTGTGACGGAACACAGGAACGGGCTCGTTCTTGACCAGGAAGATGGCCCGCTGTGGGTCCGGCTCCACCGCCGTGGCGGCCGACAAAACGCGCATCAGGTCACGCAGCGCGGATTGCAGTCTTGGGGATTCCGGATGGGTGCGCAGTGTGTTGCGATGAACCCCTGCCAGTTCGGCCAGATCCTGCTGCTGTAGGCCAAGGAGAGCGGCAACGTTCGATGCGGAGAACCTTGACGTGCCGGGCTCCCGCGTCGATTCCAGCACGTCTGCAAAGATGGCGGTCATGGCGTTGTTCCTTACACGATTTGCACTTCGTGCACAATTTACGCACAGTCCACGCATGGCGCAAGTCATGGCTCATGCTGCGCTGCGGGCGAAACTCTCGATCTGTACCGTCGTATGCTCGCCGCGTAACGGCCAGGTTACCTTAGGCGTCAACTACGCACTCAGTCGGAGTGCCTCACTCATCCGGTGGGGGCGCTCCTCAGGGCCGTTGGCTGTCTCTGCTCGACCCTGAGCGGGCACTCAGTACACGCTGCTCAAGCGACTGGTGACCCTCTCATTCCGGACGCCCGATCCCACCTCAAATCGGCCCTTGCCAAGGGAGTTTCCGTGGGCGGCGCCAAGGGCTGCTACTTAGGGACGTGTCCGCTACGAGTTGACCATAACAATCCCCTCCCGCCTCGGCGACCAGTACCCTATCTTGATAGTATCCGTCATGGCTGCCCACGAACCATGACGAGGTGAGGATGTTCTTCCCGAAACTGCGCAGCATCGCCTCCGCCGGGGTGATCACCCTGCCGCCGACCGCCACGCTGGCGCATGCGGTGCACCGCATGCGCCAGCACAATATCCGCAATGTGGTGGTCACCGTGGGCTCTGACTACCGCCTGCTGCTCTCCAGCCTGCTCCTGAAGTTGCAGATCCGTGGGATGCCGCTGTCCACCCCCTTGGGCGACCTTGAACTCCCCAAGCCGGCCATTCTGGATCCGGATGAGACCGTCCTGGAGGGACTGAACGCCATCCGCAATGAGGCGGAGCACATCTGCCTGGTGGACCGGGAGGGCACGCTCCAGGGGATTGTCAGCTACAGTGACCTGGCCGCCAGCCTGGACCCGGAGGTACTGGCCGAGAGCCAGAGCATCGGGCAGTTGATCCACGCCCTGCAGCCGCTCACCGTGGAGGAAAACCACTCCACACGGGCTGTGATGGAACGCATGGACGAGGGGCACTTCAGCGCCGCCATCGTGATCCGCGAGGGCATTCCCGTGGGCATCCTCACCCAACGGGACGTGATCCACCTGATCGATGGTGACGCCGACCTGGATCAGCCCATTCAGCCGTACATGACCACCCCGCTGCGCACACTGAGCAAACACACCACCGTCGCCGAGGCATTGCGCTTCTGCCGCCAGCATCGCATCAAGCGTGTGGTGGTGGTAGATGACAGCGGCCGATTCACGGGCCTGATGGGGCACAAGGATCTGGTCGGCCTGTACTACAACCGTTGGTTCAACCTTCTCAAGGACCATCAGCAGCAGCTGGACGCACTCAATCGGGAACTGCGTGAGACCAACCAGGCGCTGTCCAGCCTGACCGACGAGATACCGGCCGGCCTCATGGTCATCGACCGGGAGGGCGTCGTCATACGGGTCAACCAGGCCACCACCGAACTGCTGGGTCATCCCGCCGATGCACTGGTGGGCCAGCGGGCGCTCGACTTCTTTCGCTGCGCGCAGCAGGGGCCAGAGAACGCTCGCTGGCTGCACTGCGACCGCGTGCACGACTGGATCCCTGCCGAGCGCTGTCGGGTGTTCGAAGCGATGCTTCAGGGGCGGCCCTTCGATGGGCGGGAGGTGATGATCAGCCGGGAGGGAAACCCGGTGGTGGTGGAACTCAAGGCCAAGCCGATGCCCCAGGGGCATGGCTTTCTGCTATTCCTGCAGGATGTCAGTGCCGAAACCCGCAAGGCCCATCAAATGGAGCAGGAACTGGACCTCTTTTCCCGGGGTCCGGTAATGGCCTGTCTGTGGTCGGCCGAGCCCGGCTGGCCATTCGAGTACGTCTCTCCCAACGTGGTCGACATCCTGGGTTATGAACGGGAGGCATTCATCGGCAGCCGACTGGGTTTTACGGAACTGCTCCACCCCGACGACCTGGACCGCATCAACAAAGAGATCGAATCCCACCTGGCTCGGCATGCCACGTCCATCGAGACCCAATATCGCCTCAGGAGACAGGACGGTGAATACCGGCGTTTCCTGGACTACACCTTTCCGGAATACGATGTCGATGGACAGGTGCTATCCGTGCGCGGCTATCTCATCGACCAGACCGAGGCGCTAGAAACCCGGGATGCCCTGGATGCCCAGGAGCGACAGTTTCGCACCCTGTTTGAGCTGTACCCCGATGCAACGCTGCTGATCGACGTGAGTGACGGCCGCACCCTGCAGTTCAACGCCCGGGCCCATGAGCAACTGGGCTACACCGCCGAGGAATTCGCGCAGTTGCGAATACCGGACTACGAGGCACTGGAAACACCCGAGGAAGTGGCCCTTCATATCCGGAGGATCATGGCCCACGGCCATGATGACTTCGAGACTCGGCACCGGTGTAAGGATGGCAGCCTAATTGACGTCCATGTGACCGTGAGTGTGCTGAAGCTGGGTCGGCAGGACTGCCTGCTGGGGGTCTTCCGGGACATCACCCGGCAAAAGCAGGCCGAACAGCGGGTGCGTGACAGCGAGGATCGTCTGAAACTGGCCACCGAGGCGGCCCAACTGGGCATCTGGGACTACCACATCCAGAACGACCGGCTGATATGGGACGACCGCATGCACACCCTTTATGGTGTGCATCCCGACGACTTTGGTGGTCGATTCGCGGACTGGGCGCAAACACTCCTGCCCGAATCACTGCCCCCTGTGCAGGCCGCCTTCGAAGCCCTGGTGCGGAACGACACCCCCTTCGATGTGCAGATCCAGATCCAGCGCCCCAGCGATGGCCAGGTCCGCACCTTGCGAGGAATCGCCCGGGCCATCCGTGATGACCAGGGCAGGGCCACCCGCGTGGTGGGAGTCAACGAGGACATCACGGAGCGCATCCTCGCTGAACGGAAGCTGGAATCCGAAGAGGCCAAATTCCGTGCCCTGTTCGAACTCTCACCGGTGGGTATTGCCATGAACGACTTCCACACGGGAGAGTTCATCCAGTTCAACCGGGCCATCAACGAGCCTGCCGGCTACACGCCCGAGGAATTCCGGCAACTTAGCTACTGGCAATTGACGCCGTCGGAATACATGCCGGCGGAACAGCGCATGCTGGACTCCATGAACCAAAACGGGAGCTACGGGCCCTTCGAGAAGGAATATATCCACAAGGATGGCAGCCGCTATCCGGTGCTGCTCCATGGTTTCAAGACCAAGACACCGGAAGGACGGGAGGTGATCTGGTCCATCATCCAGGACATCTCGGCCCAGAAGAGAGCGCAACAGGAGATCCAGGATCGCGAAGCGCGACTTCAGCAACTGGCCACCCAGAGCCGCAATGTCACCTGGGAGGTGGATACCCGAGGCTGCTATACCTATGTGAGCCCGGTGGCCGAGACCGTGTGGGGCTATTCACCCGATGAACTGGTGGGCAAGAAGTACTTCTTCGAACTGTATCCGGAAAACGGTCGGGAACGATTCAAGAGCGAGGTGTTTCAGGGGTTTGCACGCCGCGAGACCTTTCAGGGACATATCAATCCCATTGCCCACAAGCAAGGAAACATCCTCTGGATGTCCACCCATGCCTTCCCGGTAATCGACCCGAACGGGAATCTTCTTGGATACCGGGGCAGCGACCTGGATGTCACCGAATCCATCCGTGCCAAGCAGGCCCTGGAGGCGGAGAAGGAGCGCTTTCAGGGCATCTTCGAGAAGACCGGCAGCGGCGTGGCGGTGTATCGGCCCGTGGATGACGGCCAGGACTTCGTCTTCCTGAACTACAATGCCGCCGCCGAGCGAATGGACCAGACGCGGCGCGAGGACATCATCGGCCGGCGGCTGACGGAGTGCTTTCCCGCCGTCACCGAGATGGGCTTGCTGGATGTCCTGCAAACAGTGGCCCGCACCGGGCAAAGCGAGTACCTGCCAGTCTCCCTGTATGATGGCAAACAACTGAAGGCCTGGCGGGAAAATACGGTATTCCGGCTGTCCTCCGGGGAGGTGGTGGCCGTGTACAACGATCTCACGGAGATCAAGCAGGCCCAGGAGACCGCCGAGCGGGCCAATCGGGCCAAGAGCCAGTTCCTGGCCAACATGAGCCACGAAATCCGCACCCCCATGAATGCGGTGATCGGCCTCAGTGACCTGCTGCTGCATACCACCCTGAACCCCAAGCAACGGGATTATCTGGGCAAGATCCGGGATTCCTCGCGCATGCTCCTGGGCATCATCAACGACATCCTGGACTATTCCAAGATCGAGGCCGGCAAGCTGGAACTGGAGAGCCACAGCTTCCGACTTGAGGAGCTGCTGGATCAGATGCGTACCCTGTTTGCCAAGGCGGCCGACGACAAGGGCCTCGAACTGATCTTCGAACTCTCCATTCCAGAGGCCCAGGCCGTGGAGGGCGACGCCCTGCGCCTGGGGCAGATACTCGCCAACCTGCTGAGCAATGCCATCAAGTTCACCCCGTGCGGGCAGGTGATTCTGTCCATCCGCCAGCGGAAGCGGAGCCGGGACCGGCTGCACGTGCGGTTTGAGATTCAGGACACCGGCATCGGTATCGATCGCGAGCAGCAGATCCGGCTGTTCCAGGCCTTCTCGCAGGCCGACAGTTCCACCACGCGCAAATACGGGGGCACGGGGCTGGGTCTGGTGATCTGCCGCAAGCTGGTGGAGCGCATGGGGGGTAGCCTGGGGCTGGAATCGGCCCCAGGGGCCGGCAGCACCTTTCATTTCGATCTGACCTTACCATTGTCCCAGGAACAGCCCTACCCGGCCACACAGAATGGTATGCGACTGGGTGCCCGAGTGTTGGTTGCGGATGATCACGCCATTGCCCGCACCGTGCTGAGAAACATGCTGGAGGACTTCGGTTATCAGGTAAAGGAGGCCGACAGCGGCGAGGCGGCCATTGATGCCGTTCGCCAGGCTGAACAGGCCGCGACCCCCTTTGAATTCATCCTCATGGACTGGCATATGCCAGAGGGGCTGGACGGACTGCAGACCCTGGAGCGGTTGGAGGAGTTGCGCGAGCAGGGCGAACTGGGGCAGACAACGGTCCCCGCGGTGATCGTCAGTGCCTACAACCAGGCGGACCTGGCAACGCATTCCGATCGGTTTGGTGCCTTCCTGAGCAAACCGGTCACGCCGCGTGCCCTGATGGGGGCCATGCAGCAGGCGGTGTTAGGCAGTGCAACCGGTGAGCCCGGGGCGCCCCCACCGCATGGACATTTCCCGTGCTGGCAGAACCGAACGGTGCTGCTGGTGGAAGACAATGCCCTGAATCAGGAGGTGGCCCGGGAAATCCTGAACAAGACCCGGGTCCGTGTCATTCTGGCCAATGACGGTCAGGAGGCTGTGGATCAGGTGAACCAGCATGCCATCGACCTGGTGCTCATGGATCTGCAGATGCCGGTCATGGATGGCTTCGAGGCGTCACGCCGCATCCGCGAGAGGTACCCCGATCTGCCCATCATCGCCCTGTCTGCGGCAGTGATGGAGGATGATCGGGAAAAGGCCCGGGCGGCTGGCATGAACGACCACCTGGCCAAGCCCATTGACACGCAGGGACTGTTGCGAACCCTGGAGACATTTCTGGGCGAGGCGGCCGGCAGCACCGAGCCGATGACCGAGGCACAGACCGATCCCGTACTGCCAGACAACTTGTCGGCGTTTGACGTCGAGGCAGGCATCAGGCGTCTGGATGGCGACCGGCGTCTGTACCTGAAAACGCTGCGCCGCTTCCGGGAGCAGCTGGAAATCGGGGAACTGGCGGACCTGCACCATGCGCTGGAGGGGCCCGCGGACGGCACCACGAAGCGAGCACTTCACACCCTCAAGGGCCTGGCGGCCATGGTGGGGGCGCACGAACTGGCTGGGTGCGCTGCACGTCTGGAAGCGACCCTGGCGTCGGAGCGGACCATTCCCCACGCCGATGCCAGCAGTTTTACCCAGGCGCTCGATATTGTTCGCGATCAACTGGCCCATCTGCCCGAGATCGAAACAGCACCATCATCAGAGAAGCCGGACCCCGGTAAAATGACCGATGCCATGGACGCCGTGATTGAATCCCTGCAGGCTGGAGAGCTGGTGGACGAAGACCAGTTCGCATTCATCACCGCTTACCTGGAGCAGCATGTCGACCCTCAAGCCGCCCGCGAGTTGGCAGCGCGGGTGGAGTGTTTCGACCATGAGGCTGCCATCACCCTGTTGCAGCAGCTTGCAACCCAGGTACAGGCAAGCATTTCTTGAGGCTCCAAGTGTCAGAAAAGAAGGCAACCGTGCTGATCGTCGACGATCAGCCAAGCAATATTCATGTCCTCGCATCCCTGCTCAAGGCTGACTATCGCATCCTCACCGCGACCCGGGGTGAGCGGGCCCTGGAACTGGCCCGAAGCAAGCAGGCCCCGGATCTGATCCTGCTGGATATCATCATGCCGGACATGGACGGCTATGAGACCTGCCGCCTGCTCAAGGAGGACGAATCCACCCGGGCCATTCCGGTGGTGTTCGTCACCGCTCTGGACGACGCAAAGGATGAGGAGGAGGGGCTCAACCTGGGGGCCTCCGACTACATCTCCAAGCCGTTCAGTTCCGCCATTGTGCGCGCCCGGGTGCGCAATCAGGTGAACCTGAAGCTCAAGACCGATATGCTGGAGCAGATCGCTCTGCAGGATGGCCTGACGGGCATTCCCAACCGGCGTTATTTTGACCAGAAACTGGCCGAGGAATGGTCCCGGCTGAGTCGCAACGGCCAGCCTTTGTCATTGCTCATGATCGATATCGACCAGTTCAAGCCCTACAACGACCATTACGGCCATGGGGCCGGGGATGATTGCCTGCGACGCGTTGCCCAAGCACTGTCCCAGGCGCCGTCGCGCCCCGTGGATCTGGTGGCCCGTTATGGTGGTAAGGAGTTCATGGTGCTGCTGCCGGACACCGACAAGCAGGGCGCCGGGCATGTGGCCGAGCGCCTGCTCGAGGCCGTCCGTGCCCTGGAGATCCCCCACGAATATTCCGATGTGGCCTCCCGCGTCACCATCAGCGTCGGCGCGGCCACCCATGACGCAGCCGATGAAAAGACCAGCGCCGAGCAGCTCAAGAAGGCAGCCGATACAGCCCTGTATCGGGCCAAGACCCAGGGTCGCAACCGCTGGCTGCATGAAGTCTGATTGCGCATGTTCCACTCGACAGATCTGGATTGCTGTTCACTGGTGCAGCGTCACATCGTATGGGGCTTTGTTTTAGCTTTTCGGCAATCTGGTCCGCCATCAGATGGCCGGTACCGCCGAGCCGGATCTCCATGTCTTCCTCGCCGAGAGGGATTGAGCCATTGTTGGCGGGGCGATCTTTTCCCGGCTAACCTACGTACCTGTCCGGTAGCCCCCGTATTCCATAGTCCCCACTGATCCTCCATCGTCACCGGCACGATCTCAGGCAATAGAGGGGATGTGGCGGATGAGCAGAGGTATCCGGCCTAGAGGGTAACGGCCGCCTCCGGCTGCCATGCGGCTGCCTTTTCGATGGGCATGGCGGGAGAGAAGAAGAAGCCCTGGCCGAGATCACAGCCCAGCTGATGAAGCGTTTCGAGCTGGTCGGCGGTTTCGATGCCCTCAGCGATCACCTGCATGCCCAGCGCGTGTGCCAGATCGATCGCTGCTGCGACAATCTCCCTTACGCCAACGTCTCCGTTTATTTTATCGATGAATCCGCGATCGATCTTGATGGTTGTTGCCGGTAGTCGATGCAGATATGCCAGCGACGAGTAACCCGTGCCGAAATCGTCGATGGAGATGACGACCGGGATATCGGAGAGCTTCTCGAGCACCGCTACTGCCTGCTTGGGGTTCTTCATGATCTCACTTTCGGTGACCTCGAGCTCGAGAGATTGCGGCGAAAGCTTGTGCTTTGCAAGCAACGCCCGGATTTGTGCCGGAAAGGCATGATCCGTCAGGTTGCGACTGGAGATGTTTACGGCAATGGGAATCGCCTTATCGGCTTGTCCCCAATGCTCACGCGCCGCGATGAGTGCTTGATTTGTCACCCACAGCGAAAAGGAGTGAATACAGTCGGTGTGCTCCACGATCGGTATGAATTCGGCCGGAGATACAGTGCCCAGTGAGGGGTGCTCCCACCGGGCGAGCGCCTCGAAACTATCCAGCGTCATCGTAGCCAATCGGATTTTGGGCTGATAGTGCAGGGTCAGTGAGCCGTCGCGCTTGGCGGTTTGCAGGTCACCGAGCAAGATCAGACCACGCTTACGGTCGCGTTCCATGCCTGCGGTGTAGATCACGCTCCGAATACCTTGCTCGCGTGCGGTCTCAATGGCGGCTTCAGCCTGCGTGATCACGTTGCGACCGTCGCGGCCATTCAAACGCACGAACCCAAACAGGCTCGTGAAATGTATCGGCACGCCCTCGTACAGGACCGAGGTCTCGAAACGCTCCACGAGCTTGCCCATCAGCACGTCGAGATCGTCGTCCGGGTCGTGGAAAAGCACCGCGAGGCGCTCGCGGTGATAATGGTAGGCACGGGCACCGGGATAGAACACGTCAACCAGTCGCTGCCACAGCTGCGCGATGAGCACATCAGCGGCCTCATAGCCGAAAGTCGTAGTGATGTCTTGCAGGTTATCGAGCGTGATGACAACCAGGCCATTCTTTGGGACGCCCGGTTCCCGGCCGGCCAGTTGGCGGTCGAGCGCACGCCACAGTGCGAGCCGGCCCGGCAAGCCGGTGCCGGGGTCATGCGTCATGGCGTGAAAGAGGCGACGTTGATAATAGCCCTGGAGATGGGCAAAGGCGGCCACAACGAGTGCCACCGCAGTGAAGTTGGCGCTGCGCAGCCAGAGACCGGAGGAAGAGAGTAGTCCGCCACCCAACTGGAAAAGTATCGTCGTTGCGACAAGGCCTCCGACAATCGCCCCCCCGACCCCGAGTGAAACCGCGAGCAGGACAAGCGGCAGCAACAACAGGCCGGAGCTTGCCCCTTGCGTATCGGGCCAGCCAAGACCTTGAAGCCAGAGGACGCAAACCACCAGACCCACCGCACCGAGGGTGGCGACAATTGCCCGCCATTTCAGCGCCAGACCAGGGCATGGAAGGCGAAAGAATTCACGCATTTCGAGCATTCTTCTTGTAATGATTTCAACGCCAGGCTCAAACGCTCACGGCGACTACACGATTTCTGCCTGACGCCTTGGCCTCATAGAGCGCACCATCCGCTCGTTCGATGACATCTTCGTTTTCATCCTGTTCGCCTGCCTGGGCAACCCCTGCGGAGATGGTCTGAAAAACCTCAACGTCATCTTCGGAAATACTAGTCTCAGACACCGTCTGTCGCAAACGCTCGATGACCTGTACCCCATCCTGCAACGTGGTCTCGGGCAGCATGATCAAAAACTCTTCCCCGCCATATCGATATACACGATCGTGTGGCCGCAACGCCGCTTCGAAACGGTCTGCAAGCTCCTCGAGCACCGCGTCGCCGAAGCCGTGCCCGTATATGTCATTGACCCTCTTGAAGTGGTCTGCATCGACCATGGCGACACACAGTGGAGATTGGTTGCGCCGCGCGTGTGCGAGCTCCCGCTCGAGGTCGCGCTCCATCGCGGCGCGGTTGAGCAGTCCAGTCAGTTCGTCGACATCGGTCAGCGAGGCGGTGATTGCGGCATCGAAGCGATCCAGCGCACTGTCCAGTCGGCGGATCGCAGCGGCCAGGCTGCGGAAACGTGCGGCATCGAGCGTTCCATCGGTGGCGCTTGCTAGTGTCTCGTTGGCCACGCTTGCCAATCTGCCGAAATTCCTGCTTATGGCTTTGAACAGCACGTGCTGACGCACGGATATTGGCGCGGAGGACGCAAGCGCGTCTGTTGGATCGAGCGATTCAGGCGACTTCTTCTTGTTGCTCTCTTCATTCGGAAATTGAAGCCGAAAAAACAGGTCGAGCCGGTAGGTCCGATGTCTGATCAGCTCCTCCCGGAAGATGCTTCGAAAGTGAGCGAGTTTGTCTGTGTCTTCTTCACGGGTGAGCGGTTCATTCATTGAGTCCCCCGGTTTCTTGGCTTCGGGTAGTGCAGTGCAGCATTTGCGGCAAAAGTCCGCGTCTTATTCATGGTTGGAAAGGTTGCACCGTGTCAATGCGCGACCATCTCGTGTTTCATGTCGAAACATCGTTTGCGACATCCGTTGCTGTCGAAGGGGGCAGGGTGCGTGGAAGCGACTCATGCCGCGCGTTGCGTCACAGTGGCCATACGATCAACAGCATCGGCACCGACACCGCGATGACGATGATCTCCAGCGGCAGGCCAAGTTTCCAGTAGTCGCCGAAGCGGAAACCCCCAGGGCCGAGGATCAGTGTGTTGTTTTGGTGCCCGATCGGGGTCAGGAACGCGCATGATGCGCCGATCGCCACCGCCATCAGGAATGAATCAGGGCTTACACCCAGTGCCGCGGCAGTGCCAATCGCGATGGGGCACATTACTGCGGCCGTGGCGGCGTTGTTCATCAGATCTGAGAGAAACATCGTGACCACGAGAATCAGCGCCAGCCCGACGATGGCATGGCCCTGGGCGACGTTCTCGATCAGAAATCGGGCAATGAGGTCGGCCGTGCCGGTGGTCTGCATTGCACCGGCGACCGGGATGAGTGCACCGAGCAGCACGATGACAGGCCAGTCGATTGCCTTATAGACCTCGCGCGGCGGCACGGTGCGCAGCGCCATCGATGCGAGCACGCCGATCGCGAACGACACTGCTGCGGGCAACAGGCCGAACGCAGCCCCGCCAATCGCAAACAGCATGATCAGGCTCGCCTCCCAGATCTTGCGCTTGTTGGGGATGCGTAGCTCCCGTTGCGCAAGCGGCACGCAGCCGTTGTCTGCAGCGAATTCGGCGATCGACTCCGGTGGCCCCTGCATCAGCAGCAGGTCGCCGGACTGAAGCGCGATGGAGCGCAGGCGTTTCATCGACCGCGTGCCTTCGCGGGACAGTGCGAGCAGATTGACCCCGTATCGCGTCCGCAGGAGGATGTCGCTGGCCGACCGGCCGGTCAGGGCCGAGCCGGGCAGCACTGCAAGCTCCATCAACACCACGTCGCCGGTTTTCGGTGGCGCAGCGTCGTCCTCATCGACGTTTTCCTTGTCCTTCGACGATTTCTTGCCCTTGTCGCTCTTGTCCTTGCGCGCCTCTTTAGTTCCCGGAGTGTCGTTGGCCTCGACCCCTGCCGACTCCTCCGACTTGACCGACTCCTCGAGCTTGAGCCCCAGTGTCGAGAGTACATCAGTGAGCGCGTCGGCCTCAGCCTCGATCATCAGGATGTCACCTGCATGCACCCGGCGCCCCGGGTTGGCGGCGATGAGCCTGACCTCACGTTGCACAATGCCGATGATCTGCGCGTCCACCTCGGACAACTCCGCCTCAATCTCGCGCAGGCTCAGGTTCTCGGCTTTGCTGCCTTCGAGCACTCTGACTTCAGTGATGTAGGCGCCCGACTCGAAGCCTTCGACGCCAGCCTGCTTGCGCACCGGGACGAGGCGCCAGCCGACCAGCGCGACAAACACGACGCCGGCCAGGGCGACCGCCAGCCCGATGGGAGTGAAGTCGAACATGCTGAAGCTGCCCAGGCCGGCCTCGGCACGAAACCCGGATACGATGAGGTTGGGGGGCGTGCCGATGAGCGTGGTCATGCCGCCCAGGATGGTACCGAAGGCCAGCGGCATCAGCACCTGCCCAGGGGTGAGATCCAGCCGCTGCGCGACATGGATGGCCACCGGCATCAGCAAGGCCATTGCGCCGACGTTGTTCATGAAGCCGGATAGAAAAGCCCCCAGGGCCATCAGCGCGGCAAGCGTGACCAGGCGCCCCGCATTGGCGGGTAGCACGGTACGAGTTAGGGCATCGACCGCGCCTGCATTCTGCAGGCCCTGACTGAGCACCAGGACGCAGGCGACGGTGATCACTGCCGGATGACCGAAGCCGGTGAAGGCCTCGGCAGGCGCAACCAGGCCGGCCAGCACGCAGGCGAGCAGCGCCCCGGCTGCCACCATATCGTGGCGCCACCGGCCCCACAGAAACATCGCGACCGTCGCCGCAAGAATGGCCAGAATCGTCAGCTGATCGTATGTCATGCTTGCTCACGAGTTTTTTGTCAGGGAGTCGGCTGCGATGCCGGAGAGAATGCTGCTGCGGGTGGCAACGGGGCGCGTGCGCCGATATGCGTCAGCGCAGCGCGTCCGCGTACCGTGAGGTCGGTGACAAAGCGGAATTGCTGGCGCGGATCAACCGGGTAGGCCCGAATGATGTACTTCGTGCCCCAAGTCTCCTCGCGGACGGCGACGATGACCGGGTTGTCGAAGCTCAGGTAGGGACTGGTCATCGCGACGTCCTCGAGGGCTGCACGGGCGCGGGTCGCGTCATGCTCCGGGTGAACGTGAAAGCTCGCGGTGCATTGCAGCGTCGGACTGCCGTTATTGGCGTTGCGTACCGCAGAAGACCACAGCTTGAGGTGCGGCACAGTGACGTAGTCGTCGTCGGCCGTGACCAATGCGACGGTGCGCATGCCCACATGGACGACCTCGCCATAGTGTCCATCGAGCTCGATCCAGTCGCCGGGCCGGTAGGGTTGCTCAAAGGCCGACACTACGCCCGCGATAAGGCTGCTTGCATAGTCCTTGAGCGCAAAGCCGATTGCCAGGCCGGCAGCCCCCAAAATAGCCACCATGTTTTGCAGCGATGGTTCGATGATGACGGGCAGTGCAAGAATCAACGCACCGAGAATCACGGTAAGACGAACCACCGGAACTAGTGCCAGTGCATGATGCCTCAAAGTGCCGTGCAGCCGGTTTGCCAGCCAGGGCAGAAGACGCTGGGATACGATGATCAGTGTCACGGCAGCTATCAGGATCAGCGCCAGCTCCAGCATCGCGGTGCGATCCAGCGTATTCAACAGGCGGGTGAGTTCGGGAGAGCTATCCATTGATAATGCTCAGAATGCGTCGATAAGGTAACTGCGGTCGCGCAGAAACTCACGTACGACGGGATAAGCCAGCGGCGCGACCTGCCAGCGTTCATCCTCGCGGACCAGCAAGCCCAAAACTTGCAGGCGCAGGAGTTGTGACGCGACCCTGGCTCTGGGTATCGGCAGCAGTAGCGCGAGCAGGTCGGTCGTCAGGCCACGATGCAGCAGCAAAGCATGCAGTACGAAGGCGACATCCTCATCCGTGTCGGCGGGCAAAGCGGGGGGTTCGACATCTCTTACCACCCACACGATATCGTCGGGGGGCTGACCTGCGCGCTGTCCTGCCGAGCGGGCACCATCCTGCTCTTCTTCCCGGTTTTGTTGGTCGTGCTGAGGTTCGGAGCGCAGTTGTTTGCGCCAGTAATGCCAGGCGAGACCTGGGTTGCCACGGCAGTGTGTCGCAAGCTGGCGTAGTTCGGATGAGGTTTGTACGAGCTTGCTTTCGGACGATTCGCCCCGTGAGGTCGTTTGCGTTTCTTCCGGCAGTAGAGACTCTCCACTGCTCGCGCTTAGAAAGCGCGTTTCGTGGCGAGCGCCCGAATTGGCTTTGGGCTTTACGAAAAGATCGGCCAGCGCGGCGCCGTCAAAGGCCTGCAAGGTAAGCGCGGCCGTTCCGGGAAGCGGCCAGATGCGCTGGACAAAGGCAAAAGCCCAGCTATCGCAGCCGATCACACCGGGCCCCAGCTCGCCGGAGATGGCTCGCTCAAGAAAGCGTCGCACCAGGTCAAGGCCGTTGGTATGACGGAGAAAGCAGCGCTCCAGCGCCGGCAGTACCCAGGCCTGATCGCCTCCCCTTGTTGGAAGCGATTCGAGCCAGGATTCACCGCCCGCGAGGATTTGTGCGGTTTCAGGCGGTGTCAGTACCCGAGCCTGCTCTCGGGCGGCCCAACGCTGGACTGTTGCGGCATGATTACAACAAGGCTGGCCAATGAGAAAACGCACCGGTTCGTCTTCACCGCTCGAGGAGCGCAGGTCGATTTTCCCTCTGCCTGAAGCATCGGCGGTGATCTGGTTGTGAGCTTCAGCAAATGCCTCTGCCACCAGCGACCAGTTGATCGGCGGCACAAGATTGGCAAGGCGAACATTTGGCAGAGCACGAAGCTCTTCCTCGGCGCGAGCGACGCTGGCCTCCTTGTCTACTCGGCCGAACAGCCGATGCAGCGACTTCCAGCGTTTCTTGATCAGGCTTACCCGATCGTCCGAGGGAATGACATAGTCCGCCATCGGAACAATGTGCCAAGGCGAGGACTCTTTTGGGACGCTCTCGCGAATGAACGGATTGTTCGCCATCTGATGGTTGTCGGTCTGGTCATGTCGGTGCAGGTTCAATCCAGTGCCTCGGCCTGGTACGCTTCGCAAGCGCTGAGATCGGGGCGACGGTGCGACAGCTTTCCGGCGATTTCACGCAAGGCGGAGCGCAGGCCTTCCTCCAGAACAGGGTGATAGAAAGGCATGGCGAGAAAGTCATGCACGGCCAGTCGGCGCTCTACCGCCAGCGCAAGCAGGTGAGCCATATGTTCGGCGGCAGGGGCGCAGATCTCGGCGCCGAGAAGGCGGCCATCATCGGCGCTGGCGTAGACACGCATCAGGCCCTGGTTGCGTTGTGCCGTCAGGGCACGCCCCTGCGAGCCGAAATCGATGCTACCGATCAGGCATTGCGCCTCGTTGAGATCGCTGAACCGCTGGCCGACCGAGGCAATGCCCGGATCGGAGAAGACGATGGCAAGAGGCGTTCTTCGACAGAAGCGGGTCGGCTCGCTGGCAAGTGCATTGACCCCCGCGATGTAGCCTTCGTCAGCCGCTTCATGAAGCAGGCTGGCGTCGGCATTGGCGTCTCCGGCGATGAATACCGGCAAGTCGGCGATCTGCAGGCTGTTGCGGTCGAAGGGAGGCAGACCGCGCTTGTCGAGCGAGACGCCGAGCGTTTCAATGCCTAGGTCATCGAGATTCGGCTTGCGGCCCACGGCCACCAGCACCCGGTCCACCTCGATATCGACCGGCCCCGCCTGCACACGGACGCCATCGGCGGTGGCGCAGAGCCCGACCTCGTGCCCGGTGTGGATCGAAAACTCATCCTCCAGCGCCTTGCGCACCGCTTTCGCAACAGCGGGGTCCGAGACGCCAGCGATGCGTTCGCCCTTGCCGAAGGCGTGGACGTCCACGCCTAGCCGCGACAGCGCTTGCGCCATCTCGACACCAATGGCACCCAGGCCGATCACCGCCATGCGCCCGGGCAGGGTTTCCTGCTCGAAGAAGGTATCGGTGGTCAGCAGTCGTTCTCCCAACGCCTGCCACGCCGTGGGCACCACCGGGCGGGAGCCGGTGGCGATGATGATGCTGCGCGTTTCGAGGATGTCGTCGCCCACCGCCACCTGACGGGGGCTCAGCAGGCGGGCGCGCCCTGCAATGCTGCGCACGCCCATGGCATCCGTCGCCTTCAGCACCCTGCCGACAAAGCGGTCGCGTAGCGCACGCACGCGCTGCAATACCACCGCGACGTCGATGCTGAGATGTTCGCTGCCACGAATGCCGAATCTCTCCGCCTTGTTGCGCGCGTGGTAGGCATTGGCTGCCTCGATCAATGCCTTGGAAGGCATGCAGCCGACTCTCGCACAGGTGGTGCCATAAGGACCGTCGTTGATCAGCAGGAACCGTTCGGTCTGCTTGCGTACCTCGCGTACCGCAGCCAGCCCGGCCGATCCTGCCCCGATGATGATGACATCGAAATTCGTGGTCATGTCCCGTCGTTGTCTCAGTGGTCGAGCTTCTTGTCGGTGAATAGCCAGTCGCGCAATTCCTTGTCGAACACCGGATCGCGACGACGAATCCATTCCAGCACCATCGCCGCGTGCTCCTTCTCCTCATCTGCGTTGTGCTGGAGAATGCTCTTGAGCTCGGGGTCCTTGCAAGCATCGACGCGCTGGTTATACCAGTCGACGGCTTCCAGCTCCTCCATCAGTGACACGATGGCACGGTGCATGTCGCGTGTCTCGTCGGAAAGCTCGTTGATGGGCTCGTGATAGCCTTCGTTTGCCATGCTCATACTCCTTTAGTTGATTTGAAATGTGTGTGTTTGCAATGTTACTACGACCGTGAGGGTCTGCTTGTCACCGTTTTCATTTCTGCGCGATCAGTCTCCGACTCAATGCTTTTTCCAGTTCGATGAGCAGGAAAACCGTCGCGCCGATAGCCAGAGGTACCAGCCAGTGCCTGAGTTCAAGTGCTGCGGTACCAAACCACAGGTTCATGAACGGCAGATACACGAAACCCATTTGCAGAAGCACAAGCACACCAACCGCAATAAGCGCCGCCCGGTTCGAGAACAACAGCTTTATGCTCAGGCTTGACTCGGTCAGGAAGCGGGCATTGAAAAGGTAGAAGGCCTGGGCGATTACCAGCGTATTGACCGCCATTGTGCGCGCGACGTCCAGATCCATGCCCCGCATCAATTCGAATTTGAACATGGCGATGGTAGCCGAGCCGATCAAAACCGATACGATAGCCAGCCGAATCAACATGGCTTTGTCCATGATGGAGGCCCCCGGTTTGCGCGGCGGGCGTTGCATGACGCCCGGCTCGGCCGGTTCGAAGGCCAGCGCGAGAGCCAGCGTCACCGCAACCACCATGTTCACCCATAGAATCTGCACCGGCGTGAGCGGCAGGGTGAGGCCGAACACCACCGCTGCGAGCATGACGAGACCTTGCGCGCCGTTGGTCGGCAGGATGAAGAGGATGGCCTTCTTCAGGTTGTCGTAAATCGTGCGGCCTTCTTCGATTGCGCGCTCTATCGAGGAGAAGTTGTCGTCGGCCAGCACGATCTCGGCCGCTTCCTTGGTGGCTTCCGTGCCCTTGATGCCCATCGCCACGCCGACGTCTGCGCGTTTGAGCGCCGGCGCGTCGTTCACGCCGTCGCCGGTCATCGCCACCACCTCTCCGCGCGCCTGCAGGGCCTTGACCAGGCGCAGTTTGTGTTCCGGGCTGGTGCGGGCAAAGATGTCGCAGTCGTGGGCGATCTGCTGCAATTCATCGTCGGAGGCGGCCTCGATCTCGGCGCCGGAGATTACCTTGATCTCGTCTTCTTTGCCGATTCCCATCTCGATGCCGATCGCGCGAGCGGTGCCTGCATGATCACCCGTGATCATTTTCACCCGTATCCCCGCCTCATGGCATGAGCTGATTGCCTCGATCGCTTCGGGGCGCGGCGGGTCGATGATGCCGATGAGCCCGAGGAAGATCATGTCTTGCTCGACGTCTTCCAGCGAGAGCTCGCTCTTGCTGTCGGAGACTTCGCGCGCGGCGGCGGCGAGTACGCGCAAACCTTCTGCGCTGAGTGCCTCTATGCGCTCCTCCCAAAATTCACGGTCCAGTGCTGCGGGTTCGCCATCGGCGCTGAGCTCATTTTCACAACGATCGAGCAAACGGTCAGGCGCGCCCTTGAGCAGGATCGCGCGCGAGCCGTCCGGTCGCGAATTGAGCGTAGCCATGAACTTGTTGTCCGACTCGAAGGGGATACTGTCGTGGCGTTCGTGGCTTTCGGCGTCGAATTTTAGTTTGAGCGCAAGCGTGCGGAGAGCCCCCTCGGTGGGTTCGCCTGTCACTCGCCATTCCCGTTCATCTTCAGAGACTTCGGTGTCGTTGGCGACTGCTGCGACTTCCACCACGGCGTGCAGGTGCGGGTGCTCGTGAAGCTCGACTTGCTCACCACCCAGCGTGACTTCGCCTTCCGGCTTATAGCCGGTTCCGTCCACGGCATAGTCGCCACCCCGGGTGATGACGTGGCGCACGGTCATCTCGTTTCTGGTTAGTGTGCCGGTTTTGTCGGAGCAAACAACCGTGACCGAACCCAGCGTTTCGACCGCAGTGAGCTTGCGCGTGATCGCATTGCGCCGAGCCATGCGCTCTACGCCAAGCGCCAGGGTAATGGTCAGGATGGCCGGCAAGCCTTCTGGAATGGCAGCGACGGCAAAACCAATGGCGGCAAGGAACAACTCCCCTAACTCGAACTCGTGCAGAGCAAAACCGATGACAAGCATCAGCGCGGCCAGACCGACAATGACCACGGCGAGCACTTTGCTGAACCGGGCCATCTGACGCGTGAGCGGCGTCTGCAGGGTCTGCACCTCGGAGATCATCCGGTTGATGCGCCCCAACTCGGTGTTAGGGCCGGTAGCGGTGACCACGCCGGTACCCCGACCTGCTGCGACCATGGTGCCTGAAAACGCCATGCCAAAGCGGTCACCCACACCGGCGTCCGCGTCAACTTCCTCCGTGTTCTTGTCGGCGGGAACGGATTCTCCGGTGAGCGCCGACTCTTCGATGCGCAGATTGGTTGCCTTGATGAGTCGAAGATCCGCAGGTACCCGATCGCCGGAGCGCAGGCGGACGATGTCGCCCGGGACCAGACTGTCCGCTTCGATTTCGATCCACTGTCCGTCACGTCTGACCTGAGCGTTCAGCGAGAGCATCTTGCGAATGCCGGCGAGCGCTTCCTCGGCCTTGCCTTCCTGGATGAACCCTATGATCGCGTTGATGATGACCACGCTGAGAATCACCCAGGTGTCTATCCAGTGCCCGAGCAGCGCGGTGATACCCGCCGCCACGATGAGGATGTAGATCAGGATGTCGTGAAAGTGCTTGATGAAGCGTTTGATCGCTCCATCCCTGTCGGGTGCCGGCAGGCGGTTGGGTCCGACCTCGGCAAGGCGTCGCTTGGCCTCGTCAGAGGTCAGGCCATCCTGCTCGGCGCTAAGCTCGCGCAGTGCATCCGATACTGCAAGGGCGTGGGGTTTTTCGATCTCTAGTGAGCTGGCTTGCTCTTTGGCCATGGTATTCCGCTTGCGGGTTGAACTTCGGCAGAAAGAATCAAATCAAGGCTTTGCGCGAGCCCGAAACCTCTGTGGTTGATCAATCAACCTTGCTGGCTATCACCGATCTGGTCGCAGTATTCATCGAGGCTCTCCGGCACATCCGGGGGGCAGACTCCGCATTCCCGGTTGCCCGGCACGGCGTAATCGATGAATTTGGGATAGGCGAGGTCGAGTTCATCCATCAGCTTGATGAACCCCTCGAGATCGCGGTCACCGCCCAGACGCGGGTTGCGGGCCTTTTCCTGAGCAATCGACGACACCCGACGCTTATTGTAGTCGTGCCCCGGGAACACGAGCGTATCCTCAGGCAGCGCAAACAGTTTGTGGCGTACGCTGTGATAAAGCGCGCGAGCATCGCCGTTTTGGAAGTCGGTTCGACCACATCCGTCGATCAGCAGCGCGTCACCGGTCAACACGCGCTCGCCAACGCGGTAGGCGTGATGACCGTCCGTGTGTCCGGGGGTGAAGATCGGTTCGAGCACGATGCCGCCAAGCGTCAGAGGTTGCCCCTCCTGCAGCGGGTGGTCCACGCAGCTCAGTTGGTCCATGGCCGGGTGAGCGATGCGACTGCCCGCCTCGAGCTTGAGCTTGCGAGCAGAGGTGATGTGGTCTGCGTGGATGTGGGTGTCAACCGTGAAGGCGAGTTCCAGGCCGAGACGACGGACTTCCTCCAGATCCCGCTGCCAGGCTGGAAGCACTGGATCAACCAGAACCGCCTTGCCGGTTTGCTCGCAGCCGATGAGATACGTGTAGGTGCTGGACACGGGTTCGAACAATTGACGAAAGATCATCGGGCGTTCCTTTATTGCTTCTGTGAAGGTCAACAGCCCACAGCTCAGCTGCCGGGCAGGTGCTTGTGCGCGCAGCGGACGAGTTCGCGGAACAGCGCGCGCTGGCCGCTGAAGTAGAGCAGAAACTCCGGATGCCACTGGACGCCGATCAGGTACTCGGCGGCTGGGTCCTCGACGGCCTGGACAATGCCGTCGAGATCGCGACCGGTGACGACCAGCCCTATGCCGCGGCGACCAGTGTACGCGGCCCAAATGCGCCACGTTCCGGCCCGGTTATGGCGATCAGCGGTCTAGCCATTCAATTTCAATGGTGCTGGCCCAGTTGGTGAAGATTCGGACCAACGGACTGTCAAGGTGCGTCTGGTAGGCGGTGCAGCACGCTTCGAGTCGGGCCTCGTCAGCGGCGAGACGTTCGACCTCGATCCAGTCATTCCACGCCACATGAAGACCCCATTCCGGCTTGTGGATTTCGCAATCGGGAAGCCGATAATGAAAAGTGGGGCGGGCCTTGATGAGCACATCATCGGTCTGCGTGCGAACCCGGTCTGCGTCCAGATGGGCGAACAGTGGCAACATGTCCAGCGCGCGGTTTCGGGTCGGGTTGTCGGCGAGATAGTCGTCGATCAGGTCGGTGAGGTCTGGCCAGTAGTCGGGGGCGATGATTTTTCTGACATAGTCGCCAGGGAAGGGGTTGACGTAGCTTGTGACGCGGCGGGACAAGTCAATATTGGCCCGCTCGTAGAGCCAGTCGTACAAGCAGAAAAAGGCTTTCAGCGCCGACGCAATCAGGCGTGGTTCAAGGCTCGGCAGCTCAGGATTGAATTGCAGGCCAAAGGCGTTGATTGCACTGTCGGAAGTACCTTTGGCCCCGGCTTTGCGCAGGCTCTTGATCAGCGCTTCGAACTGACTCAACCGGTCCAGCGGCAACGGTGGGCTGATGATCTCGAGGGGTACAAGGGATTCGGCAGCCCAGGCAAGCACGTCTTCTGCTGCGGATGCCATGCCGGCGCTCACCGTGCCTTCCTCAAGTTGTTCACGGCCAAGCTTCTTCAGCAGGTCGAAATCCAGTTCAACGATCCAGTCGCCATCCGGGTCGCCCTTCAAGACCCTTTCGTAGCGTCCGGCGGTGTCTGCACGCAGGCCTAGGAATTCGGCGACATGGGCGGCGAGCACATCGAGCTCGATGCCACTGATCTCGAGCTCGACGCCTACCCGCCGAGGTTTGCCTTCGGCGTTTTCGAGCCAGGGGGGCTCGGCCAGAGCGGGGGTTTGGTCATTCATGCCGGGGGATTCTCCGCTTCGCGCACCACGCGATGTACGAACCCGAGCTTTTCGACGACGGCTGGAGATATCACGAACGGATAGGCGTGCTCGTGACCCATACTGCGGTTGAGGCTGTTGAGCGCGAACGCGAGCGGCAGCCAGTGTTCGATCAATGTCTCGATGCTCGTTTCCCGATACGGGTCGAAGTCGTGTCGGACGCAGCCGTCATCATCATCGCCCGCCCTGGGTCGGGAGCCGATGCCGAAGGCCCAGGCAGTCTCCAGGGTGTCGACGATATGCAGGTAGTGTGCCCAGGTTTCGGCCCAGTCCTCCCATGGGTGCATCGTCGCGTAGCCGCTGATGAACTGCTCCTGCCAGTTCGTGGGGGCACCCTGCTGGTAATGCCGCTCCAGAGCCTCGCCGTAGTCCTGGGTTTCATCGCCGAACAAGGCGCGGCAATCCTGCAACCAGTGGGTGTCCCGCACCAGCCTGTCCCAGTAATGGTGTCCCGACTCATGCCGAAAGTGACCCAGCAGCGTGCGATAGGGCTCATCCAGCTTGTCGCGCATGCGCTCACGCTCGGCCGGGTCCGCCTCCTTGATGTTGATCGTGATCAGCCCCTCGGCATGGCCGGTCAGCACCTTGCCACGTTCGCTGAAAGGGGTGGCGGTATCGGCCAGGAAGTCGAAGGCGAGTCCGCCGGGCCCGTCGCTGAGGGGGGTGAGGGGTAAGCCCAGTCTCAGTAAGGAATAGACCAGACGCCGCTTTTCGGTTTCGAGCGAACGCCAGAGGTCTATGTTGCCGTCGACCCCAAGGTCGGGAATCGTCTGGTTGAGCCTGCATGCCGGGCAGAACTCATGGGGGGCGTCAGCCGGAATCATCCAGTTGCAGACCGCATGCTGGATGAAGTTGGCGCACATGCGATAGGAGGTGTCTTCGCCATGAGGCCGCCAAAGGTCGTCTCCGCTTGGATCAAGGGATACCAGTTCGAGCCGGTCGGGCAGAAATCCCAGCGTCGCGCCACAGCGAGTGCATGAGACATTCTCAAAGTACAGCCGCTGTCCGCAGTGGCCACAACTGAACAGGCGCATCTTGGCTCTCCATTGGATCAAGCGACTGCCGGCTGGCTGTGTCGCCGGCAGTCGCTTCGTTCATTTGAACTTGTTGGCCGCGTCCTTGAACGCCTTGCTCATGCTATCCCAGGCCGACTCCATGCCGTCCTTCATGGATTCCCACGCGTCTTCGCCGGACTCGGCCATCTCGCGCCACTTCTCCCGCGCCTTTTCACGCTGCATGCGCATCTCGGAGAGTTGCTCCTCGTATTTGATCCTGGCGTCGGCTTCCGCGCCACGCGCCTTGGCTTCGAGCTTGTCGATCTCGGCGCCCCATTCGTCGATCTGCGCCTTGATCTTGTCCAGGTGGGCTTCGCGATTACTCATGATGTGACCTCCTTGTAGAGGTGGTGTGGGAAAACCTTGGGTCCGATACCGTTGCCCGAGTGTGCTCGTCAGCTGGCCGGCCCCTATGCAAGATCGGTCTGTTGCAGTTCGATCTGTTCTTGCGTTTGCCTCAATCTCCGGATTCTATATCCGAAACCGGCAGTCCACAATCGCCTCGTGAAGCTGCGTGGCCTTGAGCTGCAGCCTGTTCGTGAAGTCATGCAACTGATTGTTTCAGAAGGGCTTTTCTACATGAGAATCCTGCGCAGGGCGTCGAGCCTGCATGGCCATATGTGCTGGGGCATGGCTGGATGAATTTCCTCTGGTTCTCCAATGCCGCTCTGATGGCGTATGGTGGATCACGCACGTACTGATCTACTACCCGCTGCGGGCAATTGGAGGAGGTGTAATGACTCTGCTGACCTGGATCGGAATCCTGCTGTGCCTGTCGCAGTCGGCGATGCTCTCCGGCCTGAACCTTGGTTTGTTCTCCCTGAGCAAGCTGGAGCTCGAGGTAGAGGCGCGCAAGGGCAACGAGCTGTCAAAACGCGTGCTGCATCTGCGTCAGGACGCGAACTTCGCGTTGGTCACGATTCTCTGGGGCAATGTCGGGGTGAACGTGCTGCTGACACTGCTCTCGGGCTCCGTGATGAGCGGGGTGATCGCGTTCCTGTTCTCCACCGTAGTGATCACGATCTTCGCGGAAATCATTCCGCAGTCCTATTTCTCACGCAACGCGCTGCGCATGGCGTCGCTGCTGGCGCCGGTGCTGCGGGTCTACCAGGTTCTGCTCTATCCGGTGGCGAGGCCGACCGCCTGGTTGCTGGATGTCTGGCTGGGCGGGGAGAACATCCGCTTCTTCCCGGAGCGTGATCTGCGTCGCGTGATCCAACTGCACATGGAGGCCTCCGAGTCGGAGATCGCCCGGGTCGAAGGGCAGGGCGCGCTGAATTTCCTGGAACTCGACGACGTCCCGTTACGTGACGAGGGCGAGCCGGTGGATCCAGAGAGCGTGCTGCGCCTGGAATTCGATGGGCCGAAGCCCTTGTTTCCGAAAATCACCGCGGATCCCGGGGATCCGTTTCTCCGCGAGATCAATCGCTCGGGCAAGAGCTGGGTGGTGATCGTCGATTCCGAACATCAACCGCGGCTCGTCCTGAGCGCCAACGATTTTCTGCGCGAGGCGATGTTCGCACCCGAACGGTTCAATCCGTTGCGGCACTGCCACCGCCCGATCATCGTGAGCAGCGGCGAACGGAAACTCGGTGAACTGATTCCGCGTTTCCGACTGTACTCGGGGCGGGAAGGGGACGACATCGTCGAGGACGACGTGGTGCTGTCGTGGGGAGAGCAGCCACGAGTGCTCACCGGAACCGACATCCTTGGACGCCTGTTGCGGAAGATCGCACGGGTATCAAAGGACGCTGAAACGCTCTCCGTTTCCCGTCCGCCCTGTTATACTTTGCCCGAGAAGTGATCCGACCCACAGGGAACACACCCATGGACTCATTGCAGTCATTGATGGAATGCCTGGCAGACGGCGAGACTGCCGACTTGGTGGGACGTCTGCGGACCCTGGTGTCCTGGCTGCGCCCCCGGGATCCCGATGATCTCGACGATACCCTGGCCCGCATGGAGGCGCTGACGGTCGCCTTGCGGGAGAATGACGAACTGCGTGGTGCTATCCTGGGCAACATGGAGGCAGCCTTGGCGGCAAGCCGTCATTTACCGATCTATACGGAGATCGGACTGTTTTCCCGACGAGGCTTTCTGCGTGAGTTCGGCCAGCGTTTCTACGAGCTGATCAACCCCCGCCCACGAGACCCGGGCAATCTCAGGGATATCCTCTATCTGGTTTTTGACCGACCGAATGATCCCCGTTGGGTGGCTGCGGTTCCCGACGAGGTCTGGCTGGCCCTGTTGGATGCTCTTGAGGAGTTCACCCAGGAAGAGGGGCCGGTCTTCCGTCGTGCCCGGGAGCAGGTTCTTTATGCCCTGGAGATGCTCTCCCTGTGGGTGGCCGGGGAGGAACTGGAGCCGGAACTGCTGCGTCTTGACCCTTCCATGGCTGAGCGAAACTCGCCTTTTGTCGCTCAGGAACGGGAGATGTCTGCCTATATCCGGGACTATGTTGCTTGGCTGGAAGACCCGTCCCGGGAGTTTCATGATGATCGCCACGCCCGGGTTCTACTGGAACAATGTGCCGAACAGATCGAGCGATTTCAGAAACGGGCCGTTACCCGGGGTAGCAGTATCGGCCTCACCCATTTGATCACCCGGCTCGAACAGACGCTGGAGCGAATCACTATCTTGCTGGATCTGCTCGACCCCTTTGATCAGGATCGCCGCCGTCGCACCGGGATACGGCTATTCAAGACTCTGGTGACCGGCAACATCCGTCAGACCAGTCTTAAGGCCCTCTGGCAGGATAATATCCGGCTGGTGTCCCGCAGCGTGACCGAACTGTCCAGTCGGACTGGCGAGCATTACATCACTAAAAATCGTCGGGAATACCTGCAGATGCTGGGAGCGGCGGCGGGGGCGGGTTTCATCATCGCCTTCATGGCCCTGGTCAAGATCTGGCTCATGAAGCTTGGGTTGTCGCCCGGCTGGGAGACACTGTGGGTGAGCCTGAACTATGGTCTGGGCTTTGTGCTGATCCACATCCTGCACTTCACCGTGGCAACCAAACAGCCGGCAATGACCGCCGCCAGGCTGGCAGCGGTGATCGAGGCCGGAGAGCGAGGCAATGCCAACCAGGAAAAGGTGGCCGATATCCTGATCCAGGTGGGACGATCCCAGTTCGTGGCGGTGTTGGGCAACGTGAGCGTGGCTCTGCCGGTGGCATTTCTGGTGGGTTGGGTTGTCTTGGGTCTATCGGGTACCCCTTTGCTCAGTGCCGATGAGGTGGATTATCACCTGCTGGATCTTCAGCCTCTGGTCGGATTGGCGTTGCTGCATGCGGCGATTGCCGGTGTCTGGCTGTTCCTGGCGGGACTGATTGCCGGGTTTTTCGATAACCGCTGCGCCTATCTGCAGTTGGGGGATCGCATGAAGGGCAATCCCCATCTTGCCAGGGTGATGTCCCGACCGGCTCGTGACCGACTGGCGGAGTATCTGGACCATAATTATGGCGCCTTGGCGGGCAATTTCCTCTTCGGCGTCTTGCTGGGTACCACGGGGCTGATCGGTTTGTGGCTGAGTCTGCCCCTGGATATCCGCCATGTGGCCTTCTCCTCGGCCAACCTGGGTTATGTGGCCTCAGTCCACGACTTGGGCGGTCCTCTATTCCTGCTGTATTTCGTCTTCGTGTTACTGATCGGGGCGGTGAATCTGTGGGTAAGTTTCACCCTGGCCATGTACGTGGCCCTCAAGGCCCGTGGCGTCAGGCTGGGGGATATCCGCAAGCTGGCGCGTATCTATGCCCGTCAGGTGCGGCGTCACCCCCTGGGCGTGTTGTTGCCACCACCGGAGCAGCCCGACACTGGCCAAAACGCCCAACCAGGTTCGACCCAGCCGTGATCTGACGGATGCGGGATCGATTTTGGTTTCGGGAATTTGGCCGCATAAGTCGGCATCTAGCGGTAGGAGCGCTGGACCGGCCTCGGCGATGGTTGGCAGCCGCTATCATTGCGATAGCGGCCACCTGTACTCCGGCCTTCTGACGCCCGAGCCCCCACACCAAGCTCCCCTCTCGTTTCATGGACCGATTCGCAAAAAGCAAACTGAGTGCGGCCAGTGCTGTCAACCCGTCCACTCATAATGACGGAGCGCCAATAACTTCAAGTTATATGTGGAACGATACTTAAGTTCTTCCTCACTCTTGCGTCAACTATCCCATTGTTCGGGGCTAGTCAGATCAGGCGATCCAAAGAATTTCCTCTAGCCTCCGAAGGCGTGTCTGCCTCTGCGGTTAGACACAGACTGCTGTGCGGCTAGAATCACTGCCCGCCGCGCACGAGACGAACTGCGAGGGGTGCATCTCGGTGGCGACCGTGGTCTTCTTCACTGCCAAAGCTCACGGCCCATGCAACCTCTGCAACACCTGGAAAGGGCGAAACTGACCAGAAAAGCGAACCAGCGGTATTCGGAAAGCGATGCGTGTTTATTGTTGGACTACCGCGGCATTGCTCGATGAGGCTGCGCAGCTCATCGACGCTTGGCAAACGCCAGTCGGTGTAGTTAGCGAAGTTGCTAGCCTTAGCTTTCTCCAGAGCGTCGATCCACGCGAGGTGTTCTGCGGAACCGTTCTCGCAAGTCGCGCCGTTCAAGCCCTCTGCGCACGCTTTCCACATGAGGCCGGTTCGCAAATCGGTGACGGTGCCATCGTGATGATCTACATAGATCGAATCCGGATTGCTCGGCGCCAGAGTGGCGGTGCCATCGCCGTGATCGACGTACACCAAATCTGGCATTCGATCTAAGTGATGGCGCCCGTCGCTGTCCAGGTACAGGCGTTCACAGAACTTTGGGACAATCAACATGGGCTCAGTGAGGTTGGCGGCTGGAGTATCCCCAGGTTTTCGCAGGCAAATTTCCTGTTAAAACAGTGGGATAATGGAAGGTGGGGTGGACATGCACCGGCAAGATCGTGATTCTTAAGGTGACTAAGCCGAAAAAGAGCCACGAAAAAACCGATGCACGCC
>NZ_FOFO01000025.1 GCF_900110965.1 Ectothiorhodospira magna
CTCGGAAGTGAAACGGTTCAGCGCCGATGATAGTGTGGGGCCTCCCCATGTGAAAGTAGGTCACTGCCAGGCACTTATTCCAAACCCCGATTGGTTAACCAGTCGGGGTTTTTTTCGTGGCCGAAAAATTTTTGATTAATTTTCCATGGGACTGCAATACCGCAGCCCAATTCCTCCCGCGATTGAAATCGCGGGCTTACTTGCGGAGAGATTATGAGCCTGCTCATCAAGGGTCAACTGCGCAGTGACTGGCTGGCGGAAGAAACCGAGGACGGTGAATTCATTCGCAAGGATTCCCTGTTCCGGCACTGGATCACTCCCGATGGCGCCCCCGGACCCACCGGCGAGGGCGGCTTTCCCGCTGAACCTGGCCGTTATCATCTCTATGTGTCCCTGGCCTGCCCCTGGGCGCACCGCACCCTGATCTTCCGTGCCCTCAAGGGGCTGGAAGATGTCATTGGTGTCTCGGTGGTGAACCCGTTCATGCTGGAACAGGGCTGGAATTTTCAGCCCTGGCCGGGGGCCACGGAAGATCATGTCAACGGCTTTGAATACCTGCATCAGGCCTATACCCTGGCGGACCCGGAGTACACTGGCATTGTCACCGTGCCCACCCTTTGGGACCGGCATCGCCGGACCATCGTCAACAACGAGTCTTCCGAGATCATCCGCATGTTCAACAGCGCCTTCGAGGCGCATACGGATCAGCATGTGGACTTCTATCCCGAGGCCCAGCGGGGACAGATCGATGCTGTCAACCAAAGGGTCTATGACACGTTGAATAATGGTGTGTACCGGGCTGGGTTCGCCACCGAGCAGGCCGCCTATGAGCGGGCCTTCGACCGCCTGTTCGAGACCCTCGACTGGCTGGAGGCGCGACTGTCCCGGCAGCGGTATCTGGTGGGTGACCGGATCACCGAGGCAGACTGGCGCCTGTTCACCACCCTGGTGCGCTTTGACGCGGTGTATTACAGCCATTTCAAGTGCAACCGGCAGCGACTGGTGGACTATCCGAATCTGTGGGCGTACACCCGGGAGTTGTATCAGGTGCAGGGGGTGGCTGAGACCGTGAACATGGATCACATCAAGACCCATTACTACAGCAGTCATGAGCATCTGAATCCCGGTGGTATCATCCCCCGCGGCCCGGCGCTGGATTTCATGGCGACCCATGGCCGTGAGCGCATTGACTCTTTTCTCCCCTCGGGGAGGGAGTATTGATTGCCTCCTTCCGTCCTTGGCGGAAGGATTCGATTTTGTCGAGGACTGAATGTGACTGGAAAGACATTGATCGCCCCAGGCATCCTGACCCTGGCCATCCTGGCGGGAGTTGCCTACGTGATCCTGGCGGATCACGCGGCTCCGCCGCCACCGGCCCGCGGTGCTCAGGGACCGGTGCCGGTGGTGGTGGCTCCCGTGGTCCAGCGCTATTTCGAAACCCGTCTGGAATCCCTCGGCACCGCCCGCGCCAACGAGTCGGTGGAAATCACCGCTCGCATCACCTCGCCGGTGGAGCGCATCGAATTCAGCGATGGTCAGCAGGTGAGCCGTGGTCAGGTACTGGTGCGCCTGGCAGCCGCCGAGGCAATGGCCGAGGCCCGGGAGCGGCAGGTGAGCGTGGAGGAGCAGCGTCGGGAACTGGAACGCATCCGCGGCCTGGTGGCCGACCGTAACCTGCCCCGGCAGCGCCTGGACGAGCAGCAGTCCCGCCTGAGCGAGGCCCAGGCCCGGCTGGAGGCGGCCCAGGTCCGGGTGGCCGACCGGGTGATCCGTGCCCCCTTCGACGGCGTGGTGGGTTTTCGTCGCGTCAGCCTCGGTGCCCTGGTCACGCCCGGAACCGTCATCACCACCCTGGATGACATCAGCGTCATCAAGCTGGACTTCAGCGTGCCGGAAACCTTCCTGCCCGGGGTGGCCTCGGGACAGCCCATCGAGGCCCGCAGCGCCGCCTACCGGGATCGCACCTTTCGAGGCGAGGTCACCAGCGTGGATACCCGGGTCGATCCCGGCACCCGCGCCGCCATGGTGCGTGCCGCCATCCCCAACCCCGACGGCGCCCTGCGCCCCGGCATGTTGCTCACCCTTACCCTGGTCAAGGATCAGACAGAATCCCTGTCCATCCCTGAATCGGCCCTGATGCAGGTGCGGGATCAGCACTATGTCTTTGTGATCACCGACGAGAACCGGGTGCGTCGACAGGATGTGGAGGCCGGTCGCCGGGTGCCCGGCTACGTGGAAATCCTGGGCGGGCTGGAAGCCGGCACCCGGGTGGTCCAGGAAGGCACGGTCCGCATCCGCCCCGGCAGCGCTGTGGAGGTGGTGCGTGAATATCAGCCCGTCGGTGGCCGCCCATGATCCTGTCCGATGTTGCCAACCGCCGGCCGGTCCTGGCCGTGGTGATCAGCCTGTTGCTGGTCACCTTCGGAGTGTTGTCCTTTGACCGTCTGCCCCTGAGGGAATATCCAGACATCAACCCGCCGGTGGTGACGGTGCAGACCGATTATCGGGGCGCCAATGCCGCCATCGTCGAGACCAAGATCACCCAGCTCATCGAGGACCGGGTCAGCGGTATCGAGGGGATCAAGTGGATTTCCTCCCAGAGCATCGACGGCCAGTCCCGCCTCACCATCGAATTTCAGATCAACCGGGACATCGACGCCGCCGCCAACGACGTGCGCGAGGCGGTGGCCCGGGTGCTGCGGCAACTGCCGGACGAGGCGGACCCGCCCCAGGTGTTCAAGGCGGATACCAATGCCGATCCCATCATGTGGCTCAACCTGGCCAGCGAACACATGGACGGCCTGCAACTCACCGATTATGCCGAGCGCTACCTGGTGGATCGCCTGTCCACCGTGGACGGGGTGGCCCTGATCCGGATCGGCGGCGCCAAGCGGTATGCCATGCGCATCTGGCTGGACCGGGAGGCCCTGGCCGCCCGGGGCCTGACGGTGGAGGACGTGGAATCCGCCCTGCGGCGGGAAAACGTGGAACTCCCCGCCGGACGGGTGGACTCCCTGCAGCGGGAATTCAACGTGCGCCTGGCCCGGGGCTATGAGAGCGCCGATGACTTTGCCCGCCTGGTGATCCGGCGCGGGGATGACGGCCACCTGACCCGCCTGGGGGAGGTGGCCCGGGTGGCGGTGGGACCGGAAAATGACCGCAGCGAACTGCGGGGCAACGGCGAGGACATGGTGGGCCTGGGCATCATCCAGCAGTCCACCGCCAACACCCTGGCCGTGTCCCGGGCGGTGCGGGCGGAAGTGGACCTGATCAACCCCACCCTGCCCGAAGGCACCCGCATCGCCATGAGCTATGACACCTCGGTGTTCATCGACGGTGCCATCAAGGAGGTGTTTACCACCCTGTTCATTGCCATGCTGGTGGTGATCCTGGTGATCTACCTGTTTCTGGGCAGCGTGCGGGCCATGCTGGTGCCGGCGGTGACCGTGCCGGTCTCCCTCACGGCGGCCTTCATCGCCCTCTATGCCCTGGGTTTTTCCGTCAACCTGCTCACCCTGCTGGCACTGGTGCTGGCCATCGGCCTGGTGGTGGACGATGCCATCGTGGTGCTGGAGAACATCCATCGGCGCATCGAGGCCGGCGAGCCGCCCCTGCTGGCGGCCTATCGGGGGGCACGGCAGGTGGGCTTTGCAGTGGTGGCCACCACCCTGGTGCTCATCTCCGTGTTCGTCCCCCTGGCCTTCCTGGAGGGCAATATCGGGCGTCTGTTCACCGAGTTTGCCCTGGCCATGGCGGCGGCGGTGGCCTTTTCCAGCATCGTGGCCCTGACCCTGTCGCCGGTGATGTGTGCCCGTCTGATCCGCAAGGATACCGGCAAGACCGGGCTGAATCATGCCATGGCGGTAACCTTTGATCGTCTGTCGGCCCTCTACGGCAAGGCGCTGCGGGGTTCCCTCAAGGTGCCGGTGGTGACCGGGGTGGTCATGGTGGCCATGCTGGTGGCCATCATCAGTCTGGTGGAGCGCATCCCCAACGAATACGCCCCGCCGGAAGACCGGGGGGCCTTCTTCGTCCTGGTGGACGGCCCGGAAGGGGCGGGCTACGAGCACATGCAGTCCCAGATGCGCCAGGTGGAGGAACGGCTCATGCCCCTGATCGAATCCGGCGAGGCCATCCGGGTGCTGGCCCGCACCCCGCGGGGTTTCGGCGGCGCGGAGGCGGTGAACAACGGTTTCGGCATCGTGGTGCTGGCCCACTGGAATGATCGTGAGCGCTCTGCTTGGGAGATCATGAGCGCCCTGTCCGCCGAACTGGCCCAGATCCCGGATGTGCGGGCCATCACCGTCATGCGTCAGGGGTTGGGCGGGCGCCGGGTGGGCCAGCCGGTCCAGTTCGTCATCGGTGGTCCCAGTTACGACGAACTGGTGCAGTGGCGGGACCTGATCATCGAACGGGCCTCGGAAAACCCCAACCTGAGAAATCTGGATTCCGATTTCAAGGAAACCCGGCCCCAGCTGATGGTGACCATCGACAAGGACCGGGCGGCGGATCTGGGGCTGTCCTTCGAGAGCATTGGCCGGACCCTGGAAACGGTGCTGGGTTCACGGCGGGTGACCACCTACATCGACCGGGGCGAGGAGTATGACGTGATCCTGGAGGGGATACCGGACCAGCGCCAGACCCCTGACGATATCCGCAACATCTACGTGCGCTCCACCACCACGGGGGCGCTGATTCCCCTGTCCAACGTGGTGAGTTTCGTGGAACGGGCGGACGCGGCCACCTTGAGCCGCTACAACCGCATGCGCGCCATCACCATCACCGCGGGTCTGGCTCCCGGTTACACCCTGGGGGAGGCCCTGGAGTACCTGGAGCGTATCGCCGCGGAGGAGCTGCCGGCGGAGGCGCGCATCGACTACAAGGGGGAATCCCTGGAGTTCAAGGAGGCGGGTGGTGCCATCCTGTTCATTTTCGTACTGGCCCTGATGGTGGTGTTTTTGGTGCTGGCGGCCCAGTTCGAGAGCTTCGTCCAGCCGGCGGTGATCCTCACCACCGTGCCGCTGGCGGTGGTGGGGGCGCTGGTGGGACTGCTGCTGACCGGCCAGACCCTCAACATCTACAGCCAGATCGGGATCGTCATGCTCATCGGTCTGGCGGCCAAGAACGGCATTCTGATCGTGGAGTTCACCAATCAGTTGCGGGACACCGGACGTGAGTTCCGGGAGGCCCTGGTGGAGGCGGCGCAGATCCGGCTACGGCCGGTGCTGATGACGGCTTTCACCACGGTGATGGGCACCCTGCCGCTGATCCTGGCCAGCGGTCCGGGCGCGGAAAGCCGGTTCGTGATCGGCACCGTGGTGTTTGCTGGCGTACTGTTCGCCACCCTGTTCACCCTGTTCGTGGTGCCGGTGGCCTACCAGACCCTGGCCCGCCACACCACCTCGCCGGGCGAGACCGGGCGGCGCATCGACGAACTGGACCGGCAACATGGGGAAGCCGGGGTTTGAGGTGCCGGGGAGATGGGGGCTATTGTGCCCCCTGAAACCGCAACGCCGCCGAGTTGATGCAGTAGCGCAGTCCGGTGGGCGGTGGGCCATCCTCGAACACATGCCCCAGATGGGCATCGCAGCCGGCGCAGCGCACCTCTACCCGGGTCATGAACAGGCTGCGATCCACATGCCGTTCCAGGGTCGATTCACTCACCGGCTGCCAGTAGCTGGGCCAGCCGCTGCCCGAGTCGTACTTGTGATCACTGCTGAACAGCGGGGCATCACAGCAGATGCAGTGGTACACCCCCGCCGCCTTGTGATCATGGAAACAGCCGGTGAAGGCCCGTTCCGTGCCCGCCTCCCGGGTGATGCGATACTGCTCTGGCGTCAGTTCGGCACGCCACTGGGCCTCGGACTTGCTGACCTTCTCGCTCATGATGCAGATACCTCGTCGTTTTTTGATCCCCACCCGGGATCGGTTATGATCATATCGCCACGTCTCCCATCCGTTCCAGAGGGACTGTCTGCGTCCTCCCCACGGGGAAGAATGGCAGGGGAGAATGCCAGGGCCGGTTCGTCCACGGACGATCTGCTGGAACCTTTCGCCAGATAGGGAATGCACAGTGAGTGTTCATCGTATTGGGACAGTGCCGGGCATGGAAAGACTCCCTGAGATGAGGTGCCCGCCATGACATGCCAAGACTGCCAGGTCATCGAGCGCTGTGACCCCGGACCGGGACGGCTCTATCTGGCGCCGTTCCTGTCCCATACCCTCAAGGCACTCCACAAACACCTGCAGGCCCGGGGCCATCCGGTTCAACACCCCAGCGAAGGGGTACTGGAGATCCACCTGGATAGCGGTGATCTGCAGCCGCTGGCCCAATGGCTCCGGGATCAGTTGAGCGAGGCGGAGATCCGGGACTGTCAGGCCGTCCTGCTGGCCGGGGATCAACCCTTTGGCATCGCCCATCTGCCCCGTACCCAGAGCCTGTACGCCCTGCTGGCCCGGGCCTGCGGCGGTTGGCTGATGGATATCATCGAGACGGAAAGCCTGGTGTTCCATTTCCAGCCCATCGTCCATACCCGGCGCCCGGATCAGGTTTTTGCCTACGAATCCCTCATGCGGGGCCAAATCCCCGGCGAAAGCGCGCTGATCTACCCGGACCGGTTGCTGGAACAGGCCCGGGCCGCCCGCCTCCTGTTCCAGCTCGACCGGGTGGCCCGCATCAATGCCATCCGCCAGGCGACAGGACACGATATCCGTTGCAATATCTTCATCAACTTCAATCCCACCACCATTTACGATCCGGCCTACTGTCTTCGCACCACGCTGAGCGAGGCTCACCGGCTGGGTGCCGATCCCACCCGCTTTGTATTTGAAGTGGTGGAAACCGAGGCCGTGTCCGATACCGCCAACCTGCGACGTATCGTGGACTTCTATCGTGAGGCCGGCTTTCGCGTGGCACTGGACGATCTGGGCGCCGGCTATGCCTCCCTCAACCTGCTGGCGGAGTTGCGGCCGGATTTCGTCAAGTTCGATCGTGCTATGGTGAAAGGGATCGACCAGGACCCCTTCCGCCAGAAAGTGCTGACCAAGCTGATCGAAATGGCCGGCGAACTGAATATCGCCACCATCGCCGAAGGGGTGGAAACCCGTGCCGAATGGGACTGGCTCCGTGGCCAGCAGGTGGACTACGTACAGGGCTACCTGTTTGCCCGTCCGGCGACACCGCCGCCGGCCCCCGAGGTGCCCGAAGACCCGAGATGACGACAAGGGAGACCCCCGCTTGACCGACCCTATCAGCTCCGCCTACCGCCTCCTAGAGGCCTCCCAGGTCCATTATCAAGGCCGGGTGGTCGGGACCATCGCCAGCCTTGATGCCCATGCCCCCGCCGAGAATTACGCCGACTGCTTCGTCCGGGATTTCGTCCCCTCCGGCCTGGTGTTCCTGCTGGACGGTCGCCACGACATTGTCCGCGACTTTCTGGCCCTGGTGCTCAAGCTGAGGGATCAGCAGGAAGAGGTGGAGGGTCACCGGGCGGTGGCCAAGGTGATGCCCGCCAGTTTCCGGGTGCTGTGCAACGAGGCCGGGGAGGAAGAGATCCACACCGATTTCGGTGACCGGGCCATCGGCCGGGTGGCGCCGGTGGATTCCATGATGTGGTGGCTGATCCTGCTGGTGGCCTATGAGCGGGTCAGCGGAGATACCGCCTTCACCCGTTCCCCGGAGTGCCGCCGGGGCGTGCGCATGATCCTCAACATCTGCCTGCAGGATCGCTTCGAGATCTTCCCGACCCTGCTGGTGCCCGACGGCTCGTTCATGATCGACCGGCGCATGGGGGTCTACGGCCACCCCCTGGAAATCCAGTCCCTGTTCTTCGGCGCCCTGCGGGCGGCCCTGGAGCTGCTGGACCCGGAAGATACGGAAAGCCAGGCCATCCATCAGCAGTCCTGCAAGCGTCTGGACCAGCTCACCGAGTACGTGCGCCACTATTACTGGCTGGACGAGGATCGACTCAACCGGATCCATCGCTACCGGACTGAGATCTTCGGCCATGATTCGGAAAATGCCCTGAATATCCATCCGGAGAGCATCCCCGACTGGGTCAGCGACTGGCTGCCCCCGGAGACCGGCTATCTGGTGGGCAACCTGGGACCGGGACGGATGGATTTTCGCTTCTTCTCCCTGGGCAACCTGCTGGCGGTGCTGTTCGACCTGGCGGACCCGGAGCAGGGGCGGCGCATCATGGCCCTGTTCGACCAGCGCTGGAGCGACCTGGCGGGGATGATGCCGGTGAAGATCTGTTTCCCCGCCATGGAAGGGGATGAATGGCGGCTGATGACCGGTTCCGATCCCAAGAACATCCCCTGGTCCTATCACAACGGCGGCAACTGGCCGGCCCTGCTGTGGGCCTTCGTCGCCGCCGCCCTCCACGCCGGACGGGAAGACCTGGCCCGCCGTGCCCATGACACCGCCGCCCCCCGTCTCTACGCCAACGGCTGGCCCGAATACTACGACGGGCGCAACGGCCGTCTCATCGGCCGCCGCTCCAACTTCAATCAGACCTGGTCGGCCACCGCGCTGATCCTGTCACACAAGTTCATCGAGGATCCGTCCACCCTGGACGTCTTGAGCCTCAAGGGATACGAGAAACGGTAAATGAAGAAAACCCAAAGCAAGGCCCGTCAGGGCGAGGGCCTGTATATCGTCCTGATCAGCATCCACGGCCTGGTCCGTGGGGATGACCTGGAACTGGGGCGCGATGCCGACACCGGCGGACAGATCAAGTACGTGGTGGAACTGGCCCGTGCCCTGGGCGCCCACCCCGAAGTGGGGCGCGTGGACCTGCTCACCCGACGGGTGGTGGACAACCGGGTGTCCAACGACTATGCCCAGCCGGAAGAAGACCTGGGCAACGGGGTGCGCATCGTCCGCCTGGACTGCGGCCCCCGCCGTTATCTGCGCAAGGAAAAGCTCTGGCCCTATCTGGACTGCTTTGCCGATAACGCCATGAAGCACATCCGGCAGGTAGGCCTGATGCCGGACGTGGTGCATGGCCACTACGCCGATGCCGGGTATGTGGCGGTACGGGTGGCCAACCTGCTGGGGGTGCCGCTGGTGCAGACGGGGCATTCCCTGGGACGGGTCAAGCGGGAACGCCTGCTGGAGAAGGGCGCCACGGCGGACGACATCGAACGTCGCTACCATATCAGCCGCCGCATCGAGGCCGAGGAGGAGGTGCTGGGCAATGCCTACATGGTCATTGCCAGCACCCGGCAGGAAGTGGAGGAACAATATGCCCTCTACGACCATTACCGCCCGGAACGCATGGTGGTGATCCCGCCGGGCACGGACCTGAGCCGGTTCCACCCCCCCAAAGTCCGCGCTCCTCGTCCCCCCATCTACCAGACCCTCAAGCGCTTTCTCAAGGATCCGGACAAGCCCATGGTCATGGCCCTGTCCCGACCCGACGAACGCAAGAACATCCCCACTCTGGTCAAGGCCTATGCCGAACATCCGGCACTGCGCAAGGCCGCCAATCTGGTCATCATCGCCGGCAACCGGGACAGCATCCGCCAGATGGACAAGGGACCAAGGGATGTGCTCACCGAGGTGATGATGCTCATTGACGACCATGACCTCTACGGTACCGTGGCCTTCCCCAAGCATCACGCAGCCGACGATGTGCCTGATCTTTACCGCCTGGTGACCCGCACCCGGGGCGTCTTCGTCAATCCGGCCCTGACCGAACCCTTTGGCCTGACCCTGATCGAGGCCTGTGCCAGTGGTGCGCCCATTGTGGCCACGGAAGACGGCGGTCCCCGGGACATCATGGCCCACTGCCACAGTGGTGAACTGGTACACCCCCTGGACGGCCAGGCCATGGCGGAGGCCATTTACGGCATCATCAGTGATCCGGAACGCTGGAAGCGCCTGTCCGACAACGGCCTCAAGGGGGTACGACGGCACTATGCCTGGGAAGGTCACGCAGAAAATTATGTCAAGCGCATCAAGGGGCTACGCCGGGAGGCCAGCCGCCATCGCCGGGGTCAGCAGCGGCTGTCCGGCAAACTGTCCCAGGCGGATCGGGCGCTGATTTCCGACATCGACAACACCCTGCTGGGGGATCGGCCCTCCCTGCGGATCATGCTGCAACGGCTCAAGGAACGGGGCAGGGGGGTGGCCTTCGGCATTGCCACTGGCCGCCGCCTGGACTCGGCCATCCAGATTCTCAAGGAATGGGGTGTACCCACGCCGGATGTGATGATCACCTCCGTGGGCGCCGAGATCCATTACGGCCCGGAGATGACCGAGGATCAGGGCTGGTCCCGGCACATCGACCACCGCTGGAACCCGGAGGCCCTGCGCCGTCTGTTGCTGGACCTGCCGGGCATCACCCCGCAGCCGGCGGAGGATCAGCGCCGTCACAAGCTCAGTTTCTTCGTCGACCCGGCCAAGGCCCCCGGCATGAAGGACATCGAGCGGTTACTGCATCAGGAAGACCTGCACGCCAACATCATCTACTCCCATGACCGTTTTCTGGACCTGTTGCCGGTACGGGCCTCCAAGGGTTTTGCCGTGCGCTACTTCGCCGACAAATGGGGCATCCCCCTGGACCACACCCTGGTGGCGGGGGATTCGGGCAATGACGAGGACATGCTGCGAGGCAGCACCCTGGGGGTGGTGGTGGGCAATCACCAGCCGGAACTGGAGCATCTTTATGGTTTCAAGCGGGTGTATTTTGCTGACGCCACCCATGCGGGCGGTATTGCAGAGGCCTTTGATCACTATGACTTCTTCAGTCGATGCGGGGTGCCGGGGGATGATGACGAGGAGTGACCCATTATTCACATTTGAGTTATTCAGTTTTTAAATTCTATCGAGGAAATGCCTTATTTAATCATGTAATTTATTTTGGTTTTTATTTTAATTTTCTGGGAAGTTTGGATGTTTCTTATTAGATAATTAATTAGGGCGGGATTTGAAAAATGAAAAGGAAGATAAAGTTTTTGATGGTTGCTTGTCTTTCGTTAACGCTGGCTGGGTGCGTTTCTGCTCCAGTACGCACTGGTGGATCAGGCACTTTGGCAACCGGCGCTGCGGCAGGCGCCAGCGGGTCCAATGTTACAGAAGGCTTGGAACGTTGTGAGCAGCCTTTTGGAACCATTGCCGTTATTGAAGACCGTGGATCAGACTGGTATCAAATACTCACTAATCAATATCGGCTGACTTCAACAGTACCAGTGTTAAGGCTGCTTATTCAGCAGTCGAACTGCTTTATTGTGGTCGATCGGGGTAGAGGCATGTCGATGATGGAGCAGGAGCGCGCTCTTGCTCGTAGTGGTGAGCTGCGTGCCGGTAGTAATTTTGGTAGCGGCCAGATGGCTAGCGCGGATTACTCCATTGCTCCGGAAGTACTTTTCAGTGAACGGGGCACAGGAGGTCTTGGTGCGGCCGCAGGGGTGGTAGGTGGCAGTCTTGTTGGGGCATTGATGGGTTCGCTTAGAACCAATGAAGCAGCCACATTGTTGACTTTGGTTGATAATCGTAGTGGCGTTCAGGTTGCTGTTGCAGAGGGTAGTGCCAGAAATACAGATATGGGATTTGGTGGTCTTCTTGGTGGTGGCGGTGCTGTGGGTGGAATGGGTGGATATACCAATACTCCACAGGGTAAGGTGATTTCCGGCGCATTTATGCATTCATATAATCAGCTTGTTGCTTCCTTGCGGAATTATCAGGCACAGACGATGGGGGATCGTGGCCTTGGGACTGGTGGACGACTTCAGGTGGATGGTGCTACACAGCCAGCTGGTTATTCCGGTGGGCGGGTGAACTTACGTCAAGCACAGCAGATACTCAACAACATGGGATATGATGCTGGCCCAGTGGATGGTGCCATGGGTCCACGTACTGCCAGGGCTCTACGAGAATTTCAGGCGGAACGAGGTATTCCCGTGACAGGGCGTCTGGATATGACTACTCAGGCTGAATTGATGCGTTGATTGATCCTGTGATCGGAGGCAGGCATGGCTTGCTTTTTAACTATATGTGCCTGCCTCCGATGACTCCCTTTCAATATATGAAAAAACCAATCCCCCATTATTTGGTTGTAGCTTTTATGGGAGCAGCATCATGTTTTTTTGCCTGAAAAATATCCCATACTCCTTTTTTCCCTCCATTTTTTTTATTTTCTTTACTTCTTCTCAAGCATTTGCTCTGGAGCAATTTGCTGCTTATTTGCTATGCCAGAATGAATCTGGGCACACGGATTGCCAAGAAATTCTTGACCGTGTAAATGATGTCTCTCCTGTTGTTGTGGATGGCAGGGTTTTGCCAAATGATGCTGCTCGAAATAGAAATGCAGAACAAAGGGTTCTCATGCGTCAGGGTAACTATTTGACGGAAGGTGGTGTGGTTGCCGAGCTGGAGTCAATGGAATCCAAGCCGTTTTTGCCGAGTCGTGGTCTTCTCGTTTCTGATGATTCAATACCTTCAGACTTTTACTTGGAGCAGCACGGCCCTGTAATTATTACTATTCCTGAAAGATCTTTTCAGAGTAAATGAAGATGAAAACAAAAGAAAAAACTGATCGAAGGGTTTTCTTTTGGCTGGTTTTTCTTTTTTCTGTCAACTTGATATATCTTCTTTATGAGCTTTCTTTTAACAGTAGGCTGGTGGATGTGGCTGTTACCAGTATTACTGATGCTCAGGTAAGAGCGCTTGAGCTTGAGGGCAGAATTCTTTCAGGTATAGGTCTCAGTCTTCTTTTGTTGCGTTTTATTAAAATAAATCATATTTCTGCTCTGCGTTTTCTAAAAATATCAATAATGCTGATTGCCATTGGGTTTTCTTCCATGTATTTCGGTCAGCGTATTTTGGTTGATTTCCTGGTAGATAGAACCACTGCAGAACAGCGCATGGACGCACAGCTTCTTGTTTTTATGAAGCAAGGGCTTGCCACAAACTCACTTCAGCTTGAAGGGATTGAATTCGATGACTCTGATCTGGATTCCGCGCATACTCGAAGCTTTATTTCAATCGTGGGTCTGATGACTTTCTTTTCACCGGATTTCATTGTTGATCTTAGGGATAATGCAGAAAGCATACTGAATCAAGTGGCTATTAATGAATCGATTAAGGCAACCCCTTCATCCTATGAAGATTATTTAAAACTACGGGATAGTATTGTTTATTTATGGAATGAATATGAAAAAATTTCAGATGAATACTGGGCTGCAAAATCATATTTTTACCAAGAAGCAGGAGAAAGATGGAATATACTGCAGTCAAATCTTTTGAATCAATGGGAACAATTGTCAGAAAACCTTGATGAACATGAATTTACTCGGAAGGTACTTGCATTACAAAGAAATCTTGATACTTACTTCAAGGCCAGGGAAAGCTGTGAAGACTCAAGATTCAGAAATGAATGTATCATTAAGGTAGAAGATATTTACAGGGCTGAGATTGTGAAATCTATTGGGCGCTATGTTGCTCCCAGGGACTGGTGTCACGAACCCGAGACCGTTACTAAAACAGTGCAGCGTGGCTCCAGGTTTGTAACCGAAAGAAGAGAGGTTCAGCAATGTCACGATCTGTCCTATGATCATCTTTCCTCAAAACTTTCATTTTTTGTCAGGGCACCTATTTCATACGATTTATTTATTAGGGATCCTGTGCTTTCATCTCAGATCCGCTCTGATCTATTGGCGGAGGGAGTTGTGTTAAAAGATTCATGGATTGCTGATGATAGGGATGGGTTCATGACTGCCGCTGTTGAAGCCAGAGCAAATCTCGCGAGAGAACGTCTTGAAAATGAAATGCTACAGAGGCTAGGCGTCATCTTGCCTCTTGATATGAGTGCGGAAGAATTTTTAAGATCTGATTTTGTTCAGGCTCGTTTGCATAAAGCATTGCAGCCGATGGATCCTTTGATGATCCTGAGACTGGACTATACTCCTCTGGAATTTCACCAGATGGTGCTTAAGCCACGCTTTATTCATATGGCTGAAAATGAATATCAAAAGCTTCATCAGGATATCCAAGAGATGGCCAATGGGGGTTGGCGCGAGGAAGAGGGGAAAAGTTATGTCAGAGCCCTTATTGTTCCTCCAATCGCCATGGGCTTTTCATTATTTTTTGCTCTTGTAAATAGCATTGGATTGATTGCCAGTATTCCGGCCTTGTTTGGTTGGAAGAGACCGATTCTTGTATGGTCAATGAAGCTGGGTGGTATCATTGGGGTTATTGCCATTCCAATGATAAATAGTTCTTCTGTGGTTGAAACTGAAACATATAAATACTTTGAATCACAGGTCAGCGATACACTTGGCCCAGTGGCTGGTTTTTTTGCGACATGGGTAGTTAATACCGAACCTTCGGTTTATGCTGTCGGTCGATTTGCACAGCATGTGGCCCCTCCATTGATTTCATCTGGTGATCATAAAAAAGAAAATATTTATGATGATTCTGATGTCTCATTGGCAGATGATCTATTAATTAATGAGCAACGTTTGGAAAACGATCATTATCCTTTTAATTTAAAATCATCAATTGATGCTGGCGAAAGTATTGATGATGTTTTTGATTCAGTGGGATTGAATGTCAATGACCATATGAGAGATATGGTTCATGCGTTGCATCTTTCCGGTCTTACACCACTGATGCCTCAGGTTATGACCGCTGTCAATAATAAAAATGATGCCATTATGATCGATGTGCAACAGCTTCGGGACGGTGCTTGGGTAGTACATCGTTCTCCATTAATTACGGGAACTGGAACCTGTCTGACCAATCATCAAAGAATAGTCGATATTGGCCTTTTGGATAGTGTGCAATGGAGGGCAGCCAGACATGGATCCTGTGGTAGTGACATGATTGCTATAAATCCTGTCAGCATCCCATTTTTAACTGACTTTTCTCGTCAAGTTTCTGCCCGTTTCCCGGATATATCCATTTGGGTTCACTTTCAGCCCACTCTTCATGGGGAAGTGTTTTGTCATCATCTTCGTCGAGGTGCGGCTGAGTTGTCCGCAATGCTGGGACAGGAAAAGTTTTCTGCGGTAGTCAGTAGTTCCGAGACGTTGGCCTGCTTTTTAGATATGCCAAGAGATTATGCAGTAATATATATGGGGCCGGAATATGGTGATCCTGGCATTGTGGCACAGTCAACACCTCATCATATTTCTCGCCAGGAAATTATTAGTCTTCGTGGTCGTGCTCGTGGCGATGGTTATAGGCCATATGCATTTTCCATTTCACCCCAAACGTTGGATATGCCTTTTTCAAGCTTGAAAGAAAATGATGCCATAGTGATTCATCACAGGCATGAAAGTCATGTGATGCATGAGTTTTTAAGAGATTTTCCAGGTCGCACTGGTGTTTTCTTTTCTCCGGGATCAAGAAGTGAAGACGTTTTAATTGAGAATTATAAAATACTGATTTCAAGGAATGGGGTTTTATGAAAATTTTCAGGATAGCGGTTTTTTTCCAAATTTTATTATTTATATTTTTTGCGATCCCATTGAAAGCAGAAATTGTACAGACGCCATTTTTTGGTAGTTCTTTAACGGATGCTCAGCTGGATGCGTGGAATTACTATATCAGTGAGGAGAGTGCCCGTCATGGCTGTAGCTATGGTGATGACCCTCGACTTGTTGAAAATCCACGAGGTGTCTTGACTGATTTGGCTGAAGGAAAGCCCATTGAACCATTACAGGTCACCTTGCGTACTTTTTTATTTTCAGGTGAGTCTATTCAGGCGCTACTGAAAAGAAACATGTACATTGCCAGTATGGAGTGTAACCCTGTATATCACTTTGAAGGAGATTTTATTGGACATCCAGTGCTTCCCTTTGAAGAGTATATTGATATTCTTTTCCGAAAGCTGGATGAAACGCCAAGAATTTCTGAACATATTGATTTTATTCGTTCTACAAAGGTTGCCAGTATAGATGCCAGATGGTTCTGGACTTTCTTTGTGCTGGATCAGGATCACCATAGATTATTGGGGCGAGACTATGATCTGGTACGTGCACTTGCCATGGCTTTGCCGGGTCCAGAGCGGCAGATTACACCGGAAAATAGTTATTGGCATATATATGATGTCGTGTTCAAGGCTGATATGAACGATAATATGTATGTCCCGAACACAAATCAGTGTAGAGGTGAATCTGCCGAGCCTGGTCAAGATATTATCGTAGACAAAAATATAAAATGGTCATCCATTGCTGCTTTATATAATGCGGAAGGTATACGTTACAGCGGTGCTTGGCGCCCCTCGGTAAGACGAGAAAGTGAAGGGTTCACCCTGGCTGAGGGGAAATTGATTGATACGCCTGTTAATCCCTATTTTAATATTGAAAGGAATGTAAGAATCTTTCCCAAGGAGTGTCGCTGATGCTGTTTAGAAATTTTGCAATATTTTTATTTTTTTGTGCCGCATCTTTGTATGTTTCTCAATCTCATGCCAGCTGCATGGATGATGAGCGGCTGTATGCAATAGGTGATTTTTTGAAATCACTGGATAGCGGAGGTGTTGTCCAGCCTCTTCGCCTGACTCCTGAGACCTATCTAAATCTTACGCCTGGTGTACGGCAGCGCATTGGCGATCATCTTGTCATTCTCGATGAATCCTGCCGACCGGTACAGGTTTTCGCTGGAGAGCCGCCTGTACGTATCATGATGTCTTTCCCTGTCATTTACGGCGCTTTTGTGGACGCAGTGCTCCGAGGTGATACAGTGACTCAGAATATTGTTCTGAGGAGCTTCAAGGCCGCGCCGGTGACGCCCGCCGAGTTCATGTCCTTACTTACCGTAATCACTGAAAACGATTTATTGACAAATCAGTTGTCTCGGGCTGCGGGAATTCCACCTCATGATACAAAGTTTTCTGGTGATTCGCGTGGTGATGGCTGCAATTCTTCAAAAATGTATCTGATGTTTGCTGATCTTTTTGTTCGTTTTGGCGGTCAGGTTGATGGGCGAAATGGTCCTGCTTGGGTAATTGGTGGATATCGGCATGCCTTACTTAGTTTGGATGATGATGTGGTAATTTATCCATATAGATTTTTCAATGGATGTCTCCAGCATAGACAGGCATCTCTTTCTGCTGCTAAAGCAGCAGGCGCAACGGTTTTTAATTTGGGCGGGCATGGTGTTAATCTTGCCTCAGATGCTTATGTTTCTAATAAAAGAGTTAGAGAACTCTGGTTCGACCGATACAACCGCTGGGTAAAAGCAGATTCTCCCGAAGAAATTCCCGCCACCCTGTTCGATTGATTTTTGTTTCCCCATGACCATTTCAGGCGGCGCAGTCACCACCCTGAACCTGATCACCGGCTTTCTGGGCGCCGGCAAGACCACCACGGTGCTGCACCTGCTGGGCCGGCGTCCTGCCCACGAGCGCTGGGCGGTGCTGGTGAACGAGTTCGGGGAAGTGAGCATCGATGGCGCCCTGGTCTCGTCGGCCGGTGGCGACAGCGTGGCGGTACGGGAGGTATCCGGTGGCTGCATCTGCTGTACCGGCGCCATGAGCCTGCGGGTGGCCCTCACCCGTCTGCTGCGGCAGATCCGGCCTGACCGGCTGTTGCTGGAACCCACGGGCCTTGGGCATCCCGCCGGCATCATCGACACCCTGCGGGACCCCTGGCTGGCCCGGGCAGTCACCCTGGGCAACAGCCTCTGCGTGGTCGATCCCGGCGGTTTTTCCGCGGATCGTCTGTCCCGTTCAGCCATTTACCGGGACCAGATCAGCCTGGCGGACGTGGTGATCATCAACAAGACGGACGTCGCCACCCCGCAACAGATCCAGGCCGTGGAGGATTACCTCAAGGGCCTGTACCCACCCAAGCGGGCCATCATTCATGCCCGGCGGGGCGAGGTGGACGCGGCGGTGCTGGATGTGCCGGTTGCGGGGGGGGTGTCCGGGCCGGTCCTGCGTCCGCTGGGCCGTGCCGTCCAGGCCCCGCCAGCGGACACCGCCCGGGGCTGGCACTTCGACCACGCACAGCGCTTCGACCTGTCGCGGGTGCAGGCATTGTTCGCGGCCTCCCCCTGGCGGGACCTGATCCGGGCCAAGGGAGTATTGCGCACCGGCCGGGAATGGCAGCGCTTCGACTGGGCGGAAGGACGTTTCAGCGCCGAGCCGGTGGCTTGGCGCCGTGACAGTCGGGTGGAGTGCATCGCGCCGACAGCCGCCATGGACTGGGCTGCCATCGAGGCCGGATTCCGGGGGGCGATATAAACCGGGGCCAGCCCCTCGAACAATGTCTGCTGGATGCTTGCCAGCATGCTCATGGCACATAGCCTGGTGCCATATCGGGTATGGGACATGATCAACAAGGGGCGTCCGTTTGGCAAGCTTGGACGCCCCCCATCTCAAAACGCTATAGTGCACCATGGAAGTCAGGCACACGCCCAACCCGGTTGTTCGCGCAAAATGATGAAAGAAACCGCCCCCGCCGCCATTCATCTCAAGGACTACGCACCCCCTCGGTGGCGCATCCTTTCGGTGGACCTGTGCTTCGTGCTGGATCCAGAGGATACCCGGGTCAGATCCCGCCTGACCCTGGTACGCAACGGCCAGGCAGAGGCCCCGCTGCAACTCAACGGCCAGGATCTGGTGCTCCATCACATCCGCCTGGATGACCGTCCCCTGCAGCCGGGTGACTATCATCTGGAGGGCGAGACCCTGACCCTGCACGATCTGCCCGAGCGCTGTGAACTCAGCCTGGAGACGGGCATTGCCCCGGCGGCCAACACGGCGCTGGAGGGGCTGTATGTCTCCGGCGGCAACTTCTGCACCCAGTGCGAGGCGGAAGGATTCCGTCGCATCACTTGGTTCCTGGACCGGCCCGACGTGATGGCCGTCTACACGGTGCGCATCGAGGCCGACAAGGCCCGTTATCCCGTGCTGCTCTCCAACGGCAATCTCACCGACAGCGGCGACCTGCCCGAGGGGCGTCATTTCGCCGTCTGGCACGATCCCTTCCCCAAGCCCAGCTATCTGTTTGCCCTGGTGGCGGGGGATCTGGTCTGCCGGCGGGACGGCTTCACCACCCGAACCGGACGGGAGGTGGACCTGCGCATCTACGTGCAGCGTCACAACCTGGACAAATGCGATCACGCCATGCGCTCCCTGCAGGCATCCATGGGCTGGGACGAGGACACTTTTGGCCGGGAATACGATCTGGACATCTACATGATCGTGGCGGTGGACGACTTCAACATGGGGGCCATGGAGAACAAGGGGCTCAACGTCTTCAATTCCAAGTACGTGCTGGCCCGTCCGGATACCGCCACCGACGACGACTTCGTGGCCATCGAGAGCGTCATCGCCCACGAATATTTCCACAACTGGTCCGGCAACCGGGTCACCTGCCGCGACTGGTTCCAGCTCTCCCTCAAGGAAGGCCTCACCGTCTTTCGCGACCAGGAATTCACCGCCGACCAAAGCCTGCGGGCGGTCAAGCGGATCCAGGATGTCCAGCGCCTGCGCACCCTGCAGTTCCCCGAGGACGCCGGTCCCATGGCCCACCCGGTGCGGCCCCAGTCCTACATCGAGATCAACAACTTCTACACCATGACCGTGTATGAAAAGGGTGCCGAGGTGGTGCGCATGATCCAGACCCTGCTGGGTCGTGAAGGATTCCGCCGCGGGCTGGACCTCTATTTCGACCGTCACGATGGTCAGGCGGTGACCACGGACGACTTCGTCAAGGCCATGGAGGATGCCAATGCCCGGGATCTTTCCCGGTTCCGCCGCTGGTATGACCAGGCCGGAACGCCGTTGCTGGAGGCGACCGGAACCCATGATCCGGAAACCGCCACCTACCGGCTTACGGTGCGCCAGTCCTGCCTTCCCACCAAGGGCCAGCCGGAAAAGCTGCCCCTGCACATTCCCCTGGTCATGGCCCTGCTGGATGCCCGGGGGCGGGAGATCCCCTTGCGCCTGGAGGGGGAGGACAGTGCCGTTGCCGGTGAGCGCACCCTGGAGCTGACCGCGCCCACCCATGTCTTCGTGTTCCAGGACGTGCCGGAGTTGCCGGTCCCCTCGCTGTTGCGGGGATTCTCGGCGCCGGTGAATCTGCGCTTCCCCTACACCGATGCGCAGCTGGCCTTCCTCATGGCCCATGACACGGACGACTTCAACCGTTGGGAGGCGGGCCAGCAGTTTGCCCTGAAGGTACTGCAGGGACTGATCGAGGCCGTCCAGGCGGGGCAACCCCTGATGCTGGATGCCCGTTTTGCGCAGGCCTTCGGTCAGGTGCTGGCCAACGGGGCGCTGGATGCCGCTCTGGTGGCCGAGGCCCTGACCCTGCCGGGAGAAGGCTATCTGGCGGAGCAGATGGCGGTGGTGGACGTGGATGCGATCCATCAGGCCCGACAGTTCCTGCGCCAGGCCCTGGGCGCCGCCCTGGGGGATCGATTCCGCGCCGTCTACGAGGCCACGGCGGGGGCGCAAGGCATGGACGCGACGGCCATGGGACGCCGTCGCCTGTGCAACCTGTGCCTGGCCTATCTGTGCGCCTCCGGCGAGGCCGAGGCGGTGGCCCTGGCCCGGACCCATTATGGGTCCGCCGACAACATGACCGATGCCATGGGTGCCCTGCGGGCGTTGCTGGACTGCCCTGGGGAGGCCCGTGACCAGGCCCTGGCCCATTTCGAGGCCCGCTGGCGCGACGATCCCCTGGTGTTGGACAAGTGGTTCGGCCTGCAGGCGATGGATGCGGCCCCGGGCGCGCTGGATCGGGTGCGGGGACTGATGTCCCACCCCGGTTTCAGCATCCGCAATCCCAACCGGGTGAGGGCGGTGCTGGGGACCTTTGCCATGGCCAACCCGGTGCATTTCCACGCCCTGGATGGGTCCGGTCACGGGCTGATTACCGACAGCGTCCTGGAACTGGACGCCCTCAACCCGCAGATCGCGGCTCGGCTGGTGACCAGTCTGAGTCGCTGGCGGCGTTTTGACGAGGAGCGTCAAGGCTCAATGCGGCGCTGTCTGGAGCGGATCGTGGCCCATCCCGGACTGTCCCGGGACGTGTACGAGGTCGCCTCCCGCAGCCTGGATGGATAGGGAACAGCGCCCGCCGGGGCGGGTTGCCCTCGTGGGTGGGTCGGCGCTATCCTCAAAACCATGGGGCGTCCTCATGGAACGGGATGTCCTTGAACCCGTAACGGCCCCACGGCAACCTATGCAGACCAAGACCGCACCGATCATGGACGATCAAGCCCCACTGAACATCCTGCGCAACACCTTTGGCTACGACCGGTTCCGCTCTCCCCAGGATGAGGTCATCCAGACCCTGCTGGAGGGCGGAGACGCCCTGGTATTGATGCCCACCGGCGGTGGCAAGTCCCTGTGCTACCAGATTCCCGCCATGGCCATGCCCGGCACCGGTGTGGTGGTATCGCCCCTCATCGCCCTCATGCAGGACCAGGTGGCTGCCCTGCAACAGGCCGGGGTCCGCGCTGCCTGTCTTAATTCCAGTCTCACCCTGGACGCCGTGCGGGCGGTGGAATCACAACTGCTGAGCGGGCGGCTGGATCTGCTCTACATCGCGCCGGAACGCCTGCTCACCGAGCGCACCCTGACCTTGCTGGAACGGGCACGCATCAATCTCTTTGCCATCGACGAGGCCCATTGCGTCTCCCAGTGGGGCCATGACTTTCGGCCCGAATACATCCGGCTTTCCCTGCTGGCCGAACGCTGGCCCCAGGTGCCCCGCATCGCCCTCACTGCCACCGCCGATGCCCGTACCCGGGAGGAAATCCGGGGCCGCCTGGGATTGGATCAGGCTCGGGTGTTCATCAGCGGTTTTGATCGCCCCAACATCCGCTACCGCATCCACCAGTCCACCGGCAATGCCCGCCGGGATCTGCTGCGTTTCATCCGCGACACTCACCCGGATGAGGCGGGGATTGTGTATTGTCTGTCCCGCAAACGGGTGGATGAGGTGGCCCATTGGCTCACCGGACAGGGACTCACCGCCTTGCCCTACCACGCGGGCCTGTCGGCGGCGGTGCGCGAGGCCCATCAGCGACGTTTTCTCAACGAGGAAGGCATCATCATCGTGGCCACCATTGCCTTCGGCATGGGCATTGACAAGCCCAATGTCCGTTTCGTGGCCCACTTGAACCTGCCCAAAAGCATCGAAGCCTACTATCAGGAAACAGGCCGGGCCGGACGGGATGGACTGGCGGCGGACGCCTGGATGAGCTACGGCCTGCAGGATGTGATCACCCTGCGGCAGATGGTGGACGCCTCCGAGGCCGACGAGGCCCACAAGCGGGTGGAACGGCACAAGCTGGACGCCATGCTGGGGCTGTGCGAGAGCGTCGCCTGCCGGCGCCAGACCCTGTTGCCCTACTTCGGGGAGCCATTGCCCGAACCCTGCGGCAACTGCGACAACTGCCTGGAACCGCCGCAAACCTGGGACGGGACGATCCCGGCCCAGATGGCCCTGTCCTGTGTCCACCGTACCGGCCAGCGTTTTGGGGTGAACTATTTGCTGGACGTGCTCAGGGGCAAGGCAGATGAACGCATCAAAGGGTTTGGCCATGATCGGCTGGGTGTGTTCGGCATTGGCCGTGACCTGACCGTGAACGAATGGCGGGGCATTTTTCGTCAGCTCATCGCTCGGGGGCTGCTCACCGTGGACCTGGAAGGACATGGTGGACTGCACCTGAACCCATCCTGTCGCCCCGTGCTCCGGGGTGAAGTGCCTTTGATGCTGCGCAAGGAAACCCGCCCGCCCAAGCCCAGCCGGGAACCCCGCCGTTCCCGAGCGCTGGAACTGGACAGCCCCGAGGATCACCGCCTGTTCGAGGCCCTGCGTCAGTGCCGGCGCCGCCTGGCGGACCAGCAGGGGGTGCCGCCCTACATGGTATTCAGTGATGCCACCCTGCACCACATGGCCCAGGCTCGTCCCCATAGCCTGGCGGCCATGGCGAATATCTCCGGGGTGGGAGAGAAAAAGCTGGAATCCTACGGACTGGTGTTTCTGGAGGTGATCCGGGAAGCCGACGGTTGAGCAACAGACCGCCGTTGCCGCGTCAGCGGGCGTCGAACACCACGATGGTCTTGCCATGGGCGCTGATCAGGCCCTTCTCCTCCAGTTCCTTGAGCACCCGGCCTGCCATTTCCCGGGAGCAACCCACGATCCGGGCCAGTTCCTGTCGGGTGATGCGGATCTGCATCCCTTTGGGGTGGGTCATGGCATCGGGTTGCCGGGCCAGTTCCATCAGGGTGCGGGCAATGCGGCCTGTGACATCCAAAAAGGCCAGATCAATCACCTTGCGACTGGTTTCCCGTAGCCGGGAGGCCAGCTGGGTGGCCAGCAGGAACATGATCTGGGGGTCTTGCATGGCCAGGTCAAGAAACTTGGGATAATGAATCTCGGCGGTTTCGGTCAGGGTACGGGTCATGACCACAGCACTACGGGCCTGGGCAGCAAAGATGCCCATTTCACCAAAAAACTGGCCCGGATTGAGATAAGCCAGAACGATCTCATGGCCGTGCTCATCCTCTATGGTGACGCTGACCGAACCCTGGATCACATAGTACAGGGTATCTGGTCGGTCCCCCGCATGGATGATGGTGGACCGGGGCGGATATTGTCGTCGATGGCAATGGGACAGCAGCCTTTCCAGCGCTGGGTCCGGCGCCTGCTTTTGCCGTCTTGGCAAGGTACTCATCAATTTTGCGCGAGAAACCCCGTCCTTCAGGGCGGGGAGGGATAGCCCATCGTGCGCAGCACGATCACCTGGCCCTGGTCGCGTCCTCCTCTGTATCGGTTGGGGTTGAAAGGTATATGGCTGTGGCTGTGTGAGGGCTTGACCTCCTCCTCTCCCTGAAGGAAGAGGATTCCTACCTGATGGGTTTTTCCAGAAAAAGTGTAGGTTTAAGGTGGTACACTTGTCGAGCACCTGCCACACACTGTTGGCTGCAAAAACCCGAATACAAAGCCGGGTTTCTCGCGGAGGAATTGATGAAATCCAGGGTAAAATGGGTGGAACAGATGACCTTCATGGCCGAATCTGGCAGTGGTCATGGGGTGGTTATGGATGGGCCGCCGGAGTTTGGCGGGCGCAACCTGGGGCCGCGTCCCATGGAAATGCTGCTGATGGGCATGGGGGGATGTTCTGCTTTTGATGTGGTGCAGATCCTGAAAAAATCCCGCCAGGCGGTGACCGACTGTGAAGTGCTGTTGCAGGCCGAGCGGGCCGATACCGAACCCAAGGTGTTCACCCGGATTCATGTCCATTTCATCGTCACCGGCCATGACCTTGCCGAAAAGCAGGTGGCCCGGGCAGTGACATTATCCGCAGAAAAATACTGCTCGGCCTCCATCATGCTGGGCAAAACCGCCCGAATCACTCACGATTTCGAAATTCGCGCCCCAGAGTGAGTCTTCCCGAACGCGCCCTTGCCGGGTCTGGTCTTTTTTTCAACGGGCAGGTACTCTGCCCGGCGCCTGCCTTGTCGTTTTTCCTATCGACGGAGAGCGTCAATTGAGTGGGTTGCGATCAACCGTTTCAAAAAAAAGGAAACCACTTCCATGGTAGATACCCCCGGAAAAAACATCACCATTGACGGCAAACAGTACGACCTGGACAGCCTGTCGGACAACGCCAAGGCCCAGATTGCCAACCTGCGGGTCACCGATCAGGAAATCCAGCGATTGCAACAACAGATAGCCATTGCCCAGACGGCCAGGTCTGCCTATGCCAGAGCGCTGGCAGAAGCCCTGCCCAAAGTAGAGCAATAACACCATCCCGTCGGGGCACCCCTCCTTGCTCATGTCGTCGGGATTTGTTCACCCTTGGTTAGGGAGTCATCTGTCTCGTGAAGGTCACCATCTATGGCTCCGGCTATGTCGGACTGGTTACCGGCGCCTGTTTGGCGGAAGTGGGCAATCATGTCCTGTGCGTCGACATCGATCCGGATAAGATCGCCCGCCTTGAACAGGGTGAAATCCCCATCCATGAACCGGGTCTGGATGCTCTGGTGGCGGATAACATCGCCGCCGGACGCCTGGCTTTTACCCTGGACCCGGCTGAAGGTGTTCGCCACGGCCTGTTTCAGTTCATTGCCGTAGGGACACCCCCCGATGAGGATGGGTCCGCCGATTTGAGCCATGTGCTGGCGGTGGCCCGGACCATTGCCGAGCATCTGGATGACTACCGGATCGTGGTGAATAAATCCACCGTGCCCGTGGGTACCGCCGATCAGGTGCGGACCGTCATGGCCGATACCCTGGCCCAGCGCGGTGCCCCGGTGGATTTTGACGTGGTCTCCAACCCGGAATTTCTCAAGGAAGGGGCTGCCATCGACGATTTCATGAAACCCGACCGAATTATCATCGGCACGGATAATCCACGCACTGCCGAACTCATGCGGGCCCTCTACGCCCCCTTCAACCGGAACCATGATCGGGTCATGATCATGGATATCCGCTCGGCGGAGCTGACCAAGTATGCCGCCAATGCCATGCTGGCCACCAAAATCAGCTTCATGAATGAATTGGCCAATCTGGCGGAAAAACTGGGCGCCGACATCGAGCATGTGCGTCAGGGCATGGGTTCAGACCCGCGCATCGGGTATCACTTCATTTATCCCGGTTGCGGCTATGGAGGATCGTGTTTTCCCAAGGACGTCAAGGCGCTGGAGCATACCGCCCGGCAGGTGGGATTTCCGGCCCGGCTGCTGGCCGCTGTAGAGGCGGTCAACCATCATCAAAAAACGCGTCTGTTTGATAAAATTCATGCCCATTTCAACGGCGATCTCCAGGGGCGCACCATCGCGCTATGGGGACTGGCCTTCAAGCCCAACACCGACGACATGCGGGAAGCCTCCAGCCGTACCCTGATGGAGGCATTGTGGGCAGCTGGTGTCCATGTTCGCGCCCATGATCCGGTGGCGATGGAGGAATGTACCCGTCTTTATGGCTCGCGTCCTGACCTGACCCTGTGTCAAGACCATGAAACAGCCCTGCTGGGGGCTGATGCGTTGGTGATCGTCACTGAATGGCATGTATTCCGCAGCCCGGATTTTGATCTGATTCGCCGTCGACTCAAAACCCCGACCCTGTTTGATGGTCGCAACCTGTACGATCCCCAGTATCTGGAGGATCTGGGTTTTGCCTATTATGCTATCGGTCGGGGCCGGGCCGAACCCCGGCATTAAACCCCGCCCACGGCGGTACCCATGCCGCGGCGCCCTTCAACCCAAGCCGACACTGGAGGACACGAGTTGGGCCGCGTGATCGTGCCATGCACGATGCGCTCTCCCTCCCGCCCTGAAGGACGGGGTTTCTCGCGCACAATGATGACCACAGCTCAGACTGAAAACCTCAATATTGCCGCCATGGACTACATGCCTTCTCCCAGGGAGATCAAGGCACGTTTGCCCCTGTCTGATAAGGCTGCCCATACGGTTCTCGCGGGTCGCCAGGCGTTATGTGACATTCTCGATCACCGGGACCCAAGGTTGTTCGTGGTGGTTGGCCCCTGTTCCATCCATGATCCCGAAGCGGGCATGGACTATGCCCGGCGGTTGAAGGCACTGGCCGACCAGGTATCGGATGTGCTGCTGTTGGTGATGCGGGTCTATTTTGAAAAGCCCCGCACTTCAGTGGGCTGGAAGGGGTTCATCAATGACCCCCATCTGGACGACACCTTTCGTATTGACGAAGGGATGGCCAAGGCCCGGCACTTTTTGATGGACATCAACGAACTGGGTCTGCCAACGGCTACCGAGGCTCTGGACCCCATTGCTCCCCAGTACTACGGTGATCTGATTGCCTGGACGGCCATTGGTGCCCGCACCGCAGAATCCCAGACTCACCGGGAGATGTCCTCGGGCCTGTCCACGCCGGTGGGCTTCAAAAATGGCACCGATGGCGGCTTGAGCGTGGCGATCAATGCCATTTTATCTGCCGGCAGTCCCCATAGTTTTCTGGGCATCGGCAATGATGGTCAGTCGGTGATTCTGCGCACTAGGGGGAATCGTTACGGGCATCTGGTGCTGCGAGGCGGTAACGGACAGCCCAATTATGATACCGTTTCAGTGACCTTGGCAGAGCAGGCGCTGGACAAGGCGGGGATTCCTCGCAACATTGTGGTGGACTGCTCCCATGCCAATTCCTCCAAGAATCCGGAATTGCAACCGTTGGTGATGAAGGATGTGATGCATCAGATTCGGGAGGGCAATCGTTCCATTGTGGGGCTGATGGTGGAAAGTTTTCTGGAGGCTGGCAACCAGCCGCTGACTGCAGATCGTTCCCAACTGCGCTATGGCTGTTCCATCACGGATGCCTGTGTGGATTGGCCGACCACCGAGGCGATGATCCGTAATGGAGCAGAGATATTGCGTGCTTATCCCCGATCGGCGGGATAGCTCAAAACCTTGAAGACCTCTTCCAGAGCCATGCCTTCCTGCAGTGAGGATCGGGAGGATCGCGAGCGAACTGGGGACCGTTTCGAGCATTTCCGTGATACTGGAATTATCTGGCCTTGTTCTGATCGTCGTCGCCGCTTTTGTGGCTGGCGCCCTCAACGCCCTGGCGGGAGGCGGAAGTTTTCTCACCTTGCCGGCCTTGGTTTTTAGTGGTGTTCCCCCGATCGCTGCCAATGCCACCGGCACAGCGGCGCTGTTGCCCGGTTATCTGGCCAGCGCCTGGGCCTGTCGGGATCTGATCCGGGCACCTCTGGGCATGACCGTACCGCTGGTGGTGTTCATCGGTATGTTGGGTGGAGCCGTAGGGGCCTTGCTGTTGCTGGCTACCTCCAACGAGGCATTTCAGTTGATTGTGCCTTGGCTGTTGCTCTTTGCTACATTGCTATTTGCTTTCGGGCCGCGCCTGAACCAGCATCTGGCGCGACACAGCTACGGCAGTGGCGGCTTGTGGAAGCGACTCGGCGTATTGGGGGTGTGTGGATACGGAGGATATTTCAATGGTGGCATGGGCATTGTCATGCTGGCCCTGTTTCGCCTGCTGGGTGTCCATGACCTGAATGCGGCCAATGGACTAAAAAATCTGCTATCGGCTGTGCTTACTTTGATGGCGGTGATGGTCTATATCTGGGGTGGCGCCATCTCCTGGCCGGAGATTCCCCCCATGGCGCTGGCGGCGGTCCTGGGTGGTCTGGCTGGTGCCCGCATTGGCCGGGCACTGCCGCCGGTGTTCCTGCACCGTGGCATCGTTGGGGTGGGTGCGGTGACCACGATGCTGTTCTTTTTGGGGCGGTGATCGAATTGGGGACCGGGAGAGCGGGCACTCTTGAGTCTGGCCGTCAACGGCGCACTGCCTGTCCTCCATTTCTACACAAGATCGGCATCGGCAAAGTCCAAGCCGTGCTTTTCAAGGTTGGCCTGCCGTTTGGTTTCGTCCCAGCAGTAACGGGTGCACATGAAATTATTGTAGATGCGTTAATTTCGTAAGGCAAGGTGGAAGAACATAATGGGCATTATGCGAACCTTCCGTCAGGCGAAAAAAACCCCGGCGCGAGGCCGGGGTTTTTTTTGGTTATCCTACCGTGGCAGTCAAGAGTGCCTGTCCCTTAACCTGCCTGAGCTGCAAAGACAGTCCGGCACGACCCAGGCAGGAACTTGACGGGGATGCCGTCGGTACCTGGGCTGGGACCACATTGCCATGCTGCAATAGCGCGACCGCCATGAGTTCCTGGGACGAAGGCTTCCACATCAGTGCCGGCCGCATTCATCACGAAGGGACGAAGCTGTATCTGTTTTCCATCAATCGCGGCATTATCAAATCCTTGGGCTTGGATAATGATGTGGCCATTTGCGTTGGTGGATGACGCAGTCCCGTTCACATGCTTCGTCGTCGTCACATCACAGGATTCATTCAATGCAGTCCCCATGTCCGTTCCCGGAAATGTCTGCACCGCTTCGGTAATAGAAGTTCTGCACTGAGAGGCGGCTAGAACCACTTCCCCCATCTTGGCCCGCACGGTGTAATCCTGATACGCCGGCAAAGCAATCGCCGCCAAAATCCCAATGATCGCCACCACGATCATCAGTTCAATCAAAGTAAAGCCCTTCTGCTTCTGCATCGTCATACTCCCGTTGTGGACATCACACCCCAACCGAAGCAAAACCAATGCCAAAACCACCGCCCTCAAAAAACAACAACTTACCCACCCCAGCCACCGATGTCATCATTTTTTAACGACACCTGTCACTACTTTTCCCTGACACTCCATCCTCTGTCACCATTTTTAGTGACAACTACCCACCCCCATCCACCCCGGATACACTAACCCCACCAAAAACAGCCCAGCCGACCCCATGCCTACCATCTCCATGGACACCGCCGCCCAGCTCACCGGCCTCACCAAGCGCACCCTCTGGCGGCGCCTGTCGCGGCACACGGCCCCACACACGCGCAAGGCGGGGGGGGGGGGGTAGAAAACCAGGCCCGGCCCAAATCCAGATCGACCTCATCCTCAACGACCTCCCCATCACCCTCACCCCCGAAGACATCCACATCATTCAACGGGCCGAGCAGGGCGACGCCGAAGCCCAGAACGACATCGCCCTGATGCTGCTGGAAGCCCGCCGCCCGGACCTGGCCCTGCACTGGCTACAAGCAGCAGCAGACCAGCACTACCCCGACGCCATGCACTGGCTGGGCAGATGCCACATCTCTGGTGAAGGGGTACCCAAGGATGAAATGCTGGGCCTCTCCTGGCTCCAGCGGGCCGCCGCCCTGGGCCATGTCATCTCCCAACGGCAGATGGCAGGCATCCGGGTCAACGTGGAATGACAGGGCAGGGGAGGGACCACGAACCCGCTGGGATTTTCCACTCAAGGCAGGTACAATCCAGCGCTGAACACGAAAACGGCCCGCATCAAGCGGGCCGTTTATCGAAATCAAGTTGGTGCCGAGGAGAGGACTTGAACCTCCACGGGGTCTCCCCCACTAATACCTGAAACTAGCGCGTCTACCAATTCCGCCACCTCGGCAATCCCAGTGAGAAGCATGTTGCTCTTGCGTCTCAGCTGAAGGCGCCATCATAGTACCCAATAAGGGGGTTGTCAACGCCCCCGCCAAAAAAATTATCGGCCCTGGCCTGAACGAAAAGATTAAATGACAAAAAAGAAAAAGAGCTTGCCCCAAGACCCCCACTTCGACCGCGAAGCCCGCAAATATGAACGCCCCATCCCCAGCCGGGAACTGATCCTCCAGGTGGTGGACCAGGCCAACGGCCCCATGGGTTTTGACCCCCTGGCCCGTCGCCTGGGTCTGGAAGACGACGTTGACCTGGAAGCCCTGCGCCGCCGCCTGCGGGCCATGGAACGGGACGGCCAACTGGTCTGCAACCGGGCCGGCGGCTGGTTGCCGGTGAACCAGTCCGACCTGGTCCGGGGTCGGGTCATCGGCCACCCGGACGGCTTCGGCTTTCTGGTGCCCGACGAACCGGGAGAGGATTTATTCCTCTCCCCCCGCCAGATGGGCGCCCTCATGCACGGCGACCGGGCCGTGGCCCGGGTCATCGGCATCGACCGCCGGGGCCGCCGGGAAGGGGCCATCATCGAAGTGCTGGAGCGCAATACACAGACCGTGGTGGGTCGCCTGAGCCTGGAAGGGGGTATCGGCTTTGTGGCCCCGGACAACAAACGGATGCCTCAGGATATCCTCATCCCGCCGGAGTGCCTGGGCGAAGCCCGGCCCGGCCAGATCGTCACGGTACGCATCAAGGAACAACCCACCAAACGCACCCGGTCCATTGGCGAAGTGATCGAGGTGCTGGGGGAGCACATGGCCCCCGGCATGGAAATCGACATCGCCGTGCGCGCCCACGGCCTGCCCTTTGAATGGCCCGAAGCGGTACTGAAAGCCGTGGAAGGCTTTTCCGACAAAGTCCCCAAAAAAGCCAAGGCAGGCCGGCTGGACCTGCGGGACATGCCCCTGGTGACCATCGACGGGGAGGATTCCCGGGACTTCGACGACGCGGTGTATTGCGAATCCCTGGGCCGACGAGGCTACACCCTCTGGGTGGCCATCGCCGACGTGGCCCATTATGTCCAGCCGGGAGACCCCCTGGACCTGGAAGCCCGCAACCGGGGCACCTCCGTGTATTTCCCCGAACGGGTCATTCCCATGTTGCCGGAGGTGCTGTCCAACGGCCTGTGTTCCCTGAACCCGGAAGTGGACCGCCTCTGCCTGGTCTGCCAGATGACCGTCAACTCCCGTGGCCGCATCAAGGATGCCAAATTCCACCGGGCGGTGATGCGTTCCCATGCCCGCCTCACCTATACGGAAGTGGCCGAGATCCTGGTGGAACGCAAGGCCGATACCATCCGCCGTCGCCAATCCCTGGTGCCTCACCTGGAAAACCTCTACGGCCTCTACAGGCTGTTGCGCAAGGCCAGGGATACCCGGGGCACGGTGGATTTCGAGACCACCGAGACCCGCATCCTCTTTGGCGCCGATCGCAAGATCGAACGCATCGTGGCCTATGAGCGCAACGACGCCCACAAGATCATCGAGGAGTGCATGATCGCCGCCAATGTGGCCACTGCCGGATTCCTCAAGCGCAAACGTATGCCCACCCTGTATCGGGTACATGAAGGCCCCAAGCCCGCCAAGCTGGAAGATCTGCGCCGGTTTCTGGGGGGGCTGGGCCTGTCCCTGCGGGGCGGGGACGAACCCACCCCGGCGGATTTCTCTGCTCTGCTGGAGCAGGTGAAGGACCGGCCCGATGCCCGGCTGGTGCAGACCGCCTTGCTGCGGTCCCTGTCCCAGGCGGTCTATGCCCCAGACAACCTGGGTCATTTCGGGCTGGCCCACGAGGAATACCTGCACTTCACCTCACCCATTCGCCGCTACCCGGATCTGCTGGTGCATCGGGCCATTCATCATGTACTGGATGGTGGCAAACCCAAGGACTTCACCTATGCCCATATCGACATGGTGGCCCTGGGAGAAAGCTGCTCCATGCGGGAGCGCCGGGCAGATGAAGCCTCCTGGGATGTGACCGCCTGGCTCAAGTGCGAATACATGCTGGACAAGGTGGGAGAAGTGTTCGACGGGGTGGTGACCAGCGTCACCTCCTTTGGCCTGTTCGTCGAACTCAAGGACATTTATGTGGAAGGTCTGGTCCATGTCACCAGCTTGTCCAACGATTATTACCAATTCGATCCGGCGGGGCATCGTCTGACCGGGGAGCGCAGTGGCCGGGTGTATCGGCTGGGGGATCCGGTGCGGGTGAAGGTGGCCAGGGTGGACCTGGACGAGCGCAAGATCGACTTCGTACCGGAAGCCTCCGGCCCGGAGGCCAAGCGTAGCCGGGGCGATTCGGCCAAGCCGGGTCGTCGGCGTCGGCGCAAGCGGACGGAATCATAAATCATGGCAGCCAATGATCGGGTGTTTGGACAACATGCCGTAGAGGCGCTGCTGTCCCGCTGTCCTGAGCGGGTGCGGGAACTGCGGGTGCAGGCAGACCGGGGAGATGGCCGGATGCGGGGGCTGCTGGAGCGGGCCGCCCAGGCCGGAGTGACGGTGCAGCCGGTGGCCCGCCGGGAACTGGATGCCCTGGCGGGGAAGGTCCGTCATCAGGGGGTGATGGCCACGATCACGCCGATGACGCCCCTGGGAGAAGGGGACCTGCCGGATATGCTGATGGCGTTGGAGCGCCGGGGCACCGTGCCCCTGTTGCTGGTGCTGGACGGGGTGACCGATCCCCATAATCTGGGGGCCTGTCTGCGTACCGCCGACGGGGCGGGGGTCACTGCCGTGATTGCCCCCAGGGACCGGGCCGCTGGTCTGACCCCGGTGGTGCGCAAGGTGGCTTCCGGGGCTGCGGATACCGTGCCCTTCATCCAGGTCACCAATCTGGCCCGCACCCTGGACCTGCTCAAGACGTTCAACCTCTGGATTGTGGGCACCTGCGGCCAGGCCGATACGGTGCTGTATGATGCCGACCTTGCCGGCCCCACGGCGCTGGTGCTGGGGGCGGAAGGCAAGGGTATGCGGCGGCTGACCCAGGACCGCTGTGATGTTCTGGTGCAATTGCCCATGCTGGGACAGGTGGACAGTCTGAACGTATCGGTGGCCGCCGGGGTCTGTCTGTACGAGGCGGTGCGACAGCGCCGGATTGCTTCCCCCGTCCCGAACGGCTAAGATTCCGCTCTTTTCCGGGGCGCCCCGGAGATTCACCTTGCCTCACCGCTGGTCGGGAGGCTGTCACCCGCAAGGACATCCCAAATATGCGTCATTACGAAATTGTATTCATGGTTCACCCGGACCAGAGTGAGCAGGTTCCTGCCATGATGGAGCGTTATCGCGGCATCATCGAAGGGGCCGAGGGCGAGATCCATCGCCTGGAAGACTGGGGTCGCCGTCAGCTGGCCTACCCGATCCAGAAGCTGCACAAGGCCCACTATGTGCTGATGAACGTGGAATGCCCGGAAAGCGCGCTGGAAGAACTGGTCAGTGCCTTCCGCTTCAACGATGCGGTGATTCGTCATCTGGTGATGCGCATGGAGCAGGCCTTTACCGAAACTTCTCCCCTGGCCAAAAATCGGGACGATGACGACAGCAACACGTCTTCTTCTTCCGACGACAGCGATGATGACGATGGCGATGATGATGATCGTTCGTCCTCTTCGTCGAACTGAGCCACTGTTCACCTGATTCATTCCGAGGATAGACCATGTCCCGTTTCTTCCGTCGTCGCAAGTATTGCCGTTTCAGTGCCGAAGGGGTCGAGTTCATCGACTACAAGGATCTCAATACCCTGAAGAACTACGTCACCGAGACCGGCAAGATCGTGCCCAGCCGCATTACTGGCACCAGTGCCCGTTATCAGCGCCAGTTGGCCACTGCCATCAAGCGCGCCCGTTTCCTGGCCCTGTTGCCTTACTCCGACAACCACTGAGGACGGCAGCCACCGGCGCCCTGGGGTGCCGGTGCATGAGACCACCATGAGGCAACTGGCATCTTTCATCATGCAAAGCCGACTGCGGGCGGTGACCGTCACCGTCGGCTTTGGTGTGATCGGCCTGCTGATTCCCCCCCTGGCGCTGGTCAGCAGTGCTGCCGTGGCCCTGGTGACCCTGCGTGTGGGGTTGCAACAGGCCCTGGCGGTGGTGGCCCTGGCGGCGGTGGTGGTGAGCCTGATCGGTTGGGTGGCAGGCCTGTCACCGATGGTGGGCCTGGTGACGGCTCTGGTGCAATGGGTGCCGGCCCTGGCCTTGGCTGCAGTGTTGCGCAGTACCGTGTCCTGGGCGGCCACCCTCACCAGTGGCATTCTCATGGGCTGTGGCGTGGTGCTGATGTTGCATCTGTCCGTGCCCGACATCACCCAGATGTGGTACTCGGTGCTGCAGCAGACCGTTGGGCCGCTGTTTGACACCTCGGCCATGAACGCCCAGGAGCGGGAAGAAGCCTTCAGGCAGGCGGCGGCGGTGATGACGGGAATGCTGGCTGCGGTTTCCCTGCTGGCTTTGTCCCTGTCCTTGTTGCTGGCCCGTTATTGGCAGTCGGTCCTTTACAACCCGGGTGGTTTTGCCCAGGAGTTTCATCAGCTGAGTCTGGGTCGGGTGCCGGCCTTGTTGCTGCTGGTGTTGCTGGTGCTGGGGCTGTTTGCCGGCGTGAGTCTGATGTTCGAGTTGTCCCTGGTGTTTCTGGCCGCCTTTTTCCTGCACGGGCTGGCGGTGATTCACGGGATTAATCGCAAGCTGAACCTGAGCCGTCTGTGGCTGGTGATGACCTATGTGGTGATGGCTTTTGCCCTGCCGCAGATGATGGTGGTCCTGGCCACTTTGGGGATGGTGGACAGCTTTGTGGATCTTCGTGGACGGATGGGACAGGCGGGTAACGACGCCCCTTGATGTCTGCCCATACTGTCGCCTTCCTGGCAGATAACATCTTTGATTTTTGACTGAGGTATAGACCGATGGAAGTGATTCTTCTCGAAAAGGTGGAAAACCTGGGAAGCCTGGGGGACAAGGTGCGTGTGCGCTCTGGTTATGCCCGCAACTACCTGCTGCCCAAGGGCAAGGCCAAGTTTGCCACCGAGGCCAACATTGCCGAGTTTGAGGCCCGCCGTGCAGAACTGGAAAAGGCAGCGGCCCAGGCTCTGGCAGCGGCTCAGGCCCGTCAGGCCAAGCTGGAAGCCATGACCCTGACCATCACGGCCCGTGCCGGTGGTGAGGGCAAGCTGTTTGGTTCCGTGGGCACCAATGACATTGCCGATGCTGCCAAGGCGGCTGGTGTGGAACTGGAAAAGCGTGAAGTGCGTCTGCCCGATGGCCCCCTGCGTCAGGCGGGTGAGTTTGAAGTGGCTGTACACCTGCACACCGATGTCAATGCCACTGTGAAGGTGGTGGTGGTGGGTGTAGAACAGTAGGACTGCTTTACCCGCGGGGCGCCATGTCCCGCGGGCCCCATGCCGGAACCGGTCCGGGTCCGGGGTGAACAAGACAGGTCCGAGCGTCTGTCGTTGCGTCGATTGGTATTCTGACCATGCCCGAAAAGCCCCGCACCTTTGCGTCCCGCAACAGGACCGAAGCGCTCAAGATTCCTCCCCATTCCATTGAAGCCGAGCAGGCCGTGCTAGGTGGCCTGATGCTGGAGAATGATGCCTGGGATGTGGTCGCGGACCATGTGACCGAGGTGGATTTTTACCGTTATGACCATCGTCTGATTTTTCGGGCCATTGCCGAGTTGGCGGATCGGCAGTCGCCGTTTGATGTGGTGACCATTTCCGAGCGTCTGGAGGCCCGGGGTCAGCTGGTGGACAGTGGTGGGTTGAGTTATTTGGGGACGTTGGCCAAGGATACGCCCAGTGCGGCCAATATCCAGGCTTATGCGGAGATTGTGCGTGAGCATTCGGTGGTGCGTCAGCTGATCAGTGTAGGTTCCCGGATTGCTGACAGTGGGTTTAATGCCCAGGGTCGGGAGAGTCGGGAGCTGCTGGATGAAGCTGAGCGGCTGGTATTTGAGATTGCCGAGCAGGGGGCCCGTAATCGTCAGGGTTTTCGGGGGATGCGTACCCTGCTCAAATCTACGGTGGAGCATGTTGAAAAGCTCTTTGAGCGGTCCAGTCCCATCACTGGTTTGAGCACGGGCTATGATGATTTTGACGAATTGACTTCTGGTTTGCAGCCGGGGGATCTGGTGATTGTGGCGGGGCGCCCGTCGATGGGTAAAACCACCTTCGCGATGAATATCGCCGAATATGCGGCGCTGAAGCAGCAATCGCCGGTGGCGGTGTTCAGTATGGAAATGCCCGGCGAGCAACTGGCCATGCGTCTGCTTTCCTCCCTGGGAAGGATCAATCAGCAGCGTTTGCGTACCGGGCGTTTGGAAGATGATGACTGGCCGCGTTTTTCCAGTGCCGTATCCATGTTGTCCGAGGCTCAGTTGTATATCGACGACAGTCCGGCGCTGTCTCCTTCTGACCTGCGTTCCCGCTGCCGCCGGCTGATGCGAGAGCATAAGCAGCTTAGCCTCATCGTGGTGGACTATCTGCAGCTGATGCAGGTGCCCGGCAGTTCAGAGAACCGAACCAACGAGATTTCCGAGATCTCCCGTGGCCTCAAGGCGTTAGCCAAGGAAATGGGGGTTCCTGTGATCGCCTTGTCTCAGCTTAACCGTGGTCTGGAACAACGTCCCAGCAAACGTCCGGTGATGTCGGATCTGCGTGAATGCGTGACCGGAGATACCTTGGTCATTTTAGCTGATGGCACTCGGGTGCCTATCGCTGATCTTGTGGGCCAAACACCGGAAGTGATTTCCGTGGATGCCAAGGGGCATCTGCAATCTGCGGCGACGGATCTCATCTGGTCCGTGGGCCGAAGACAGGTGCTGAAAATCACTCTGGCCAGCGGTCGTACCTTGCGGTGTACCCCTGATCATCGGCTACTTGGTTTATGGGACTGGATACAAGGTGGGAATCTGAATTTGGGAGATTATCTTGCCGTATCCAGGCAGGTGCTTGAGGAATCTGGCAACCTTGTCAGATTTGATGACCTGCCTCGGGAGGTTGAAGATGACATCAGTCACCAGATGGGCATTAAAAAATTGACGCGAACCGAGCTACTTCAACAAGACGAGCGCCTCGGACTCATCGCCAATGAAGCATTATTCTGGGATCGGGTGGTGGCGGTGGAGCCGGCAGGAGAGGAGGAGGTATTCGATCTGACTGTGCCCGGTAATGCCTGCTGGCTGGCCGACGGGATTGTCAGTCATAACTCCGGCGCCATTGAACAGGATGCAGACCTGATCGTCTTTATCTACCGGGATGAGGTGTACAACGAGGATAGCCCGGACAAGGGGACGGCAGAAATCATTATCGCTAAACAACGTAATGGCCCCATCGGCAATGTACGACTGACCTTCTTGGGACAATACACCCGCTTTGAAAATTATGCGCCCGAAATCTATTCCAATGAGGGCTTTCAGTGAGAAGAACCGCCTCGGCACAGTTGTGCCTCGGCCATCTGTCAGCCAATCTGGCCAGAGTGCGGGTGGCAGCCCCCGGTCGCCGGATCATGGCAGTAATCAAGGCCGAAGCCTATGGTCATGGCCTGCTCCAGGTGGCGGAATGCCTGGCACCACAGGTGGATGCCCTGGCGGTATCCTGCCTGGATGAGGCCTCGGCATTGCGCGAGGCCGGTTACCGGCAGCCGGTACTTGCCCTGCAGGGATTCAAGGATGAACGGGACCTGCACAGCGCCGCCCAACTCGGGGTGGCCGTGACGGTGCATGAGGACAGTCAATTACGCCGGTTGGCAACCACCCGCCTGCAACGCCCGGTGCAGGTCTGGCTGAAACTGGATACCGGCATGGGGCGACTGGGGTTCGCCCCGTCCCGAGCCACGGAACTGATGGCCGCCCTGACTGCAAACACCAATGTGGCCGCAGTGACGGGATTGATGACCCATCTGGCCTGTGCCGATACCCCCCATCGCCCGGAAAATGCCACCCAACTGGCCCGGTTCCAGGCCGCGACCCGGCATCTGCCCGGCGAACGCAGTCTGGCCAATTCCGCCGCTATTCTGGCCTTGCCCAATACCCACGCCGACTGGGTACGGCCCGGTATCATGCTCTATGGCGGCTCACCACTGGCAGATCAGTCCGCTGCTGCACTGGGCCTGCACCCGGTGATGACCCTGACAACCCGATTGATCGGCATACATACCCTGATGCCGGGAGAGGCGGTGGGTTATGGGGCCACCTGGCGCAGCGAGCGGCCCAGCCGGGTGGGGGTGGCGGCCATCGGGTATGCCGACGGTTATCCCCGCCATGCCCCCAGCGGCACGCCGGTGCTGGTGCGCGGTCAGCGGGTTCCCCTCATTGGGCGGGTCTCCATGGACATGATTACCGTGGATTTGACCGATCTGGAGACGGTTCAGGTGGGCGATCAGGTGACTCTGTGGGGCCAGGGGCTGCCGGTGGATGAGGTGGCGATGGCCGCAGGAACCATCAGCTACGATTTATTGTGTCGGGTACATGACCGGGTGCGGGTAACCACCGGCCCCATGTCCTGAGTCTGGCGCTTTGGGGTGTCAGGATTGATACTTGTCAATTTAACCAGGAGTTTTTATGTCCCAGTCTCAGGATAACCCCGGTTTCGATACCCTGGCCATTCGCGCCGGCCAGACCCGCACGGCGGAACAGGAACATTCCGATCCCATCTTCGCCACCTCCAGCTTTGTCTTTGCCAGTGCCGCCGAGGCGGCGGCCCGGTTTGCCGGCGAGGCGCCCGGTAATATCTATGCCCGTTTCACCAATCCCACGGTGCGCGCCTTTCAGGATCGGCTGGCGGCCCTGGAAGGGGGGGAAGCCTGTGTGGCCACCGCCTCGGGCATGTCGGCGATCCTGTCCACCTGCCTGTCCCTGCTCCAGGCGGGGGACCATATCATCTCGTCCCGGTCCGTGTTTGGTTCCACCACTAACCTGTTCAGCAATTACCTCACCCGTTTCGGTATCCAGGTGAGCTATGTGCCCCTGTCGGATCTGGATGCCTGGGCCAAGGCCCTGCGCCCCAATACCCGGATGCTGTTTGCCGAGACGCCTTCCAATCCCCTGACCGAGCTGGTGGACATCCGTGCCCTGGCGGAACTGGCCCATACCCACGACTGCCTGTTGGCGGTGGACAATTGCTTTTGTACTCCCGCATTGCAACGGCCCCTGACCCTGGGGGCCGATCTGGTGATTCATTCCGCCACCAAGTATCTGGATGGGCAGGGGCGCTGTATGGGAGGGGCGGTGGTTGGCGATGAGAGTCGGGTGGGCAAGGAAATTCTCGGCTTTTTGCGCACCGCCGGCCCCACCATGAGTCCCTTCAATGCCTGGGTCTTTCACAAGGGCCTGGAAACCCTGTCCCTGCGCATGCGCGCCCATAGTGCATCGGCCCTGACCCTGGCCCACTGGCTGGAAAAGCATCCGGCGGTGGAGAAGGTCCATTATCCCGGTCTGGCTTCCCATCCCCAGCATGCCCTGGCTGCCCGCCAGCAGGCCGCTTTCGGCGGTATCGTCGCCTTCCAGGTGAAGGGGGGCAGGGAGGCGGCCTGGCAGGTCATCGACAGCACCCGGATGCTGTCCATCACCGCCAACCTGGGGGATGCCAAGACCACCATCACCCATCCGGCCACCACCACCCACGGGCGGATCACCCCGGAGCAACGGGTGGAGCAGGGGATTGGCGAAGGATTGGTGCGGATGGCGGTGGGCCTGGAAGACCCGGCGGATATCCAGGCCGATCTGGCCCGGGGCCTGGACCGCCTGTGCTGAGAGGGGGCCGGCTCAGATGCCGGCCAGCGCCATCCCGTCCGGGCGGCATACCAGCACGCCACCGGTGTCGTACCAGTCGGGCAGCACAATGCGGCGGGCCGGGTGGCCGTCCAGATCAAGATCATGGATGGCGGGGCGGTGGGTATGGCCGTGGATCAGGGTGTGGACACCATGGCGGCGCAGGGCATCCTCAACCGCCAGGGGGCTGACGTCGGTGATGTGGTCGGGCTTGTTGCGGGTGCTGGTCCGGCTCTGCTGTCGGGCGGCTTCCGCCTCGGCGTGACGCCGGGCCAGGGGCAGGGCGAGAAAGGCCGCCTGCCAGTCCGGGTCCCGGACCAGGGCGCGAAAGGCCATGTGGTCCACGTCGTCGGTGCACAGGCTGTCGCCGTGCATGATCAGGGTGGGGGTGCCGTAGAGGTCCACCACCGTTTCCGTGTCCAGCAGCTGGCAGCCGCAGCGCCGGGCCAGGGTGTCTCCCACCAGAAAATCCCGGTTGCCGTGGACGAAGTACAGGGGCATGCCCCCATCGCTCAGGCATTTGAGCTGGTCAAAGGCCGGTTGCAGGTGGTCCGCCGGGTCGTCGTCCCCCACCCAGTACTCGAACAGATCCCCCAGGATGTAGAGGGCATCGGCACCGGGGACACGGGTGTGGAGGAAATGTTCAAAGTGCCGCAGACCGTGGGGACGATCCTTGTCCAGATGCAGATCCGAGATGAACAGCGTCTCGCTCACGGTTGCCGAATCACTCGGCGCTGACGCGGGTCATGACAATGGGTTCCCGGGGGACATCCTGGTGCATGCCCTGGCTGCCGGTGGGCACGGCGACGATGCTTTCCACCACGTCCATGCCTTCCACCACCCGGCCAAAGACGGCATAGCCCCAGCCCTGGGGGGTTTCGGCGGTGAAGTCCAGGAAACGGTTGTGCTGGACATTGATGAAGAACTGGGCAGTGGCGGAATGGGGGTTGGGGGTACGGGCCATGGCCACGGTGCCCACTTCGTTGCTCAGGCCGTTATTGGCCTCGTTGCGGATCGGGTCCTTGGTGGGCTTTTGCTGCATGTCCTGGGTGAAGCCGCCCCCCTGGACCATGAAGTCGGGGATCACCCGGTGGAAGATGGTGCCGTCATAGAAGCCGTCATTGGCATAGGCCAGGAAGTTGGCGACGGTCTCGGGGGCCTTGTCGGCGTAGAGTTCAAGGACGATGGTGCCCTTGGTGGTCTCGATGGTGACCCTGGGGGCAGTGTTTTCGGCCATGACTTGAGTTCCCATGGTTGCAGACAGCAGGGTGAGGCTAAGGGCAAGCTGTCGAATCATTGATTTCATTAGTGGATGTCCGTCGGTATACCGTTGACGATCCGTGATGATAGCCGCTGGCGCCCGGAGGGGCAAAGTCCGGCGATGGCCCCGTATCCATGGGCTTTGATAAGATCAGGGCTCCAACGAATTCAGAGACAGACACCTCGATGCTCCATATCCACAACACCCTCACCCGTCGCAAAGAGCCGTTCCAGCCCATGGAACCCGGCAAGGTGCGCATGTATGTCTGCGGCATGACGGTGTATGACTACTGTCATCTGGGCCATGCCCGGGTGCTGGTGGTGTTCGATGTGGTCTACCGTTACCTTCAGGCGCTGGGCTATGAGGTGACCTATGTGCGCAACATCACCGACATCGATGACAAGATCATCCGCCGGGCGGCGGAAAACGGTGAATCCATCGAGGCCCTGACCGACCGTTTCATCCAGGCCATGCACGAGGACGCCGATGCCCTGGGGGTGGCCCGTCCCAGCTTTGAGCCCCGGGCCACGGCCCATATCCACGACATCCTGCACATGATCGGCACCCTGCTCCGGCGGGGCTTTGCCTATGTGGGGGATAACGGGGATGTGTATTACAGCGTCTCCCTGTTCGAGGGATACGGCAAACTGTCGGGCAAGCGGATCGAGGATCTGCGGGCGGGGGAGCGGGTGGCGCCGGACGAGTCCAAGCGGGACCCGCTGGATTTCGTGCTCTGGAAGGCGGCCAAGCCCGGCGAGCCGGCCTGGGATTCCCCCTGGGGACCGGGGCGGCCCGGCTGGCATATCGAATGCTCGGCCATGTCCACCCATTATCTGGGACATCATTTCGACATCCATGGGGGCGGGCAGGATCTGCAGTTCCCCCACCATGAGAACGAGATCGCCCAGAGCGAGGCGGCCTCCTGCGAACATTATGTGAATTACTGGATGCACAACGGTTTCGTGCGGGTGAACGAGGAGAAGATGTCCAAGTCCCTGGGCAATTTCTTCACCGTGCGCCAGGTGCTGGCGCATTACCGGCCCGAGGAGGTGCGGTATTTCATCCTGGGCAGTCATTATCGTAGCCCGCTCAACTACAGTGACGAGCCCCTCAACAATGCCCGTGCCGCCCTGAACCGTCTGTACACCGCCTTGCGGGGGGTGGCGCCGCTGCCGCCGGAAGGGGAGGGGGCGCCGTTCCGGAGCCGGTTCGATGCCGCCATGCAGGATGACTTCAACACGCCGGTGGCGCTGTCGGTGCTGTTCGACATCGCCCATGAGGTGAACCGTCTGCGGGACGGTCAGCCGGAAGCGGCGGGGCGTCTGGCCGGGTTGTTGCGGGAGTTGGGCGGGGTGCTGGGGATTCTGGGGTCGGACCCGGATGCCTATCTGCAGGGAGGGGCTGGCGAGGGACCGGGCGAGGCCGAGATCCAGGCCCTGATCGAGGCCCGTCTGGAGGCCCGTCGGCGCAAGGATTTTGCCGAGGCGGACCGGATTCGGGATGTCCTCAAGGAACAGGGCGTGGTACTTGAGGATGGCCCAAGCGGCACCACCTGGCGTCGCGGCTGAGGGAATCGCAAAGCCCCTCTCCCCTTGCGGGAGAGGGGTTGAGGCCAGGGGACAGGCTCACGGCAGGAAACAGCTGGCCACCTGTTCTGCATCCTCACAGGCCTGCAGGGTGTTCTTCATCAGCATGGCCACGGTCATCGGTCCCACGCCGCCGGGAACCGGGGTGATCCAGGCGGCCCGTTCCGCTGCCCGATCAAATTCCACGTCGCCCGCCAGACTGCCGTCCTCCAGCCGGTTGATGCCTACGTCAATCACCGTGGCCCCCGGCTTGATCCAGTCCCCCCGCACCAGCCCCGGCTTGCCCGCCGCGGCGATCACGATGTCTGCACGCCCCACATGCTCCGGGGTGTCGGTGCTGAAGCGATGGCAGACGGTGACCGTGGCCCCCGCCAGCATCAGTTCCAGGGCCATGGGACGGCCAACGATATTGGAGGCGCCCACGATCACCCCATGACGGCCCTTGTAGGTTTCCCCCGTGGCTTCCAGCAGTCGCAGCACCCCATAGGGGGTACAAGGGCGCAGGCGTGGCAGGCGCAGGGCCAGTCGGCCCATGTTGTAGGGATGAAAACCATCCACGTCCTTGGCCGGGTCCATGCGCTCCACCACCTGCTCGGTGTCGATGTGCCCGGGCAAGGGCTGCTGGACTAAAATGCCATCCACGGTGGGATCGGCGTTGAGTTCGTCAATCACGTCCAGCAGATCCCCCAGGGAGACATTGTCCGGCAGGTCGACGGAGCGGGATTCCATGCCGATGGCGTCGCAGGTGCGGCGCTTGTTGCGGACATAGACGTGGGAAGCCGGGTCGTCCCCCACCAGCACCACCGCCAGTCCGGGCGCCCGCTTGCCCGCGGCAAGACGGGCTTCCACCGCCTGGCGGACTTCCTGTTGAACGGTCTGGGCAATGGCGCGGCCATCGATGAGTCGGGCGGGCATGGGCGAGTCCTGACTGAGGGGGGTGGATGTCTCTGGGGCGGTATTTTCCCATTGAATGTGCTGATCGTCCAATGCCGGGGGCTGTGAATGGTTGATGATTGCAGTAGGCTTTACTCCCTGCGGGGCCTCTGCTAAAGTCAAGACCAAGTCCAAAAAATACGCCCCCATGACCCACCCACGCGCACAACATGGTGTGATCCAGGCGCCGCCCTCCCGGAGCGGCGCCTGGGTGGGCATATCTTCCGTGGCCCGCCTGCTATCCCCGCTGCGACTGCCGCGCTAGCGGCACATTCTCTCATGCCTGGCGAGGCCAAACGCATTCGCTGATCCCATGACATCCATCCCAGGGTGCGGGTCATGTAGAATTTCCCCCAGAGAGCAAGCGCCCGGACCCCTCCGGCGCGCAGAGGTCACAGAACATGGCAGGCAAAGACAAACTCTTTATTTTCGACACCACCTTGCGCGACGGCGAGCAGAGTCCCGGCGCGTCCATGACCCGGGAAGAAAAGGTCCGCATCGCCAAGGCGCTGGAAAAGATGCGGGTGGACATCATCGAGGCCGGCTTCCCCGCCGCCAGCACCGGTGACTTCGAGTCCGTGCGGGCGGTGGCCCAGGCGGTGCGGGACAGCACCGTCTGCGGTCTGGCCCGGGCCAAGGATGTGGACATTGACCGCGCCGGCGAGGCCCTCAAGGCGGCCAATTCCGCCCGCATCCACACCTTCCTGGCCACATCCCCCATTCACATGCAGTACAAGCTGAAGATGTCCCCCGACGAGGTGCTCACCCAGGCGGTGGCCGCCGTCAAGCGGGCCCGGCAGTGGACCGATAACGTGGAATTCTCCCCCGAGGACGCGGGCCGTTCCGAGCTGGATTTTCTCTGCCGGGTGATTGAGGCGGTGATCGACGCCGGTGCCAGGACCATCAACATCCCCGATACCGTGGGTTACAACATCCCCCAGCAGTTCGGCGAGTTGATGCGGAACCTGATCGAACGGGTGCCCAACTCGGACAAGGCCGTGTTCTCGGTCCATTGCCACAATGACCTGGGGGTGGCCGTGGCCAACTCCCTGGCCGCCGTGCTCAATGGCGCCCGTCAGGTGGAGTGCACCATCAACGGTCTGGGGGAGCGGGCCGGCAACGCGGCCCTGGAGGAGATCGTCATGGCGGTGCGTACCCGTCAGGATGTCTTCCCCTGCGACACCACCCTGGATACCACCCAGATCGTGCCCTGTTCCCGCCTGGTGTCCAGCATCACCGGTTTTCCGGTGCAGCCCAACAAGGCCATCGTGGGCGCCAATGCCTTTGCCCATGAATCCGGCATCCATCAGGACGGGGTGCTCAAGCATCGGGATACCTACGAGATCATGCGGGCCCAGGACGTGGGCTGGTCGGAAAACCGCATCGTGCTGGGCAAGCACTCCGGTCGCAATGCCTTCCGCACCCGCCTCAAGGACCTGGGCATCGAGTTCCAGTCCGAGGAGGAACTCAACGAAGCCTTTGCCCGTTTCAAGGAACTGGCGGACAAAAAACATGAGATCTTCGACGAGGATCTGCAGGCCCTGGTGTCGGAAGCCACCATGGCCCTGGACAGCGAACAGCTCAAGCTGGTGTCCATGCGGGTCTGTTCCGAGACGGGGGAGACGCCGGTGGCCAATGTCACCCTCAGCGTGGACGGGGCCGAGCGGGGCGGCCAGGCCGAGGGCAGCGGCCCGGTGGATGCGGCCTTCAAGGCCATCGAGACCATCGTGCCCAGCGGCACCCGGTTGCTGCTCTACTCGGTGAACAACATCACCAGTGGCACCGATGCCCAGGGGGAGGTGACGGTCCGGCTGGAAAAGGCGGGGCGCATCGTCAACGGTCAGGGGGCGGACACGGATATCGTGATTGCCTCGGCCAAGGCTTATCTCAATGCCCTCAACCGGCTGGTGATGCCGGATCGTCGTGCCCATCCCCAGCGCGGCGACGTCTGATCCCCCATGGATGAGGGACTGCGGCGTCGTTATCTTGAGGTCATGGGCATCCAGCAATGGGTGCCCAGGGACGACACTCCGACCCTGACAGCGGGCGTATCCCATCATGATGAGGCGCCCGCTGTCAGGGCGTCTGCGGTCATGGAACCCGATGTCCCGTCGATGGCGCCGGCCCAGGAGGACCGTCCGGCAACGACGTTGCCGGCGCCGAAAACCAGCAGCCCCGTAGAAACGGTACCCGACTGGGAAACCCTGTCACATCAAGTTGAGACCTGCACCCGCTGCGCGGAACTGGCGTCAAGTCGCACCCGGACCGTGTTCGGGGTCGGTGACCGCCAGGCCCCCTGGCTGTTCATTGGTGAAGCCCCTGGGGCGGAGGAAGACCGGCGCGGAGAGCCTTTTGTGGGACGGGCAGGCAAGCTGCTGGACAACATGCTAGCCGCCCTGGGCCTGGCCCGGGGGGAGGGGGTCTACATTGCCAATATCCTCAAGTGTCGCCCGCCTGACAATCGTGATCCCAAACCGGAGGAAGCGGGCGCCTGCCGGGATTTTTTAGACCAGCAGATTGCCCTGATCCAGCCCCGGATCATCGTGGCCCTGGGGCGGGTGGCGGCCCAGAATCTACTGGCGACCAAGACCCCTCTGGGTGCCCTGCGGGGCCATCTTCTGGAATACCGGACCATCCCTCTGGTGGTCACCTACCATCCGGCCTACCTGCTGCGCAAGCCTTTGGATAAGCGCAAGGCATGGGATGATCTATGTCTGGCCCGGCAGGTCATGCGCTGCGTGCCGCCATCTGGAAGCCCTACTACCGCTGCTCGGATAGTTACATGATGAGGATGAGTAGTACCGCTTCACAACAGAAATTCGGCTTCAAATTTGGCCGCAATGGCGCCCATTCCGCACGCACCATGATGCTGGGTGACTGCTCCCCGCCCTAAGCGCTGACGCGCCACGGGCGAGGCTTCCCACTTCTCAGGCAGCAGCCGGCGATGTGCCGGACTTACGCAAGCCTCCATGGGCAGAGACGGACAGCCCTTCCGCCTTCAGCTTTACTATGCCTTGATGCTTGATGTTCAGCGCCGCGTTGATATCCCGGTCATGCTGTGTGTGGCAGGCCGGGCATTCCCACGACCGGACGTTCAACGGCATGGCGTCCCTCTTGTGCTGGCAGACATGGCAGGTTTTGGAGCTGGCAAACCACGGATCGATCTTGACCAGATGCTTGCCCTGCTCCTTGGCCTTGTAGTCCAGCTTGGTGGTCAAGGCATACCAGGACGCATCGCCGATGTGCTTGGCGAGTCTGGCGTTTTTCATCATATTTTTGACCTTCAGCGTCTCGACGATCACCGCTTGGTTGTCGTCAACGATCTGTCGAGAGAGCTTGTGCTGGAAGTCGTGGCGGGCATTGGCGACCCGCT
>NZ_FOFO01000041.1 GCF_900110965.1 Ectothiorhodospira magna
GAAGGTCGGCAACATGATGAAAAACGCCAGACTCGCCAAGCACATCGGCGATGCGTCCTGGTATGCCTTGACCACCAAGCTGGACTACAAGGCCAAGGAGCAGGGCAAGCATCTGGTCAAGATCGACCCGTGGTTTGCCAGCTCCAAAACCTGCCATGTCTGCCAGCACAAGAGGGACGCCATGCCGTTGAACGTCCGGTCGTGGGAATGCCCGGCCTGCCACACACAACATGACAGGGATATCAACGCGGCGCTGAACATCAAGCATCAAGGCATAGTAAAGTTGAAGGCGGAAGGGCTGTCCGTCTCTGCCCATGGAGGCTTGCGTAAGTCCGGCACATCGCCGGCTGCTGCCTGAGAAGTGGGAAGCCTCGCCCGTGGCGCGTCAGCGCTTAGGGCGGGGAGCAGTCACCGGTTCACCAGGCGCTCATGCACCGCCAGCAGGGCAGGGATCACCACCAGCACCAGCACCGTGGCCACCGCCAGGCCGAAGACGATGGATACCGCCATGGGGATCAGGAACTGGGCCTGGACCGAACGCTCGAACAGCAGCGGCACCAGTCCCGCGATGGTGGTGAACGAGGTCAGAACCACTGCCCGCAGGCGCTGGCAGGAAGCCTCCACGATGGCGGCATCCTGACCCAGGCCCTCCGCCCGCAGGGATTGATAGAAGCTGACCAGAATGATGGCGTTGTTGACCACGATACCGGTCAGGCCGAACAGCCCGAACAGGGACAGGATGGTCATTTCCATGCCCAGGAGCCAGTGTCCGGCCAGGGCGCCCAGCAGGCCGAAGGGAATGATGGCCATGACCACCAGCGGCCAGCCGTAGGACCCGAACACCCAGGCCAGGGTGAGATAGATCAGTGCCAGTGCAAAGATCAGGCCCATGCGCATGTCCGCCAGGGTTTCCGCCTGGTCCGCGGCCCGACCCTCGAAGGACCACGTCACCCCATGGCGTTCGCTCAGGGCGGGCAGGACATCTAAGGCCAATTGCTCACGGACCCGGCCGGCATTGTTCAGTGCCCGGTCCACTTCGGCGGACACGGAGATGGCCAGCTGGCCATCGGCCCGGCGCAGGGTCTCGAAGCCCTGGCGGGGCTGGAACTCGGCCACCGTGTCCAGGGGAGCCATGCCGCCCCCCGGCAGGATCACCGTGAAGCGCTCCAGGGTGACGCCGCGGTGACGCTCGTCGTCGGGCAGGATCACGCGCACCTCCACCTCTTCCAGACCCTCCTGAAAGATCTGTGCCAGCGCCCCGTCGAAGGCATGGCGTAACTGGCCGCCGAGGGATTCCGTGGTCAGCCCCAGGGCCAGGCCCTCGGGTCGGAGCCGGTAGATGAGCTGCTCCCGGCCATAGGGCATGTTGTCTTCCACCGCAAACACACCGGGAAAGTCGTTGAGTGTCTCGGCCAGTTCCAGCCCGGCCGCCTTGAGCCGTTCCGGATCCGCCCCGGTCAGGCGGATATCCACGTCCCGACCCGGCGGCCCGGCCTGGCGTTCCGTGATGCTGAACAGTTCGATCCCCGCCGGCATCTGGATGCGGGACTGCCATTCCCGGATGAAGCGGGTATTGCGCACGTCCCGCTGGTCCGGGGAGACCAGTTCCACCAGAAGGGAACCGAACTGGTCGCCCCGGGGTGCCTGCACCGGCCCGCCGGTGTCCACGCCCCGACCCAGGGAGACCACCACGTTGCGGATCAGGTTGCCCCCCAGTTCGGCTTCGGTATCGCGGAGGCTGGACTCCACATGGGCCAGGAACTGTTCCACCCGTTCCGGTGGCGTGCCGGCGACAAAGTGAGCGGCGGCGGTGACCACGGTGCCTTCGGGCGCCGGGAAAAAGGTGAAGCCGATGCGCCCGCCCGCCAGCAGGCCCATGGCCAGGATCAGGACCGCCACCGCGCCCGCCAGGGTGATGCCGGCATGGGCCACCGCCCGGGTGACCAGCCCCCGGAAGGGGCCTTCCCGGAAGGCATCGAAGCGTTGGTCGAAACGGTGACGGAACGATCCGGGCCGGGGTGGTTTGACCTGTTCCAGGCTGTTCTTGAGGTGAAAGGGCAGCACCAGAAAGCTGATCACCAGGGTGGCCAGGATGACGCAGATCACCACCAGGGGGATATCGAAGAGGATGTTGCCGATGATGCCGCCGATGAGCATCAGGGGCAGGAAGGCGGCCACGGTGGTGAGGGAGGCGGAGATCACCGGAGCGATCATGCGCTGGGCGCCCCGCTGGGCCGCCTGGGCTGCGTTCATGCCCCGCTGATACTGGGTGTAGGCATGTTCACTGACCACGATGGCATTATCGACAATGATGCCCAGGGACATGATGAAGCCGAACAGGGACATCATGTTGATGCTGCCACCCAGGGCCCAGAGGGCGAGGAAGGCGGCGGTGAAGGAAATCGGAATGCTCAGGGCCACCCGCAGGGCCAGGCGGCCATTGAGGAACAGGAACAGGATCGCCAGCACCAGGATCAGCCCGCCGGCCCCGTTCTTGAGCAGCAGGCCGATACGTTCCACCAGAGGTTCGTAGAACTGCTCATACACCTGAAGGTGTACCCCCGGCGGCAAGGTTTCCCCTGTGGTCTCCAGCCAGTCCAGCAGAATGGCCGAGGCATCCAGGGCGTCATCCCGTTCCGCCCGTTGCAGGGCCATTTCCACGGCGGGTTGGCCCTGATAGCGCACCAGCACCTGATTATCGCGGGGCCGGCGTTCGATATGGGCCACATCCCCCAGCAGGATCAGCCCTCCTTCGGCGTCGCTGCGCAGGGGCAGGCGGGCAAAGTCCATTGCCTCCCGACCCTGTTCCAGACTGCGCAGCTGGCGGGCGCTGTCATCCCGACCCACCATCCCCGCGGGCAGATCTCGGGAGAGACTGGCGATCCGCTCGCTCACCTGACCCAGGGTCATGCCCAGATCCAGCAGTCGGGCGGTGGATATCTGAATCACCATCTCCTCTTCCGGCAGGCCGGAGAAGTCGATGCGGGCAATTCCCCGGTCCAGCAACTGACGCTCGAACTCCCGCACCAGGGGGCGCAGTTCACCCAGGTCCGGCCCGCTGACCAGCAGCCGGGCGATGGGTTCGTAGCGGATGATGCGGTTGACGATGGGGGTCTCGGTGGCCTCCGGCAGGTTGCGTTGCTGGGCCACCACGTCCTTGACCTGGTCCGTGGCCAGGCTCATGTCGGTGCCGGCCTGGAACTCCAGGGTGATGGAGGCGATGCCCAGGGCCGAGGTGGAAGTGAGGCTGCGCAGACCGTCCACGGTGCGCAGTTCCTGTTCCAGGGGAATGGTGATGCCGGTTTCCACGTCTTCCGCGCTGGCGCCGGTCCAGGCCACCTGCACGGTGACGAAATCCAGGGCGAAGTTGGGGAAGAACTGGGTGTTGAGCTTGAGCAGCGCCCAGGAGCCGGACAGCAGCATCAGGGCCACCAGCAGGTTGGCCGCCACCGGATGCCGCAGGAAGAAGGGGATCACACCACGGGAACGGGCCATGGGTCAGTCTGCCTCCCCGCTGACCCGCAGGCCGTCGATGGCATTGGGCAGCCGGGTGGTGATGATCCGGTCACCCGCGCGCAGGGCCTCGGCGGATACCAGGATGCGTTCGCGGCCGTCCTCGTCCACCCATTCGCCCACCCGTCGCACTGCAAGGCCCTGCATGCGTCCGTCTTCCAGGCGGTAGATGCGATCCAGCCCGTACAGGGCCTCGAAGGGCAGGGCCACCACGTGCTCTCTTGGTGGCAGGGAGAGGCGCAGGCTGACGAAGCGTCCCAGGGGGACGTCCTGGGTATCCGAGACGATCCGGAACAGCCCTTCCACGCCGGCACTGCCGGCCCCGGTTTCACCGGCCAGACGGCTCAGTTCAAGGGTCAGGGGCAGGCCATCCACCCGGGCCTGGGCAACGGACGGGGATGCCATGTCGAGGGCCTGGCGCACCGCCGGCAGATGGACGGCGGGGATGGGGGCGCGCACTTCCAGGGCTTGGGTATCAAACAGGGTCACCAGGGCGTCCCCCACCCGCACCCGGTCCCCTGGGGCGACATTGACGCGGGCGATGCGGCCGTCGAAGGGGGCGCGGACATGGCCCCGTTCCAGATCCAGGGCGGCCTGGGCCAGCTGGGCCTCGGCCCGGCGGATGCGTGCCCGCAGCTGTTCCCGGCGAGCGTCGTAATCATCCAGGGCCAACTGCCGGTTGGCCACGGCCAGGGCCTGCTGCTCCCGGTTGCGCTGGGCCTCTTCCAGGGTGGCGGGGGAACCCAGGTTGCGATTGAGCAGATCCTGGGCCCGGTTCACGGCCCGTTCCGCCAGCGCCAGCAGGGTGCGCTCCCGGTCCAATGCCTCCCGGTCCCGGACGTGGCTTCGTTCCAGGGCCCGCAGCTGTGCCCGCAGGTCATCCAGATCCGCCTGCCGTTGCCGGACCAGCAGTTCCAGTTCCCGGTCGTCCAGGATCACCAGGGTGTCTCCGGCCTGGACCTGGCGACCTTCCTCCGCCGGCACCTGGGCCACGTCCGCCTCCACCGCGGCGCGCAGGCCGGCTGCCCGGGGCGAGGTGACATGGCCGTGGAGCGTGACCTGGGGGGAGAGGGTCCGGGGCGTGATCTCTTCCACCGTCACCCGCCACACCCGCTCCGCCACCTGCCGGGGCGGTTCGGAAGGCCGGGTGATCAGCAGCAGGACGAACCCGCCGATACCGATGGCCAGCAGGATCAGGGGCAGCAAGCGCTTGATGCGGGGGGGCAGGGTCATGGGCGGCGAGGGCTGGGGTGAGACGGCATTGTAGCCGGGTTGCGGGGGTAATTCAGTGTTTGCTTAATAAAGAATCTGTTCTGGCTTATCCAGGATGCCATGGCGGCGGATTGCCCGTGCCGCTGTACGCACCATTGGGGGAAATACCACGGTCTGATCCATGCCACATGCTCAAGGCATGAGGATGTTAAGTATTGAAAAGTGGCGGATGAAACACCGCGCTGACAGTGGCCTCCGGGAAGGTCGGCCTGAGTGCGGGTGAAGCATTGAAACAGAGCCGGAAGTCAGGCTATGTTTAGTCAAATACGCTCGCCAAGGAACTCCCCGGCATGGCTCCACAATCTCTGAAGGAACCCGCAAAGGCTGTTTGCACTTGCCAGACTGCCGTCCATGGTCTGTTTGTCAGCCCATCAAGAGCACAATCCCCACAGTAAAAATCTTCTGTCATGCTTGCCATGCAGATAATCACTTATATGTTGGTATACAAGGCGTACCGATGAACCAAGGACTAAATATAAAAAAAACACAGGCATATCAGTCGCTTGAAAATCTACGAATGCGGCTTTTGGATCTGACGGCGCGTAATCGGCTGATCAATTTCCGCCACAGCAAGGCCGGTAGCCTGCGTGTGATTGATGAGCTTCCGAACCAGTTGGTGGAAAAGCTTTTGGCGGAAACGGAGATACGCTTTGCGGCAATTCCCGAACCAACCGAAAAAGAGTTGATTTCGGCGGGATATCTAGAAATCGAAGAGGAGAGTCAGCGGGTAGTTCGGTTACGCAACGATCCAAGTGCCGAGGAGTGGGCCAGGCAGCTTGGCTTTGCCACCAGTTACGAAGTGCCTGAGTCATCAGTTGACGATGGTTCGGGTAAACACTCGGACAATGCCATCCAGACCGCCGGGTGGCCGCGGGTGATTACTCACCCGCGGCTCCCACAGATCCGGACTTGCCCAATTAAGGCATCCGGCTCCTCAGTCCAACATTCGCTACGTGACATAGATACTGTGTACCACCCGCACGGGCGGGAGAGGGTAGCGCTTGAGCAGACGGTTGAAGGTCGACCAGTCAAGGCGCGTCGCGTGGGAGCGACGATTAAGCCATTTGTGCCAGCTTCGGTAAGTCGCGAAGCGGAATCGCGACAGTGCTCGCGCATTGCCGGTGATTCCATAGTAGGCGTCGTGGCCCCTGAGCTTGCGACTCAGCGCCCGCTGTTGCTCCGCCAGTGGCAGGTGGCGATTAAAGCGGCACCACTGCCCGATCTGCCGCATGGCACGGCGGAACCGATCTCTGGCCGTCTTGCGTTGTACAACCCAGCGCCCCTTCCTGGAGCGCCCCCAATAGTGGGTGAAGCCGAGCAGGTCGAAGCTGCGGTCCCGTTGGGTTCCGCAGCCCTTCCCAGCCCTTGAGGGGCGACGGAAGTCCAGCAGTCGGGTTTTCTCTGGGTGAAGCGTGAGCCCGAAGCGTTGGAACCGCTTGGGTAACACTTCCATCACCCGTCTTGCGTCGTCTTCCCGCTCGAAGGTCAGCACCGCATCATCCGCAAAGCGGGCCATGAAGGCCCGCCCCCGCAGACGCGGTTTAACCTCCCGCTCGAACCAGCGGTCGAGCACTTCGTGCAGGTAGATATTCGACAGTAACGGGCTGATGACCCCACCTTGCGGGCTGCCCCGCTCGGGTCGACTGAGAACCCCGTCTTCCATAACCCCGGCTTGCATCCACTTGCCCAGGGCGCGGCGAACCACGCCGTCACGTACCCTTTGGTCGAGAAAGGCGTTGAGATGACTACGTTCCATAGTGTCGAAGAACGACCGGATATCGAGGTCAATCACCCAGCCTCCGCCAATGCCCATCAGCCCCTGCCAGAGCGCTTCAACCGCTTGGTGGGCACTGCGGCCCGGTCGGAAGCCATACGAGCAACCCAGAAAATCCTGCTCGTACACCGGTTCCAGCACCATGAGCACAGCCCGCTGAAGTACTTTGTCCTCCAGAGTGGGGATGCCGATGGGCCGGGTCTTGTCCTTCGTTCCCGCCTTGGGAATATGCACGCGCCGCACTGGTGGCGCACGGTAGCGGCCGCTCTTGAACCGTTCGAGCAGGTCGCTCAGGTTCTCGTGCAGTCTCTGTTCGTACGCCTCAGCGGTCACGCCGTCCACACCCACAGCGCCATCCTTGCGCGTGCGACGATAAGCTTCTTCCAGCCACCGCAGATCAATGTGGTGTGCCAGTGTCAGTAGTGCCGTCTCCGGTGCCTTTCTCGCCAATTCCGCGATCGCCTGTTGTCGCGTTGAGATGGTCTCGCGATCCAATGCTCGCGTCATCTATCCCTCCAGACGTGTATTTAGACCGATCGGCCGCTTCCCTCGGATGGGTCCTCTCGGGTGAGTTCCCCACCGTCATCAGTACTATCAGCCGACTCCGATTGCTGACCCGCCGTCCCACCGCGCTTCGTTGCCTTCGCTTGGTGGTACTTTGCGTTGTGCCGTCTTCGCGCCCACCCGGCCGGCACCTATCGGGTGGGCGATGCTGGACCACTTGTAGCGCGGCGCCCGCGCCGCCTGTCTCGCAAAGAGCGAATCAGCCCTCCCAGGTTCCTGGGTGACCCTTGCGTACATGCCCTGCTCTCAGACCCCGGCGGGGAGTGCAGACCCGACCCTCTCGGTCTGCACTCTGTTGCCTTCCGCACCTCAGATGACGTCGGCCCCACGTTTCGGGAATTTCGAGGCTCAATCACACGGCCTGCACGCCCCCTGTGTACGCTTCGCAGACTAGGTCGCCCATGGCCCACGCAACACTCGGTTCCGGTGGCGGGTCTGCCTTACCGGTTCGGGACTTTCACCCGTCGGGTCACAGTGAAGGGTTTCAGCACGCCTCTTCCTTCGACGTGTCCTCCTCCTTTCCCAGGCTTTGCCTGGCGCAACTGAAGTATCCCCACGAAATCATGCAGGGAGCCTGGTGGCAAACACGGTTCGTATTGCTGATCTGATGCTGTTTAGGGTGTCGTCGCGGATGTCG
>NZ_FOFO01000043.1 GCF_900110965.1 Ectothiorhodospira magna
GTCTGCAACCGGCTCCCGCCTTGCGGCGACTGGAACCTTCGGCGCTTTACCTTTCGCCAGCATGATCCCAGCCTTCCAGAGCGGCGGACTGAGGAAGCATCCGCCGGTGGGTCTTGACGACCTGTTGCAAACGTAGCGGACTTTCACCGCTCTCCCTGGTCAACCTGGCTTGCTCTCACAAGCCCCCGACTTCAGTCGGGGGTAGTTGACAACAGCAAACGTAAGGTGACTTCCCCTGCCTCCACCATCACCGGGCCGGTGGTCGTGAGCACCCGCAACCGTCCCTGTTCGTCCACGCCGCCACCTTCACCGGTCAGGGTATGTGCCCCTTGGTGGACCACCACCGGCTGACCGGCGCAGGCATCATGGGCTTGCCACTGACTCTGGTAGGCGGCAAATCCGGGATCAGGGTAGCTGTCTGGCAATTGAGCCAGGGCATCCAGCAAGGCTGCCGCCAGCATGTTGCAAGACAGGGCGGGATCAATGCCCGCCTCCCGCAAATCCCCATGGGGTTGATCAATAGACAATGGTCCGGGCAAATGCCGGTTCAGTCCCAGTCCCAGAATCAGATAAGCGCCGGTCCCAGCCCGGACTTGACCTTCCACCAGAATCCCCCCCAACTTACGGCCATGCACCAGAATATCATTGGGCCATTTCAGACTCAGGCCCCGTGCGCCCAGGCCGGTCAGTGCCTGAATCACCACCGCCCCGGCAGCCAGGGTTATGGTGGGGTCCAGGGCGGGCCAGTGGCGAATGTCCCAGCCTATGGACAGGGGCAACCCCGCCCCTAGGGGCATCAGCCAGGGACGGCCCCGGCGGCCCCGGCCTGCCCATTGAATGTCCGCGACACAGGCCATGGGCACGGGGCTGGCCTGCTGTCTGGCCAGCCAGGCATTGGTGGAATCGACCTGTTCCAGCACCTGCAACCTCAAGGGCGGGCCGGTTCGGGCCGCTGTAATTCGCTCTGCGTCCAGCAGTTCCAGGGGATCGCGCAGTCCCACCTGGGTGCCCTCTTCCCGCAGCGCCAGCCCCAGGGCTGAAAGTGCCTCCAGCCCCGCCACCACCTGATGCCCGGATACCCCCAGATGCTGGGCCAGGGCATTGGGGGACCACATAGCCTGCCGGGCCAGCGCCCTGAGCAGGCCAGCGGGAAAATCCTGTGGAAATACGCTGGATGATGTGGCAGACATAGGTGGTATCGATAAAAGCCTATCCATTATGATCCGTCCAGGGAGGTTCAAACACAATGCGTCATGTCCTCTGGCCATCGGGTCGACGGATCATAGGGATACTGTCCGGGCTTGTCCTGTGCCTGCCCGTAGCCCAGGGTTCGGAGATCTACATTTACCGGGATCGGGACGGCGTGACCCTGTTCACTGATCGGCGGGACATGGGGCCGGACTATACCTTCATTCGCCGCAACGGTCGTCCCACCGCAAGTCAGGTCTGTCAGGGCCTCACCCGCGCCGCCATGGACCAGCGGGCCATGACCTATATGCCCGTCATTCGCCACCATGCCAATCACCACGGTGTCGATGAGGCAATGATCAAGGCCATTATCATGGTGGAATCCTGCTTTGATCCCCAGGCTGTTTCCCGGGTCGGGGCTGAAGGGTTGATGCAGTTGATGCCGGGGACTGCCCGTGAACTGGGGGTGGAGAACGCCTTTGATCCTGCCGAAAATATCCGGGGCGGAGTCACGTATTTTGCCCGGATGCTGGAGCGGTTTGACCATGACCTGACTCTGGCTCTGGCCGCCTACAATGCCGGCCCTGGGGCGGTGGAACGCCACGGCGGGGTGCCCCCGTTCAGGGAAACCCAGCAGTACATCAGTCGGGTGATGGCCCAGTACCGCGTCTTGCGTCCCGAGGCGGGGATATCCCTGACCCAGCCAACCAGATAAGGCTGGCCATGCGCCCGCAGCGGCCATCCCGGCGGTAGGAGTAAAACCGGTGGCGGTCCCTGAAGGTGCAGGCGGGTTCTGCCGTGATCCTGGCCACGCCACAGGCTGTCAGCCGGTGCCGGGCCAGTTGCTGTAAATCTGCCAGCCAGCGTCCTGTCGGCGAGGGGACAAAAGCCTGCCGGGTAGCCGGGGCCTGCTGCAAAAAGGTCTGGCGCACCTCATCCCCCACTTCAAAGGCATCGGCGCCGATGCAGGGGCCAAGCCAGGCCAGTAGTTCACCGGGAGGGCAGTCCAGGGCCTGCACCGTGGCTTCCAGTACGCCGTTGGCCAATCCCCGCCAACCGGCATGGGCCGCCCCCACCCGGCTGCCTGCCGAATCACAGAACAGCACGGGTAAACAATCTGCGGTCATCACCACGCAGGCCGGCCCTGGTGCGAAAGCCACCACGGCATCTGCCGCCGGCGGGGTTTGATACTGACCGGCTTCCACCACATGAATGCCATGTTTCTGCTCAAGCCAGCAGGGATCCTGGGGCAATGCCAGATGATGACGCAACAGGTGGCGATTATGGTGCACCGCTTCAGGGTCGTCGCCGGTATGCAGGCCCAGATTGAGGCTGTGGAAGGGAGAGGCGCTGATGCCACCGTGTCGGGTGGTGGATACGGCACAGACCCCTGTGGGGGCCGGCCAGGCCGGATAGATCAATTCGGGGGCAGTGGGATCCATGGCCTCTTTCCAGACACCACAAGGCCCGGACGAGCCGGGCCTTGTGGTGTGATATCTGGTGGCCAGGGACGGAATCGAACCGCCGACACGGGGATTTTCAGTCCCCTGCTCTACCAACTGAGCTACCTGGCCTTGCTGTCAACAGATGCTGCCAATCACTGATGTGCAGCGAAGTTGCGTATTAAATCGGTAACGGGAGCTTTCGTCAAGCCCCCCGGAACCATTTAGAGAAATTTTTTGCTATTGATTGGGGTCTACATAACCTTCCGGCATGGTGGCGCCACCGCTGAAGAAGAATTTTTCCATTTCCTCCTCCAGAAACTTGCGGGCCTTGGGGTCGATGGGCGTCAGCCGGTACTCGTTGATCAGCATGGTCTGATGCCGGACCCACTTCTGCCATGCCTCCTTGGAGACGTTGTCGTAGATTCTCTTGCCCAGGTCGCCGGGATAGGGGGCAAAATCCAGCCCTTCGGCCTCATTACCCAGATAAACGCAATTGACCATGCGTGCCATTGAATTGATCTCTCCGTCTTTGTGCAGAATATGATCCAGAAGCCGGGTCACCGGGGCGGCAAGCCCCAGTGCCGAACGCGCCTGAGGGTTATACCAGACCCGACCGGGCGCTTCCATCACGGTGGTTATCGGGTTTTTCACCCATACCTGTACCGGGGTAATGTGTAGCCGAAAATGGGTGAAAACATGCACAAAAGACGCCAATGTGTGGATGTCATCGGGGGGTATGCCCAGATGATGGACACACCAGGGGGGAGCCGCCTGGATTGATGATACCTCGGGAAAGCCCCATAGCCCGCCCCATAGTCCCGTGGCTGGACGCTGCTCCAGTAACACCCCTTCCGGGCCGCAAATGATGAGCATGACCGTATTGCGCAGGGGCTGCGCCCGCCGGGGTCGGGGGGTGGGCAGGAGAGACTGGCGACCGGTGGCCAGGGCCACGCAGTCCGTGGCCACGGGACAGGCGTCACAGACCGGGCGGCGGCGGATACAGACGGTGGCCCCCAGATCCATGATGGCCTGGGTATAGTCCGCCACCCGGACGGTGGGTGTCATGGCCTCTGCCAGCGTCCAGAGCTGACGGGAAACCCCGGTGGTGCCGGGCCATCCTGATACACCGCGATGACGGGCCAGCACCCGCTTGACGTTGCCGTCTAAAATGGCCTGCCGTTGACCGCAGGCAATGGCAAGGATGGCCGCCGCCGTTGAACGGCCAATACCGGGCAGGGCCTCCAGCCCTTCGGGGGTATCCGGGAAGCGGCCCTGATGGTGGTTCATCACCTGCTGGGCCGCCTGATGCAGGTGGCGGGCGCGGGCGTAATAGCCCAGACCGGACCAGTGATGCAGCACTTCATCAATGGGGGCCTGTGCCAATGTGGTCACATCGGGAAAGCGGGCCATGAACCGCTGATAGTAGGGAATCACCGTGGTCACCTGGGTCTGCTGCAGCATGATCTCCGAAACCCAGACTCGATAGGGGGTGATCCCCTGCTGCCAGGGCAGATCATGGCGGCCATGGTGGTCAAACCATGTCAGCAACCGGGTGGCGAACGTCTGCGCCTGGCTCAACGGAGTCGCTCCAGCAGTCGATCCCCCAACTGATCCCGGATACGGTCCGCTTCCTGCTGCACCCGGTCACGCTGTTGCTCGATCAGTGGCTGCACCTTTTCCTCCACCCGTTCCTGCACCTGTCGCTCCAGGCGTTCCCGCTCTTGCTCCAGGCGGCCACCGAGTACGGAAGCCAGGTCCAGACCAAAGCGGGGTTCACTGAAAGTGCCGCGGATGGTGATGGGCAGATTCACATTGCGCAGGTCATCCAGGGGACGCCCCCCCTGCCCTTCCAGGGTGGCCACCAGACTGGTATCCAGCCGGTAGTCCAGACGCTCCCGGTTCAGGTCCACGGTGCCCCGTCCCCGGACCCGCAACAGCGGCGAGGCCGCCTGCAGATCCTGATTGTCCACCACCCCGCTGCTGATCCGAAAACTGCCGGTGAGTTCGGTGAAATCGGTTTGCACCGGCGCGGTGGCCGGCTCGACGGCGCGCCCCCGCAGCCGGGCTTCCGCGTCACGGATGATCTGGGCCAGATTGATCCCCTTGACCGTACCGTCGGCAAAACGCAGATTGCCGTTGCCGTTGAGTCCGGCGATCAGGGTCTTGACCGAATCCCCCCGGCTGGTGAGGTCAACATTCAGGTTGGCGGTGCCGGTGATCAGGGGGGGCTGGCCAGTGAGGTCTTCAAGCAGATGTCCCATGCGGACGCCCTGCAGGTGGCTGCGGGTCTGGAACCGGGGGATATCCTGTCGGGCATCTAGTCCCAGGGTGCCTTCCACCCCACCGCCGTAGAGTGCGGCGCGAAAGGGACGCAATGTGACCTGACCCTCCTGGGCCTGCAGGGTCAAGACCACATCGGCCAGGTTCAGATTGGCAACCACCAGCTGATCGATGTTGATCTGGCCGTTGAGGTTCAGCGACCGCAACAGTTCCAGCGGCAATGCCATGGTGTCCTCCGGCCAGCCGTCACGGGGAGGCGGCCCCTGACCCGTATCCGGCGGCGGGGTATCGTCAGCGGGGGGCAGGTAATGGTCCAGATGGATATGATCCACCTGCAGGGCCAGGGTGATGGCCGGGGCGGCCAGATGATTCACGGCAACATTCCCCGTCAGGGTGGTTTCATCCAGGGTCACCACGAGCCGGCTCAGATCCAGCCGATCGCCCTGCAGGGTAAAGGTCAGATCCAGGGCGGCAGTATTGAGCACATCGGGATTGGCGGTTTCCGGGGCTGTCAGACCCAGGGTGTGCATCAGATTGCGGGGATGGATGGCGCCGCTGCGCAGGGTGCCGTGTACACGTGGCTCCCCGGTCAATGACGCCACTTCCAGCATTCCAGTGAGCCGGGTGTCGAAGGCGGTCAGGGTCAATCGCTCCAGTCTGGCCCTGTCGTTACCCAGATCCGCCCATAGATCCCCTTCCAGACGGGCCTTGACGGGGGCGGGCAGGGTCTCCCCCTGGGCATCCAGCGTCGCCGTCAGCCGCCGCAGGCCATAGCGCTGCTGGGCCATATCCAGATGGAGCAAGGCCGACAGACGGGTGGCCGCCGTCAGGTCCGGTTCTCCCAGTTGGGTCTGGAAGGCCAGCTCCACCGGGGTTTCATCACCCGGACGCAGGCGCCCCAGGGTCAGATTGAAGGCATCCACCACCAGATCGGTTCCAGCCTGGGCATCGCGCCAGTGGACCCGGGCATCGCGGATCTCGATACCAGCAATGTCCAGATCACGCACCCTGGCGGGAATGACCTGGGTATCCTCCCCTGGGGGGGATGCCGGTGGTGCCTCCCCTGGCCGGTGTCGGGTATCCCCGTTTCCCAGCAGATCATCCCAGTTGCTACGCCCCTGGGCATCCCGTGCCAGATTCAGGTCCAGCCCCTCCAGACGCACCCGTTCCACCTGGAGTTCACCTCGCAGCAGGGGCAACAGGGCCACGGCCACATCCACCTCGCGGATACGGGCGAAATATGGATCGGGGAAGCCGTCCCCATTGGCCAGAGTGGTTTCCCCCAGAGTCAGGGCCAGACGGGGAAAGACAGACAGGCCAATGTCGCCGCTGATGGTGAGTGCCCGACCGGTGTGAGCCTGAGCAGCGGCGCTGATGCGGTCCTTGTGGGCGTTGGGGTCAAAGGTGGCCAGCAGGAAGATCACCAGAGCCACGAACAGCACCAGCAGCACCACCACGGCCATCAGGGTACGTTTGATCCATTTCATCATGTCCCGCGAGAAACCCCGTCCTTCAGGGCGGGGAGGGATAGCGCATCGTGCGTAGCACGATCACGGTCCCTGGCTCGCGTCCTCCTGTGTCGGTTTGGGTTGAAGGTTAGAGTCGCTCCAGTGACAACAGCTTGAACTGGCTATTCACCGTGAGTCGAAAACGCCCCCGGACCCCGTCGTGCAGCACGAACGGGCGCAGGGCAGAGGCAGGAAAACGTACCGTTCGCCCCTCCTGGGACATGACCACCACCGTCGAGGCGGCGCCGTTGTAATAGCGCAGGTACTCATCGCGGGAAATACCAAGACTGAAGTGAAAATATTGCACGCTCAAGGGCTTCTCGCGCATTGACGGTGGGGCATAGGCCAGCCTATTCGGACCAGGGGAACCGCAAGGCGGCCAGTTTCCAGGAAAAGGCGCCCTGGCGTACCAGTATCAGGTCCATTTGCTGCAGGGGATCACGGTCACTCTCCAGGGTGACCACGAAACGGTGCAGGCCCGAATATCCCATGCGCACCTGGGTTTCTCCCTGGGCAGTAAAGCCCATGGTGCGGCCATCGGGTTCGGGGACATGGCCCTCCATGATGGTGGCCACTCCGGTGGGAGACACCACGGCATCGACCAGGGGCTTGAGCAGAGCGCCTGCGACGGCCACTCCCAGATTGCCAAACGGATTGTCCCGACGAAATTCAGCCAGTTCCCTGGCCAGCATCTGGTTAAGACTTTGGCGCACGTCTTCCCGCAGCGCCGGAAAATCCACATATCGGGCCAACCGGTCCGGGTCATTGGCTTCCACAGCCGCCTGCATCTGGGAGACGGTGTAATAGGGCGCGTAGAAATACCCGCCTGCAAGGGCCAGCAGACCCGCAAGGATCAAGGGTTTGATGATGACTTTCATCGTTTTGCGCGAGAAACCCCGTCCTTCAGGGCGGGGAGGGATAGCGCATCGTGCGTAGCACGATCACGCGGCCCTGGTCGCGTCCTCCT